>NZ_BJTG01000004.1:0-300000 GCF_013340205.1 Anaeromyxobacter diazotrophicus
CGCCTCGCTCTTCCAGTACCTCGAGCGCGAGCTCCGGCTCACGAGCAGCGCCGCCGCCCGGCGCATGACGGCCGCCGCGCTCGTCCAGCGCTTCCCCGCCGTCGTGGAGCCGCTCCGCGATGGGCGCTGTGCATGTCGGTCGTCTACGAGCTCTCGAAGGCGCTCACCCCTGAGAACGCGAGCGAGGTGCTGCCGCGCTTCTACGGGCTCTCGAAGCGCGAGGCGGAGGCGCTCGTCGCCGAGCTCAGGCCGGTCGCGAACCCGCCGCGGCGCGAGGTGGTCACGGCGCTCGCGCGCACCGCGCCGCCACTGCGCGCGAGCGCGCCCGCGGAGGCGCGCACCGCCTCGCCTGTACCCGAACGGACTTCGCCGGCGAAGTCCGAAAGGGTACAGCCAGACGCAGACCTCTTCTCCGCGCCGGCTCGCCCGCGCGACGAGGTGGTGCCCCTCGACGCCGAGCTCCGCCGCTACCACGTCACCGTCTCGAAGGCGTTCCTCGCCAAGCTCGACGCCGCGAAAGACGCGCTCTCCCACGCCATCCCCGACGGCGACACCGAGGCGGTGCTCACCGCCGCGCTCGACCTCCTCCTCGAGAAGGCCGCCCGCCGGCGCGGCCTCGTGAAGCGGCCGCGGCCGGCGCCTCAGAAGCCCTCCGCTGACCCGCGCCACGTCCCGGCGGCGGTCGCGCGGGAGGTGTGGAAGCGGGACGGCGGCCCCTGCAGCTTCCGCCTGCCGGACGGGAGCGTCTGCGGCTCGACCAAGCGGCTCGGGCTCGACCACATCCGGCCCGTAGCGCTCGGCGGGCGCAGCACCGCCGACAAGCTGAGAGTGGCTTGCTGCGATCACAACTCCCTGCACGCGGAGCACGTCTTCGGCAGGGAGCACATGGAACAGTTCCGGAAGAACGCGGGCCGGAGCGCTCCATCCACCGCCGCTGGCGGAAGCACTTCAGGGGCGTGCGGCGAGGGCGCTGAGGCCGCTGGCTCGACGCGGACGCAGGGACAGCGCTGTACCGGATCGTGAGCCGATCTCGCGGACGCCGCAGCGGACGTGGGGGGCGGCGCCTCGCCGGCGTCGCTCGCCGGACGGTGCCGCCCGGCTCGACGAGGCGGCGACCGCTGGACGCGCGACGACCCGCGCGCGGGCGCAGAGCGGCGGGGGAAACGGCGGGGGGGCCGCTCGCGGAGCCGCACCAGGCGAGTTGCCTCGAGCTCGACCGCGGCGGGGGACGAGGCCCCGCCCGACAGCCCGAGGAGATCCCGACCCCGACCGCGATCTCGACCCCGACCGTGGAGTCGACGGCGACCTCGACCGCGACCCCGACCTCGTCCGCGGCCCCCACGACTGCTACTGCGACGCCGCGAGCGCCGGCCGATGTCAGTGCGGCAACGGATCGAGCGGGGGGGGGTCCTTGCGCGGGCGCGGGGGCGCCTTGAGCTCCAGCTCCACCACCATCTCGACGCGGCGGTTGAGCTCGCGCGCCTCGAGGGTGTCGCCCTGGGCGATGGGGCGGGTCGAGGCGAAGCCGGTGGCGGAGAGGCGGTGGGGGTCGGCGTGGTGGGCGCGCTCGAGGTAGCTCGCCACCGTCGCGGCGCGGGCCGCGGACAGCTCCCAGTTGTCGTGGAACCGGTCGCCGGCCACCGGGGTGTCGTCGGTGTGCCCCTCGATCCGGAGCGGGCGCTCGAGCGGGACCACCTCCTCGGCGATGGCGTCGAGCAGCGGCATGATCTGCGGGCGGAGCGCCGCCTGGCCGGCGTCGAAGAAGTCGGCGGCCGCGAGCCGCACCGTCACGCGCTGGCCCTCGACCGACACCGTGACCGCGGTCGGGCCCGGACGCTGCATGATGAACGGGCGGACCCGGTTCTCGATCTTGCGGCGGAAGTTCTCGATGGCCGCCCGCTGCGCCGCCGAGGTGCCGCCTCCGCCGGCGGGCGCCGAGACCACGTCGCCGCCGTCCGACGGCGGCCCGTCGAAGAGCGGGAGCTTGCCGACGCCGCCGGTGCCGTTCATGTGCAGGGCCCACTTGATCGACTCGGTCGCCTGGGAGAGCCGCTTGTTGTCGACGCGGCTCACCGAGTACATGACGACGAAGAAGGCGAAGAGCAGGGTGATGAAGTCGGCGTACGAGACCAGCCACCGCTCGTGGTTCTCGTGCTCCTCCTCGTGCTTCTTCTTCGCCATGGCGGTCCCGGGCGCGCGCTAGGCGGCCTTCTTGGCCTCGTCCTTGGGGGGCGGCGGCTCGCCGGTGAGCGCCCGCAGCTTCTCCTCCAGGACGCGCGGGTTGAGCCCCTCCTGGATGGCGAGCACGCCCTCGGTGATGACCACCTTGCGCTCCATCGCCAGCGCGAGCTTCCGCTTCAGCTTGTTGGCGATCGGGAGGTAGATGAGGTTCGCGGTGGCGACGCCGTACACCGTCGCCACGAAGGCGACCGCGATGCCGCCGCCGAGCTTGGAGGGGTCGGAGAGGTTCTCCATCACGTGGATGAGCCCCAGCACCGCGCCGATGATGCCGATCGTGGGCGAGTAGCCGCCGGCCGCCTCCCACACCTTGGCGCCCATCATGTTCTCGCCGTGCTCGGCCTCGATGGAGGCCTCGAGCGAGGAGCGGGTGACGCTGGCGTCGACGCCGTCCACCACGTACGTCAGGGCCTTCTTGAGGAACGGGTCCTCGATCTCGGCGAGCTTGCCCTCCAGCGCCAGCACGCCGTCGCGACGGGCCACGCTGGCGAGCTCGACGATCTGCTTCGTGACCGCCGGCAGGTCCTCCTTCTTCTCGGTGAACCCCATCTTGAACATCTTCAGCCCGCGGACGAAGTCCTTCCTCGGGAAGGACACCATGACCGCGCCGAAGGTGCCGCCGATCACGATGATGGCGGCGGTGTCCTGCATGATGGAGCCGACGTGCCCACCCTCCAGCACCTGGCCGAGGAGGATGGCGCCGAAACCGAGGACGAGGCCGGCGACGGTGGTGAGGTCCATGAGGCGCTACTCCTGCGGCACGCCGCGGGGGAAGGGGAGCACGGTGCCGCGCGCCTCGGGGGGGCCGTGGACGCGGCGCTGCCAGGCCGCCATCCGCTCCACCACCTCGCTCACCGGCTCGAGCACCATGAGCTTCAGGCCGGTGGTGAGGAGGAGCACCGTGTCGGGGGTGGCCTCGGCGGTGAGGATGTGGTCGGCGTTCACGACCAGCTCCTTTCCGTCGAGCCGCGTGAGCGCGATCATCGGCTGGTCCTCCGAGCGTTCATCGTCACGCGCGGCGCGGGCGATAAGGGCTAGCGCTTCATCTGGATGAGCTCGGAGAGGAGCTGGTCCGAGGTGGTGATGGTCTTCGAGTTCGCCTCGAAGGCGCGCTGGGCGGCGATCATCCGCACGAACTGCTCGGCGATGTCGACGTTCGACTGCTCCAGCGTGCCGGCCGAGATGTAGGCGCGGCCGCCGTCGCCCGCGGCGCCCATCACCGCGTCGCCCGAGCTCGGGGTGAGGGCGTAGAGGTTGCCCCCGACCCGCTCCAGCTGGTCCGGCGCCGCCACCCGGGCCACGCCCACCTGCCCGAGGGCGCGGGACTGGCCGTTGGTGAAGATGCCCATCACGGTGCCCTTCTTGTCGATCTGCACCGAGGTGAGCTCGCCCGGCGCGAAGCCGTCCTGGCCGACGAAGGTGGTGGCGCTGGCGCTCGCGAACTGCGTGATGCCGTCGAGCCCGCTGCCGCCGGCGCCGGTGGGCGTGCCGAAGTTGAAGGCGAGCGCCTGCGGGGCGGTGGCGTTGAGCGGGTTGAAGCTCGACGCCTGGGTCTGCGCGGTGAGGAGGCCGTTCGAGTCGAAGGTGAGCGTGCCCCCCGCGATCTCCGAGGGCACGCCGGCCGTGCCGCCGGCGACGGCGCTGCCGTCGGTCACGGCGTGCCACTCCCAGGTGCCGGCGCCGGAGCGGCGGAAGTAGACCTGCGCCTGGTCGGCCTTGCCGAGCGAGTCGTAGATGGTGACGCTGGTCGAGAAGTTGGAGGTCGCGGCGGGCTGGGTGGGGTCCCACGCCGCCGGGATGACCGCGTCGGACTGGAGGTTTGCCTTGAGGCTGATGGTGGTGGTCGGCTGGGGGGCGGAGCTGGCGTTGCCCACCTGGAGATCGCCCACCGCGCTCGTGACGTTGCCGGCGGCGTCGGCGCCGTAGCCCTGCACGCGGAGGCCGTCGAGGTTCACCAGGAACCCGGTGCGGTCCACCGTGAACTGGCCGGCGCGGGTCACGTAGGTGCCGTTGCGGCCGTCGCCGGTGGTGCCGCGCACCTCGAAGAACCCGCCGCCCTGCAGCGCGAGGTCGGTCGAGACGCCGGTGTTGGAGAGCGCGCCCTGGGTGATCAGCTTCTGGACCGCCTGCAGGCGCGAGCCGAGGCCGATCTGGCCGGCGCCGCCGATGACGGTCTGGGCCAGCGCGTCCTCGAAGGCGGCGCGCTCGGCCTTGAAGCCGACGGTGTTGGAGTTGGCGATGTTGTCGCCGATGACGGCCAGCTCGGTGGAGGCGGAGGCGAGGCCGCTGGTGCCGGAGGCGAGGGAGGTGAGGAGGCTCATGGCTGCGTTCCTTTCGTGCTCGTGCGCATCTGCCCGCCCGCGGGTCAGGCCTGGGTGATCTCGGAGACGTCGGAGAGCTTCACGTGGTCCTGGCCGATGAGGAGCTCGGCCGCGCCGCCGTCGAAGGTGATGCCGGTGACGCGGCCCTGACCGCGGGCCTCGACCGCCACGTCCTGGCCCTGCGCGTCGCGGGCCGAGAGCTGGAGGGTGTACTGGCCGGCCGGCAGCGGGGCCCCGGACGCGTCCCGCCCGTCGAAGCCCAGGTCGAACGTGCCGGCGTCGCGCGCGCCCAGGACCAGGCTGCGCACGGTGCGCCCGCTCGCGTCCTGGACCAGGCAGGTGACGCTGGCGTTCGCGTCGAGCTTCACGGACAGGCCCGGCGCGGTGGTGCCGTCGAGGGCGACCGAGCTGGTCTTGTAGGAGACGCTCTTCCCGACCAGCGAGGCGGTGCTGAGCTGGTTGTTGGAGGCGGTGGCGAGGAGGAGCGTGTCGAGCCTGGAGGTGACGTTCTGGAGCTGCTCCAGGCTGGAGAACTGCGCCAGCTGGGCGATGAACGCCTGGTTGTCGACCGGCTGCAGCGGGTCCTGGTTGGCCAGCTGCGCGGTGAGGAGCTTCAGGAAGTCGTCCTTCCCGAGCACGTTCTTGGCCGCGGCGCTGGCGCTGTCGCCCTGGGTCGCGCTGGAGCTGCTGGTGACGGCGGTGGTGTCCATGGGTGTCCTCGCTAGGCCTCGACGTGCACGCCGCGGTCGCTCCTGGTCGGGGGCGCGCCCCGGCCGGCCGGGGCGGGCGGCGCCGCGGTGGGGCCCTGGCGGGCGTCGGCCGCCTCCTGCCACGCCTCGCGCCGCTCCTCGAAGCCGCGCCCGCCCTGACCGCCGAGCGAGGCGCCGGCGTCGCGCGCGCCGACCTCGATCGGCGCCAGCTCGAGGCCGTGCCCCGCCAGCGACCGCGAGAGCTCGCCCGCGTGCGACTCGACCGCGCGCGCGGCGTCGCCGTCCACGCGGAGCAGGACGGCGCCGTCGCGCACCCGCAGGTGCAGCTCGATCGCGCCCAGGGCGCCGCCGGCGTCGACCTTGAGGTGGGCCGCGCTGTGCAGCACCGCGCCCTGGACGTCCTGTCCCGCCGGCGCCGCCGGGAGCGGCGCGGGAGCGGCGGCGGCGGGCGCCGCGGCGCGGCTGGCCGCCCGAGGCTCGGCCAGGGCCGGCGCCGGGGCCGTGAGCTCCGCGCGCGCCGGGGTGGCGACCTGCTCGGCGCGAGGCGCCTCGCGCTCGCGCGCCTTCTCGCGGGCGGGCGCGGCCTGGGCAGCGCCCTTGCCGGCGGCGTGGACCGGGTCGGCGGGTGCGGCCGTGCCGGGCGCCGCCAGGGGGCCCTTGGCGGCGGCGCGCGCGGCGAGCCGGCCCACCGCGGCGTCGACGCTCGCGAGCGGGGCCTTCACGCCGGCGGCGCCGGCCGCGGCGGCGGGCGTGCCGCCCTGCGGCGCGTCGCCGGCCCGGGCCGGAGCGCGGCGGGCGGCGGGGGTGCCCGCCAGCGCAGCGGCGGCCGCTGTCTGCGCGGCGGTGGGCGCGTCGCCGGCGGCCTTGGGCTCCGCCTCCTTCGGCTCGGCGCGCCGGCCGCGCCGCTCGCCCGCGGGGCCGGTCCGCTCGTCGCTGACCTCCGCCGCCGGGCGGGCGCGCGCGCCCGGGCCGGCGGCCTGGGCGCCGTGCGCGAAGGCGGCGGCGGCGTGCCCGGCGGCGTCGTCGGCCGAGAGCGCCCGGCCGAGCGCGGCGCCGAAGGCGGCGTGCCCTTCCTTGGAGCCGCGGCCGGGCTGGGCGGCGCGCGGGTCGCGGGCCGGGGAGGCCTCGCCGGCCGGCGCGGGGTCGAGGAGCTGCAGCGAGAGCGTCGTCACTTCGTGCCTCCAGCGAGGTTCGAGAACAGTTCGGCGGCCAGCTCCGGCTTCATCTTCTCGAGCACCGCGGCCGAGTCGCCGGGGCGCATCCGCCGCAGGAGCCCGACCGCCAGCGGCCGGTCGAGGCGCGCGAGCAGCGCCGCCGCCTGGTCCGGCTTCATGCTCCTCAAGGTCTTCGCGAGCGCCTGCCCCTCCGCCTCGGCGGGGGCGCCCGGGCGCGGCGGGCCGCTCGGCCGGGCCGCGCCGGCCGCCTTCTCGGCGGCGGCCTTCTTCACCCGCTCGTCCAGCCGCGCCGTCTCCTCGCGCAGGGCGGCGCGCGCCGCGGCGAGGTCGGCGGTGAGCTTCTCCAGCCGCGCCCGCTCGCGCGCCAGCGCGGCCAGGTCCTCCTGCCGCTTGTGCGCGGAGGCGCGCAGCTCGTCGCGGAGCGCGGACCCGGTGAGGGCGGGCGGGAGCGTCGGCGGCTCCGCGATCGGCGGCCGCTGCGGCGCGGACAGCTCGAAAAGCGGCTCCTCCGCCGCCTTGCGCTCGGCGCGCGCCGCGCTCTTGTGCCCCCGCCCCCTGCCGCCCGCGGTCGGGTGCGACGTCGAGGTCGCAGTCGCAGCCGGGTTCGGGTTCGCGCTCGGGGTGGGGTTCGGGTTCGCCGTCGCGGGCGCGGGCGCGGGCGCGGTCGCCGTCGCCTTCGGGGTCGAGGTCGCGGTCGAAGTCGAACTCGGGCTCGCGCTCGCGGCCGGCCCCTCGACGACGGGCGCCACCGGCGCCGCCGGCGCGGCCGGCGCCTCGGGCGCGGCGGCGACGAGCAGCGCCGCGAGGATCAGGCTACCCACGGGCCACCTCCGCTCCGAGCGCGCGCTTCAGCCCGGCCAGCATCTCGGGCAGCGCCGTCCGCTCTCCCGGCTCCTGCCGCAGGAAGGCCTGCAGCGCCGGGAGGCAGCGCAGGGCGCGGTCCACGCGGGGGTTGGAGCCCGCGGCGTAGGCGCCCACCTCGATGAGGTCGGCCGCCTCGCGGTAGGCCGAGAGCGCCTCGCGCGCCTGGCGCGCCAGCTCCCGGTGCGCCGGCTCCACGATGTCGTTCATGACGCGCGAGATGGAGGCGAGGACGTCCACCGCCGGGAAGTGGCCCGACTCGGCCAGCTTGCGCGAGAGCACCACGTGCCCGTCGAGCGTCGCCTTGGCGGCGTCGGCGATGGGGTCGGTCTGGTCGTCGCCCTCGGCCAGCACCGAGTAGAAGGCGGTGATGCTGCCCGGGCCGGCGTCGTTGCCGGCGCGCTCCACCAGGCGCGGCAGGATGGCGAAGGCGGAGGGAGGGTAGCCCTTGGTGGTGGGCGGCTCGCCCGCGGCGAGGCCGATCTCGCGCTGCGCCTGGGCGATGCGTGAGAGCGAGTCCACCAGCAGCAGCACCCGCTTGCCCTGGGCCCGGAAGTGCTCGGCGAGGGTGGTGGCGACCATGCCGGCGCGGACGCGCTTGAGCGGCGACTCGTCGCTGGTCGCGACGACCACCACCGCCCGCCGCAGCCCGGCGCCGAGATCGCGCTCGATGAAGTCCCGGACCTCGCGGCCTCGCTCGCCGACCAGCCCGACCACCACCACGTCGGCGTCGGCCGAGCGCGCCAGCATCCCGAGCAGCACGCTCTTCCCGACGCCCGGGCCGGCCAGGATGGCGAGGCGCTGCCCCTCGCCGACGGTGAGGCACGCGTCGATGGAGCGGATGCCGAGGCCGAGGGGACGGGTGACGCGGCGCCGCTCCATGGCGGGCGGCGGCGTGGCGTGGAGGCGGGCGCGCCCGCGCAGCATGGGGGTGGGGCCGCCGTCCATGGGGTGCAGGGCGGCGTCCACCACCCGCCCGAGGAGGCCGTCGCCCACCGCGATCTTGTCGGCGGAGGCGCGCGGGACGACCGTGCACCCCTCGCCGATGCCGTGGATGTCGGCGAGCGGCATGAGCCGGGCGGTCTGGCCGAAGAAGCCCACGACCTCCGCCATCACCGAGGCGCCGTCCACCGCGCGGATCTCGCAGGCCGTCCCCACCGGAACCCGGGGCAGCGCGGCCTCCAGGACGAGGCCGGCGGCGCGCACCACCGTCCCGGTCAGGGGGAGCGGGTCGGCCTCGGCGATGGCGCGGGTGATGGCGTCCATGGAGAGCACTAGGCGGCCCCCTCGCTGGCGCCGTCCACCGCGCGCCGGACCTCGGCCAGCCGCGTCGAGAGCCGGCCGTCCACCTGCCCGAAGTCGGTGTCCACCACGCAGTCGCCCCGCTCCAGCGCGGCGTCGGCCAGGAACTCGACCCGGGCCGCGGTGACGCCGTCGAGCGCGGCCCGTCCGGCCTCCGACTGCAAGAGCGCAGCGTCGTCCGGCGCGAGGCGCACCGCGATGCGGCGCGACTCGCCGGCGCGGCGGACCGCCGAGCGCACCAGCGCGAACAGCGCCTCCGGGCTCTGCCGCACCTCCAGCTCGAGGATCTTGCGCGCCACCTGGAACCCGATCTCGATGGCGTCGGCGCGCGCCTGCTCCGCCAGCCGGTCGGCCTGGGCCCGCAGGGTCTCGAGGGCGGCGTTCACCTTCTCCATCGCGTCCCGCCGGATCTCCGCCAGCGGCACCTCGACCTCGACCCGCGCGGCCGGGAGCGCGCCGGCGGGAGGGGCGGGCGTCCTCGCGGGGCTCCCCGCGGCCGGGGCGCGGGCGGCGGCCGCCGGGAAGCGGGCCGGCTCGGCCGAGGGCACCTCGGGCAGGGAGGCGAGGAAGCGGGGGCGGCGGGCGAGGGGGGTCGTCATGGGCTAGAGCATCGTCTCGTTGGCGCCGACGATCGTGATGCGGCCCTGCTGCGCCACTTCCTGGGTCAGCTTGGCGATCTCGCCCTGGGCCGTCTCGACCGTGGAGAGCTTCACCGGGCCCATCGCCTGGAGGTCGTCCTCCAGCATCTCGGCGGCGCGGGCGGAGAGGTTCGAGAGCAGCTTCTGCTTGAGCTCCGGCGTGGCGCCCTTGAGCGCGATGGCGAGCTTGGTGGTGTCGATCTCCCGGAGCAGGGTCTGGAGGTCGCGGTCGGAGAGCGTGCGCAGGTCGTCGAAGGTGAAGAGCCGGCCGCGCAGCTCGGCGGCGAGCTGGGAGGAGTCCTTCTCGATCTCGGCGATCACCTCGCCCTGCTGCTGCGCGCTGCAGCGGCGCAGGATCTCGAGCGCCACCGCCTTGCCGTTCACCTTGCGCATCCCGCCCGCCACCAGCGCCTTGAGCTCGGAGGTGAGCGCCTGCCCGATCTCGCGCAGGACCTCGGGCGCCACCGCGTCGATGACCGCCATGCGGCGGAGGATGTCGGCCCGGTGCTGCTCCGGGATCCGCTCCACCACCGCCGCGGCCCGCGCGGGCTCGAGCGAGGAGAGGACCAGCGCCACCGTCTGCGGCTGCTCGTGCGAGAGGACCATCGCGAGCGACTCGGGGTCGGCGTGCGAGACGTGGCCGAGCGCCTCGTCCGGCGGCGGCGGGGGCTCGGTGCCGTCGAAGGCGCGGGCGGCGTCCGCCCCGAGCGCCTTCACGGCCGCCTCGCGCAGCAGGTGATCGGAGGCGAGCGTGTCGCCGCCGAGGGACTCCATGGCGTCCACGAAGGAGCGGAGCGCGTCCGGGACCGCGCCGGGCGACTGCTTGCGCAGCCCCTTGGCGCCGAGCGCCACCAGCCGCAGCTCCCCCTCGCCGAGCTGCCGGAAGAGCGAGCCGGCCGCCTCGGGGCCGAGCCCGAGCAGCACGGCCGCGGCGCGCGCCAGGCCCGGGCCGGGCTCCGGCGGCGGCGGGGCGTCGCCGGCGGGGGTGAGGGTCTCGTCAGGCATTCGGGCCTCCCTCGCTCATCCAGGCCTTGAGGATGTGCGCCGCGCGCGCCGGGTCCTTGGCCGCGAGCAGGCGCGCCTTCTCGCGCAGCTCCTCCTGCGGGTCCCTGGGGGCGGCGGGGAGCGCGCCGGCCACGCCGGCCACGCGCGCCTCGAGCTGGGCGACGCTCTGGCCCGGCACGAGCTCCGGGCCGCCGCCGCGCGCCGGGGCCCGGCCGCGCGCCAGCAGCAGCACGAGGACCACCAGCGCCGCCAGCGCCGCGCCGCCGCCGATGAGCCAGCTCCGCGGCGGCAGCTTCGAGGCGGCCGGGGGCGGCGCCGGGGCCGCGGCGTCCTCGGCGCGGACGAAGGGGGCGCTCGAGATGTCGAGGTCGTCGCCCCGCGCCGCGTCGAAGCCGACCGCGCGCTTGGCGAGCTCGCCCAGGCGCGCCACCTCGGCGTCGGGCCGGGGCTTGCCGGCGACGCCGTCGAGCAGCACCGCCACCGACAGCTTCTTGAGGCGCGGCGCGCGCTGGACGGTGGTGGTGGTGGTGCGCGACACGTCGTAGTTCTTGATCTCGTCCTGCATCGAGGAGGAGCCGCGGTTGACGGCGCCCGCCGGCTGCGGCTGGGCGGCCAGCGGCTGGTTGGCGGCCGCGCCCGCCACGCCGGCCGGCGCGCTCGCGTCCTGGCTCTGCGACTGGGTCACGTGGCGCTCGCTGCGGAGCGCCGTCGCGTCGGGGTCCACCGTCTCGGAGCTGGTGCTCACCTCGGCCGCGTCCACCTGGGCGCTGACCTTCGCCACCACCGCGCCGGCGCCCACCGCCTGCTCCAGCAGCTCGCGGACGCGCGTCTCGAGGTCGCGCTCCAGCTTGCGCTGGAAGGCGTTCGCCTCGCCCCACGACGTCTCCGCGGAGAGCACGTTCCCCTTGCCGTCCACCACCGTCACCGCCCCCGGCGCGAGGCCGGGCACCGCCGAGGCGGTGAGGTGGCGGATGCCGGCCACCTCGCGGTCCTCGAGCGTGCGGCCCGGCTGCAGGTTCAGCACCACCGCCGCCGAGGCCTTGCGGTCGTCGTCGCGGAAGAGGCCCTTCTCAGGCAGCGTCAGGTGGACGCGGGCGGAGCGCACCGGCCCGAGCCGCGAGATGGTGCGGGCGAGCTCGCCCTCGATGGCGCGGCGCAGGTTCACCTTCTGGGTGAACTCGGAGACCCCCAGGTCCCCCTTGTCGAACAGCTCGAAGCCGACGCCGCCGCCGCGGGGCAGGCCCGAGGCCGCCAGCAGGAGCCGCGCGTCGTAGACCTTCTGCGACGGCACCGCCAGGGCCGTGCCCCCCGCCTCGAGCCGGAAGGGGACGCCGGCCGCCTTGAGCTGCGCCGCGGCCTCGCTCGAGTCCTCGGCGGTGAGGTTGGTGAAGGCGTACTGCCAGGTGTCCGCCGAGGAGAGCGACAGCGCCGCCGCCGCGGCGCCCAGGCCAACGAGGACCACGAGCAAGAGCGCCTTGGTGGCGGCGGGGAGGGCGCCGAGGCGGGACGGGAGCTGACCGAGCTGCTTGAGGAGAGGATCCATGGGTCAACCGCTCAGACGCTCATCCGCATGATGTCCTGGTACGCGTCGACGACCTTGTTGCGCACCTTCACCGCGAGGCGCATCGCCACGTCCGCCTTCTCCATCGCCAGCGCCGCCTCGTGCAGGTTGCCGCCGCCGAGCGCCACCTCCTGCGCGTTGCGATCGCCCTCCTGCTGGAGCTGCTCCGCCTTGCCGAGCGCGTCCGAGAGCGCGTCGGCGAAGCTGGCGCCGCCCTGCGGGCCGGCGGCGCCGGGCAGCGCGCGGGAGGGGTCGAGGGCCTCGGTGGGCCGGAGGACCGGCGGGAGGGTGACGGGCATGGGGGCCATCCGCTACCTCGCGATGTCGAGGGCCCGCTGGGCCATGGTCTTGAGGGTCTCGACCGCCGACGCGTTGGCGTCGTAGGCGCGCGAGGCCGACATGAGGTTGACGACCTCGTGGATCGGGTTCACGTCGGGCAGCGTCACGAACCCCTGGGCGTCGGCGTCGGGGTGCGACGGGTCGTAGACGCGGCGGCCGGCGGTCTCGGCCTGGCGCACCTGCGCCACCTGCACCCCCATGGCCTCGCCGCCCCCGGCCGCGCTGGCGAGCTGGTCGCCGAAGGGGACCGCCTGCAGCACCGGGTCGAGCCGCTTGTAGGGCTTGCCGTCCGGGCCGCGGGTGGACTCGGCGTTGGCGAGGTTGGAGGAGGCGAGGTTCACCCGCACGCGCTCGGCGGCGAGGCCTGAGGAGCTGATGCGGAGGGCGGAGAGGAAGTCCATGCGTGCTCCTCTAGGCGGCGCCGTCGGAGGCGACGTAGCGCAGGATGGCGAGCTTCTTCCCGGCCGCCCGCGCGGCGGCGTTGTACTGGATGGCGTTCTCGGCCACGGCGGCGAGCGCCCGGTCCACGTCGACGGCGTTGCCGTCGAGCCCGGCGCCGGCCCCGCGGGCCGCGATCACCGGCGAGCCGGGCGCGCCCGGGGCGGCGGCGTCGAGGGCGCCGGCCGAGGCGAGCGGGATCTCCCCCGCGCCGCCCGCGCCCGCCACCGGGTGGCCGGCGCTGGCGAGGTCGAGCGGCGCGCGCGGGACGAGCGGAGCGCGGTCGAGCTCGCGGGCGCCCTCGCGCATGGCTGCGGCGAAGTCCACCTCCCGCGGCACGAAGCCGGGGGTGTCGGCGTTGGCGAGGTTGCCCGCCAGCACGTTGTGCCGGAGGAGCCGCGCGTCGAGCGCGCGCTCCAGGGTGCCGAGGGTCTGGTCGAAGATCTTCACGAGCGCTCCTCTTGCGAGGGGCGTGCCTGCCAGCGCGTCAACGCACCGTCGCGCTCCGGCTCCAGACCGGCGGCGCGCGCGCTCGGCCGAAGCTGCCCACCGGCCGGCCCGGCCGGCTCCACCTCCACCCCGGCCTGCCGGTACAGGCGCAGCTTGTTGCGCAGGGTGCGCAGCCCGATCCCCAGCAGGCGCGCCGCGTGGGTGCGGTTTCCGCCCACCCGCCGCAGCGCCTCCGCGATGGCGAGCTTCTCGAGCTCCGCCAGATCGACGGGGAGCTGCCCCGAGGCCAAGGCGTTCGCGGTCGCGGCCGAAATCGTGTTCACGGTCGAGGTCGAGGTCGAGGTCGAGGTCGCGGTCGCGGTCGCGGTCGCGTTCGCCCCCAACCCCAGCCCCAGCCCCCCCGCCGTCAGCACCGCCCCCCGGCACCGGACCAGCGCCCGCTCGAGCGCGTTCCGCAGCTCGCGCACGTTCCCCGGAAACGGGTGCGCGGCCAGCGCCGCCAGCGCGGTGGCGTCGAGCGCCGGCGCCGGCCGCCCGAGCGCCGCGGCCAGCTCCTCGAGGAGCTCCGCCGCGAGCGGGGGGAGATCCTCGGAGCGCTCGCGCAGCGGCGGCAGCGCGATGGGGAACACGTTCAGGCGGTAGAAGAGGTCGGCGCGGAACTCCCCGCGGCGGACCATCTCGCCGAGGTCGCGGTTCGAGGTCGCGACGACCCGCACGTCGACCGGCACCGGGCGCTCGCCGCCGACGCGGTCCACCTCGCGCTCCTGCAGCACGCGCAGGAGCTTGGCCTGGAGCGCCGGCGGGAGCTCCGAGACCTCGTCCAGGAGCAGCGTGCCGCGGTGCGCCTGCTCGAACCGGCCCGCGCGCCGCTCGGCGGCGCCGGTGAAGGCGCCGCGCTCGTGACCGAACAGCTCGCTCTCGAGCAGCTCCCCGGGGAGCGCCGCGCAGTTCACCGCGACGTAGGGGCCGGGTCGGCCGGACGCGTCGTGGAGGAAGCGGGCGACGAGCTCCTTTCCGGTGCCGCTCTCGCCGAGGAGAAGGACGGTGGTGGGGGTGGCGGCGACGTCGCGCGCCGCCTCCATCACCTCGCGCATGGCCGCGCTCGCCGCCACGGGGGCGGGGCCGGGCGCGGCGGCGGGGGTGAGCTCGAGCGACGGCGCGGGCAGGCTCACGGGGTGCCTCCTTCCAGGGCGCGCGCCGCGCGCGTGGCCTGGTCGGCCGCGGCGAGCAGCGCGCTCACGTCTTCGGCGGGCGCGGCGGGGGGCGGGGTGCGGCTTGCGGTCCGCCGGGCGGCGGGCGTCAGGGCCCGGAGCACCGCAGCCCAGCGCGTCCCGGGGAGCGCCCTGCGAACGGCGCGGGCGCGCGCGAACTCGGCGACCACGCCGGCGCGGATGGGGTCGCCGGCGGCGAGGTACATCTCGGCGGTCCGGAGCAGGTGCTCCGGCAGGGCGGCGGCGGGCGCGCGCGCCGCGGCGGCGGCGAGGACGCTGGCGGCGAACCCCGGCGCGCCCTCGCGCTCGGCCACGGCGGCCGCGGCGAGCTCGGTCTCGTAGGCGGCGGGGCCGCGGTCGCGGGCCGGCAGCTCTACCCACACGGCGAGCGCCTCCACCGCCGCCGGCCCCGGCTCGCGCAGCGCGAGGAGGGCGAGGCGCTGGCAGACCGCGGGCGCGGAGGCGCAGGCGGAGGCGGCGTCGCCGGCGAGGGCGCGCAGCGCCTGGGACGGCTCGCCGGCGAAGGCGAGGGCGCGGGCGCGGCGGAAGGCGAGGTCGCGCGCGAGCGGCTCCGGCAGGCCGGTCGCGGAGGGCGCGGCCGCGAGGCTGGCGGCCCCGACGCAGGGGGCCGAGAGCTCGCACAGGCGCGCCGCCGCGGCGCGCTCCCAGGGTTGCCCGTGAGCCCGCGCCCAGTGGGTGGCGGCGCCGCGGAGGTCGCCGGCGGCGTAGGCGAGGTCGCCGAGGCGCAGCGCCGCGTGGCCGGCCGCGGGGTCGGCCGCGATCAGCTCCTCGGCCAGCGCGGCCCGCGCGGCGTCGAGGTCGCCGCGGGCGAGGGCGCACTCGCCGCGCCCGCCCGGCGTCGAGCCGGGGCAGCCGTGGCCGAGCCCGACGGCGGGCGGGTCGAACGGGAGCAGCGGGGGCGCGTCCTCCCCCTCCCACGGCAGCCCGCGCGTCTCCCAGATCTCGAGGAGCGCGCCGCGCGGGCGGTCCACCAGGCGCGCGACGATGCGGCGGGAGCGGCAGGTGAGGCGGAGCTCGCTGCCGCGCGCGCTGAGCCCCGGGCAGACCGCCCGCGGCGCGGCGCGCACCGCCCGCGCCACCTCGGCCGCGTCGCGCGGCGCCTCGAGCACGATGAGGCTCTCCAGGGCGCGGACGCGGAGCCGGACTGCGCTCCTCCCCACCGGCAGGGCGACGTGCTCGATGGCCTCGAGGCCGTCCACCGGCGCCGGCGCCGGCGGCGGAGGGGCGGGGGCGGCCGGGGCGGCGGCGAGCGTCAGGAGGGCGACGAGGAGCGTCACGCGGCTGTCTCACTGCAAGCCGCTTGCCGCGGGGCGGCGTCAGCGGCGCGTCACCCGGCGGTGGCCGTCGCCGCCGGCGCGCTCTCGCGCTGGCGCCGGCGGAGCTTCTCCACCAGCGTGGTGCGCTGCAGCCCGAGCAGATCGGCGGCGGCCTTCTTGTTGCCGCCGGTGCGCGTCAACGCGGCGTCGATGTATGCGTCCTCGAGCGTCCGGAGCAGGCCCGGCAGGTCGATCCCGCCCTCCTCCGGGAGGTGCACGGCGCCCGGCGCCACCGGCGCGGGCGCCTCCGCCTCGCGGAACAGCGCCCGCACCTCACTGGCGGAGCTGGGGGCCTCCACCACCGGCCGCGCCAGCGGCGGCGCCGCCAGCGGCGTGACCTCGAAGCTGTCCGGGCGCAGGTGGCTCGGCAGATCGGCGACGCGGATGGCGCTCCCCTCGCTGCAGACCGACAGCCGCTCGACCAGGTTCTCCAGCTCGCGCACGTTGCCGGGCCAGGCGTGCTCCTCGAGCAGCTTCAGCACGGTCGGGTCGACCGGCCGGCGCTCGCCGCGCGCGGCCCAGAAGTGCGCGAAGAGGTGCGGGATGTCGCCGCGGCGCCGGCGCAGCGGCGGGACCTCGACCGGGCAGACGAGGAGCCGGTAGTAGAGGTCGCGCCGGAAGCGGCCGGCCTCG
Source organism: Anaeromyxobacter diazotrophicus (assembly GCF_013340205.1). NCBI lineage: Bacteria > Pseudomonadati > Myxococcota > Myxococcia > Myxococcales > Anaeromyxobacteraceae > Anaeromyxobacter > Anaeromyxobacter diazotrophicus. Next base: position 16,220 of record NZ_BJTG01000004.1, read on the forward strand.
ACGTCGGCGGCGAGGTCGCGGTTGGTCGCCGCCACCAGCCGGAAGTTCGCCGGGACCGCCTCGGTCGAGCCGACCGGCTCGTAGCACCGCTCCTGCAGGACGCGCAGCAGCTTGACCTGCAGGCTGAGCGGCAGCTCGCCGATCTCGTCCAGGAAGAGCGTCCCGCCCTCGGCCGCGGCCAGGCGCCCGCGCCGGGCCGAGACGGCGCCGGTGAAGGCGCCCTTCACGTGGCCGAAGAGCTCGCTCTCGAGCAGCGCCTCCGGGATGGCGCCGCAGTTCACGGCGACGATGGGCCGGGCGGCGCGCGCGCTCCGCTCGTGGACCAGGCGCGCGAACACCTCCTTGCCCACCCCGGTCTCGCCGGTGATGAGGACGGTCGCGTCGCTCATCGCGATCCGGGCGCAGGTGCGGACCAGATCGAGGAGGGGCGAGCCGGGGCCGTGGACGAGGGCCGTGCGCGGGGTCGAGGCATCGGGGGTGGCAGCGGTCAGCGGCATGTCGGTCTCCGTCACGTCGATGCCGGACCTCGCAAGCTGGAGGCCAGCTCGTCAGCGCGCTGACGTCGGCGGAGAAAACGCGGGGTTATGCGTGCCGGGGGGCTGACACGGGTGGGAGTCGGGCCAGCCCCGGGGTCCTGGGCGGTATCCCAGGTCGGCGCGGGTGGGGCGGCGCCTCCGGGCGCCGCCCACCTGTCACGACAGCGGCGCCGGGATGCCGGGCCGGATGAAGGCGGCGGCGATCCAGCCGATGACGGCGAAGAGGACGACGGCGCAGATCATCACCACCGCGGTGTACGCGAGCGCCTTCTCCTTCGGCACCTTCATCAGCACCGGCAGGCCGAGGTAGAGCAGGTACAGGCTGTAGAGCCCGAGGATGCCCAGGATCGCGAGCGCCGGGATGAGCGCGAACAGCCCGGCCAGCCAGGCCGCGGTGCTGGCGTAGGCCGCCACCTTGAGCGCCTGGATCCGGCTCCGCTGGCCGCCGAAGGAGGGCGCCAGCGCGTCGATGACGAGCGCCAGCACGAACACGCCGCCGAGCGCCAGCGCGTAACGCACCACGCCGCTCGCGAGCGCGCTGCCGAACGGCGCGCGGTAGCGCCCGAAGAAGGGCAGCTCCACGCCGAAGAGCGACATGCCGATGAGCGTGGCGATGGGCCCGATGGCGGCCAGCGGGGCGATGTACGTCCGGTAGAGGCCCGCCACGCTGGCGGGCTCGCGGTCGATCACCTCCCATTCCTGCTGCGGGTGGACGAGGATCTCGCGTGCGTGCACGACGAGGCTGTTCGCGCTCATGAAGCCCTCCCTGCGCCGGCGTCCGGCGGCTGGAACTCCAGTGCAGTATGTGGCCCGGGGGCGGCGGGGGTGACGGGTTCGGGCGGGGCGGGCGGCGGCCGCGGGGCCCCGCGCGGGCGTCCGCTATCTTGACGGGTGCGCGCGGCGGCGATTAACGTCCGCCCCTTCCCGATGGCCCTCTCCGAGACGCCAGCCGACCCCGGCGCGGCGGCGCGCGCCGCCTTCATCGCGCCCGAGACGCGCTTCGTCGAGCTCCGCGCCCCGCTCCCGCTCGAGCTGGGCGGCGAGCTGCCGGGCGTGCGCGTGGCCTACCGCAGCTGGGGCCGCCTGGCGCCGGCGGGCGACAACGCGGTGGTGGTCTGCCACGCGCTCACCGGCTCGGCCGACGCCGACCGGTGGTGGACCGGCATGTTCGGGCCCGGGCGGGCGCTCGATCCCGAGCAGGACTTCATCGTCTGCTCCAACATCCTGGGGAGCTGCTACGGGACCACCGGCCCCGTGTCCCTCGACCCGGCCACCGGGCGCCCGTGGCTCGGCGACTTCCCCCTCGTCACCATCCGCGACATGGTGCGCGCGCAGCGGGAGCTCCTCCGGGCGCTGGGCGTCACCAGGGTGCGGCTGGTGGTGGGCGGCTCGCTGGGCGGCATGCAGGTGCTGGAGTGGGCGCTCACCTTCCCCGAGCTGGTGGAGGCGATCGCCCCCATCGCCACCAGCGCCCGCCACTCGGCCTGGGCCATCGGCCTCTCCGAGGCGCAGCGGCAGGCCATCTACGCCGACCCGCGCTGGCGGGGCGGCCGCTACGACCTCGCCGATCCGCCGGCGGGTGGGCTGTCGGCGGCGCGCACGATGGCGATGTGCACGTACCGTCACAAGGGCAGCTTCGAGGAGCGCTTCGGCCGGCGCCTGCAGGCGGCCGGGCTCTTCGCCATGGAGAGCTACCTCCGGTACCAGGGGCGCCAGTTCGTGGAGCGCTTCGACGCCGCCAGCTACGTGGCGCTCACGCGCGCCATGGACACCCACGACGTGGCGCGCGGCCGGGGCGACTTCGACGAGGTGCTGCGCTCGGTGCGCTGCCCGGCGCTGGTGGTGTCGATCGACTCGGACGTCCTCTACCTGCCCGAGGAGCAGGAGGAGATCGCGCGCGGCATCCCGGGCGCGCGCCTCCTGCGCCTCGCCTCCAGGGACGGCCACGACGCCTTCCTCATCGACGTGGACTGGCTCTCGGGCGCGGTGGCCGAGTTCCGCGGCCGCGCGCCGGCGCGCCGCGCCCCCATCCGCAGCCCCTCCCGCCCTGCGGTCGAGGGGGGCGAGCGACCCGAGGTGTCGCTCTTCGTGCTCGGCAAGGGCAAGGTGGGCGGGGAGCTGCTCGACCAGATCGCCCGCCAGCTCCCCACGCTGGAGCGCGACTACGACGTCGCGCTGCGGGTGGTGGGGCTGGCCGACCGCCGGCGGACGCTGGTGGACGAGGGCGGGGTGGACCTCGCGCGCTGGCGCGAGCTGCTCGCGGCGGCGCCCGAGACCGGGCCGTTCGGGCCGGCCACCGCGCGCCCGGCGCTGGAGCGGCTGGCGCGGGCCGCGCTGCCGGTGCTGGTGGACGTCACCGCCGCCGACGGCATGGAGCAGGTGTACGCGGAGGCGTTCCGGCGCGGCGTGCACGTGGTGGGCGCCAACAAGCGGCCGCTGGTGGTGCCCTGGGGCGCGCGCGAGGCGCTGGTCGCGGGGCGGCGCCAGGCGCACCGGCACTGGCGGTACGAGACGACGGTGGGCGCCAGCCTCCCGGTCCTCGACACGCTGCGCGGCCTCGTCCGCGCCGGCGACCGGGTGCGCCGGGTGGAGGGCTCGCTCTCCGGCACCCTGGGCTTCGTCACCAGCGAGCTCACGAAGGGCTTCCCGCTCTCGCTCGTGGTGCGCTGGGCGCGTGAGCTCGGCCACACCGAGGAGGACCCGCGCGACGACCTGTCCGGCCTCGACGCCGCCCGCAAGGCGGTCATCCTCGCCCGCGAGCTGGGGGTGGCGGCCGAGGTGGCGGACGTGGCCGTGGAGCCGCTCGTCCCGCGCGAGGCGCTCCCCGGCGGGTCGCTGCAGGAGCTCTACGAGGGGCTGCGCCGGCACGACGCCGGCTTCGCCGCCCGCTGCGCCGCGCTGCGCGATCGCGGCCTCGTGCTCCGGTACGTGGCGCGGCTCGACCTCTCCGGCGACCGGCCGGCGCTCTCGGTGGGCCCGGTGGAGGTCCCCGCCTCGCACCGTGCCGCCTCGCTGCAGGGGGTCGAGGCCTATGTCGCCTTCACGACCGATCGGCACGCCGACCTGCCGCTGCTCGTCCAGGGCGCCGGCGTGGGCGGCGCGCTCACCGCCGGCGGCCTGCTGTCCGAGATCTTCGAGGTCGCGGCCGGGCACGGGGCGCGCTGAGCCCCGCGACGCTACGGCGCCGCGACGCCGTACTTCTTGAGCTTCCCCTGCAGCGTGCTCGGCTTGAGCCCGAGCAGCGCCGCCGCACCCTGCGCGCCGTAGATGCGCCCCTCGCTGGCGGCCAGGGCGCGGGAGAGGAGGTCGCGCATCTCCTCGTCGAACCGGCGCGGCGGCCCCGCGGGCTGCTCCGCGCGGGGCGCGGCGTCGGCGGCGGCGGCGGGGGAGGGGAGCTCCGGCAGGCGCAGCTCCGGCCCCGGCGAGAGGATGAGCGCGCGCTGCACGAAGTTCTCGAGCTCGCGCACGTTCCCTGGCCACGGGTAGCTGGCGAGCGCGCCCCAGGCCGCCTCGGGCACCAGCGGCGCCTTGCGGTGCATGAGGGCCGCCTCGCGGGTGAGGAAGTAGCTCGCCAGCGCCCGGATCTCCTCGCGCCGGTCGCGGAGCGGGGGCAGCTGGAGCGGGAAGACGGAGAGCCGGTAGTAGAGGTCCTGCCGGAAGGTGCCGCCGGCCACCATGGCCTCGAGGTCCCGGTTGGTGGCCGCCACCACCCGCACGTCCACCTTCAGGCTCTCGGTGCCGCCCACGCGCTGGAGCTCGCGCTCCTGCAGCACGCGCAGGAGCCGTACCTGCACCGAGGGCGGCGCGTCGCCCACCTCGTCGAGGAAGATCGTCCCGCCCTCCGCCTGCTCGAACTTGCCCGGCCGGCGTCGTGCGGCGCCGGTGAAGGCGCCCTTCTCGTGCCCGAACAGCTCGCTCTCGATGAGGGTGTCGGGGAGCGCGCCCAGGTTCACCGTGACGAACGGAGCGTTGAACCGGGGCGAGAGGTCGTGGACCATCCGCGCCAGCCCCTCCTTGCCGGTCCCGGTCTCCCCCCGGACGAGGACGGTGGTCTGCGAGGGCGCGACGAGCCGCACCCGCTCCAGCACCGCCTGCATGGCCGGGCTCTCCGCCACGTACCGCGCGTCGCGCTTGATCTGGCGGAGCTCGTCCTTGAGGAGCCGGTTCTCGCGGTCGAGCAGGCGGTTGAGGCGCTGCACCTCGTCCACCATGAGGCTGTTGTGGAGCGCGATCGCGACGAGGTGCGCCACCTGCCGCGCCACCTGGAAGCAGCAGTCGAGGAGCCCCTCCCGCGGCGGGTGGGCGATGTTGAGGACGCCCAGCGCCTGGTCCTCGAAGAGGAGGGGGAACGAGACGAGGGAGCCGTAGCCGAGCCCGGCGAGCCAGGTCTCCTCCCGGAAGCGCGGCCGATCGGGGTCGATGGGGTCCACCACCACCGGCTGCTTCGAGGCGAGCGCCTCGCCGGCGATCGACCCGGACAGCTCGAACCACTCGCCGAGCCGCGCCCCCGGGTGGAGCGGATCGGACACCAGCGCCACCTGGGCCCGGCCCGGGGCGTCCGGGAAGAGGCGGTGGATCGCGACGCGGGTCTGGCCGAACCGGTGGTTGAGCAGGCGCCCGGTGCGCTCGAGGACGGCCTGCAGGTCCACCGTCGAGAGGACCGCCTCGATGGCCTCCTCCACGATCTTCTCGTGGATGTCGTGCTGGGGAAGGACGGGCAAGACGGCCATGGCTTCCTTTCGACGCGTGCGCGCGGCTACCCAAATGCCGGTATTACCCATATCCCGGTGGACCTGCACCCGAATCGCGGTGGCGCCGCGCCCGCTTCGGGTGGGGCGCGTCGTGCAAGTGGCGGAATCACAGGCTGAAGTGGTGAGCGGGCCCCGTGGCACGCCCCTCGCTCATGCAACTCGCTTTCCCCGAGCCGAGCCGACCGCGGGGTCGGCTCCGAAGGACGAGCGAGATGGACGCCATCGAGACCCTGATGACCGAGCACCGGCTGATCGAGCGCGCCATCGGCGCGCTGGCCGGCTTCGCCGACGAGGTCCGCCGGAAGGACGGCGACGACAAGGAGGAGCTGGCGCGGTTCGTCACCTTCCTGCGCGAGTTCGCCGACACGCACCACCACGGCAAGGAGGAGGACATCCTCTTCGCCGCGATGGTCGAGGCGGGGTTCCCCCGCCACGGCGGCCCGGTGGCCGTGATGCTCATGGAGCACGAGGCGGGGCGCGCCCACATCCGCGCGCTCGCGGAGCTCGCCGCCCAGCAGGCGCCCTGGAGCCCGGACGATCGCCAGCGCCTGGCCGACGCCGCCCACGGGTACGGCAACCTCCTGCGGGCCCACATCCACAAGGAGGACGCCGTCCTCTACCCGATGGCGGAGCAGCGCCTGCCGCAGGAGAGCCTGGAGCGGGTCTCGGCCGAGTGCGCCGCGCACGACGCCGCCGGGGCCGACTCCGGCCGCCAGGACGAGCTGCACGCCCTCGCCCAGGCGCTCCTCGCCCGGCACGCTCCCCTCGACCGGGACGAGAGCTCGGCCAGGCCGCCGCCTCGCTCCCTCCAGGGCTGCTGCTGAGGCCCCCCAGATGACCTCTCCTCTGAGTGGAGTTCACACCCGCGCAGGCGCTTGTCGCCCCTGCGCGCGAGGGCTGTAGTCCCGGGCCATGCCGATCAAGGCGCGCCTCCCGGAGCTCGGCGACTGGAAGGCCCAGGTGAAGTGCCAGATCGGCTGTCCGGTGACCACGGACGCCGGCCGGTACGTGCAGCTCATCGCCGAGGGCCGGGACGAGGAGGCTTACCTCGTCGCGCGCGCGCCGAATCCGTTCGCGTCCGTGTGCGGCCGCGTCTGCGCCGCCCCCTGCGAGGACGCCTGCCGGCGCGGCTCCGTCGACGCGCCCATCGCGATCCGCGCGCTGAAGCGGACCGTCACCGAGAAGTTCGGCGTCGAGTCGATGCGGCCCGACACCCAGGACCGGCTGCTCGACGCCGGCTTCGGCGAGGGCAACCGGTACGTGGACCACCTCCCGGTGACGCCGTTCGGGCGCGCCCACGCCGCCGGTCGCAAGGTGGCGGTGGTGGGCGCCGGGCCGGCGGGCCTCTCGGCGGCCCACGACCTGGCCCTCCTCGGCTACGCCGTGACCGTCCTCGAGGCCTCCGAGGAGCCGGGCGGCATGATGCGCTTCGGCATCCCCGAGTACCGGCTCCCGCGCAGCCTCATCGCGGCGGAGATCGACAAGATCCGCGGGCTGGGCGTCACGCTGGAGCTCTCCTCGCCCCTGACCGCCGAGCGCGGGCTGGCGGCGCTCCGCGCCGAGGGGTTCGAGGCCGTCTTCCTCACCGTCGGCGTGCAGCGCGGCCGCGACCTGCAGATCCCCGGCGTCGAGCTCGACGGCGTGGTCAAGGCCGTCGACTACCTCCTCAACGCGAACCGCGGCTACCGGATGGACCTCGGGCGGCGCGTGGTGATCATCGGCGGCGGGTTCGTCGCCTTCGACGCGGCCCGCACCGCGCTGCGGGTCGGCCGCGAGGACGAGCCTGCGCTCTCGCAGGCGGTGGGCGTGGGCGGCGAGCGCATGAAGGAGGCGTTCGACTCGGCGCGCGAGGCGCTCCGGGGCGGCGCGGCGGAGGTGACCATCGCCTCGCTGGAGTCGTTCGAGGAGATGCCGGTCCTCCGCACCACGCAGGGGCACGAGGAGTTCGAGGAGGCCCGGCGCGAGGGCGTGCGCTTCCAGCCCCGCCGCGGCCCCCGGCGCCTCCTGGGCGACGGGCGGCTGCGCGCGGTCGAGCTGCGGCGGGTCACCTCGGTCTTCGACGCCGCCGGCCGGTTCGCGCCGCAGTACGACGACGCCGATCTCCTGACGGTGGAGGCGGACGCCTGCGTGCTCGCCATCGGCCAGCGCGCGGATCTGTCCTTCCTCCAGCCCGGGGACGGGGTCGCGCTGACGCCGGGGGGCACCATCCAGGTGGACCGGGAGACGCTCGCCACCACCGCGCCCGGCGTCTACGCCGGCGGCGACGTGGCGTTCGGGCCGCGCAACCTCATCGAGGCGGTCGCGAACGGCAAGCGGGCGGCGCGCTCCATCCACCGCTACCTGGCGCGCGACGCGGCGCGGCTGGAGGCGGTCGTCGACGTCGAGAAGATCCCGACCCGCAGCTACCGGATGATCGCCGGGTTCGAGCTCCTCGATCGCGTGCCGCCGGACACCTTGCCGCTCGGGCGCCGCACCGGCATCGCGGAGGTGGAGACGGGGTACGGCGAGGTGGAGGCGCGCCGGCAGGCCGCCCGCTGCCTCGTCTGCCACGTCCAGACCATCTACGACCCGGAGAAGTGCGTCCTCTGCAACCGGTGCGTCGACGTCTGCCCCGAGTACTGCCTGGCGCTGGTGCCGCTCGAGGAGCTCGACCTGCCCGAGGCCGAGCGGGCCGCCCTCGTCGCCGCCGCGGGGGCGAACGGGCTGCCGCTGTCGGCGATGGTGAAGGACGACACCGCCTGCATCCGTTGCGGCCTGTGCGCCATCCGCTGCCCGACCGACGCGATGACGATGGAGCGCTTCACGATCAGCGAGCGGTGGGCCCCGGCGCAGCCGGCCGCCCCCGGCGAGGAGAAGCGATGAGCGACGGCTCGGATCGCAGGGAGTTCCTCAAGCGGCTCGGGATCGGGGCCGGCCTGGCCGCCGTCGCGTGCCAGGGCGCCGCCTCGCTGCGCTCGCTCGTGCCGAACGTCTCGTACGACGCGCCCACCACCGTCAAGCTGGGCCCCCCGGCCGAGTTCCCCGACGGGATGAAGTTCCTCCCCGAGCAGCGCCTGTTCGTGTTCCGGGAGAACCGGATCTTCCACGCCATCTCGGCGGTGTGCACGCACCTCGGCTGCACCGTCCGCGCCGAGGCGCTGGCGCACTACGAGGTGCGGAAGATCGGGGGGTCGGAGGTGAAGCTCACCCACCGCTTCCTCTGCCCGTGCCACGGCTCGCGCTACGAGGGCGACGGCACGAACGTGGCCGGCCCCGCGCCGAAGCCGCTCGCCTGGTACGAGCTGTCGATCGCGCCGGACGACGGGCAGCTGGTGGTGGACCTCGCGAAGCCGGTGGATCACGCGTTCCGGCTCACGATCGCGTAGGAGCGCGCCATGGCCATCTCCCCCGATCAACCCGAGCGGCAGCCCACCAGCGCTCCCGGCGTCCACCCGCGCCCGGGGTGGAGCGTCGCGCCGGCCTCGGATCGCGAGGCGGGCGACGCGGTGGTGGCGAACTTCCTGCTGCACTGGTTCCCGGCGCGGGCGCTGAAGGACTCGCTCGCCTGGCGCTACTCGCTGTGGCTCGGGACCATCAGCACCGCGCTGCTCGCGCTGCTCGTCGCGTCGGGGATGCCGCTCCTCTTCCTCCACGTGCCGTCGGTGGAGCGCGCCTACGGCTCGGTGAAGGACATCGAGAACGTCGTCACCTTCGGCGCGTGGCTGAGGTCGGTCCACCGGCTCTCCGCCCACCTCATGGTGGCGCTCGTCTTCCTGCACCTCGCCCGGGTGTTCCTCACCGGGGCCTACAAGAACGGGGTGGGCCGCGGGCAGCACCGCGAGTGGAACTGGGTCATCGGCGTCGCGATGTTCCTCGTGACGCTCTTCCTCAGCTTCACCGGCTACCTGCTGCCCTGGGACCAGCTCGCCTACTGGGCCGTCACCGTGGGCACCAACATCGCCTCGGCGGTCCCGCTGGTGGGCGACCAGGTGCGGGAGCTCATGCTGGGCGGCCGGACCATCGACCAGCCGACGCTGACCCGGTTCGAGATGCTGCACGTCATCGTGCTGCCCGCCGTGCTCGGCGTCCTCTTCGCGTATCACATGTGGCGCATCCGGAAGGACGGCGGGCTCGCCACCGCCGATCGCGCCGCGCTCCTCCCGGCGCGCGCGCCGGTGCCCGAGGCGGCCGGCCGGACGAAGACGTACACGCTGCTCGGGATCGCGCGCGGGCAGGGGCCGCTCATCCGGAGCGCGTCGCTGGAGCGCCCGGAGACGACGGTGAACGCGGTGCCGGACCTCACCCGGCGCATCGGCATCGTGATGCTGGGGACGGTGGCGCTCATCTCCATCCTGGCGGTGTTCGTCCACTCGCCGCTCGAGGAGCCGGCGAACCCGCTCGTCACGCCCAACCCGGCCAAGGCGCCCTGGTACTTCCTCTGGCTGCAGGAGATCGTGACCGACACCACGATCCGGATCGGCTCGTTCACGGTCAACGGCGCCTTCGTCGGCGGCGTGCTCCTGCCCGGGTTGCTCGTCGCGCTGATGGTCGTCTGGCCGTGGCTCGACCGGAGCACGGCGGCGGCCGCCGGTCGCTGGTTCCCGCGCAGCCGGCGCACGCAGAACGTCGTCTTCCTGGTGCTCGTCGCGGTCGTGATCCTCCTCACTCTCATCGGCACCTTCGTCCGCGGGCCCTTCTGGCGCATGTACTGGCCGTGGCAGGGCTGGCCCGAGATGCCGACCCGGTTCTGACCATGGAACGGCGCACGCTCTTCCCGCAGGCCCCGCGCGACCGGCTCATCCTGGGGATCGTCGGCGTCCTCCTCGTCGTCTCGACGGTGCTGTTCATCTGGAGCGACCGGGCGAAGGACTGGCGCTGGTACCAGGCCGAGTTCCGCCGGCGCGTCACCGAGAAGTACGGCGCGGAGAAGGCCGCCACGGTGCCGTCCGGCCTGAAGCAGCTCTGGATCGCCGACCTGCGCCGGGCCGATCGCTGCATCACCTGCCACCAGGCGGTGGCGTGGAAGGGGTTCGAGACGGCCGAGGAGCCGTTCCGCACCCACCCGCCGGAGCTCCTGCGGTCCCACCCGGTCGAGCGCTTCGGCTGCACCGCCTGCCACGGCGGCGAGGGCTACGCCATCGACGCCGAGGACGCGCACGGGCCGACGCCGCACTGGGAGGAGCCGGTCCTCGGCACCACGCTGGGCGAGGCCTACTCGATCCAGGGCGACCAGGGCGCGCTCATCCAGATGAACTGCAACGTCTGCCACCGCTACGACCGCGAGACGAAGGGCGCCTCGGCCATCAACCTCGCGAAGCAGCTGGTGCGCGAGAAGGGGTGCCGGGCCTGCCACGTCGTGAACGGGCGCGGCGGGCAGATCGGGCCCGACCTCACCTACGTCGGCGACAAGGCGCCCGAGCAGTACGACTACTCGCGGCTCCTCGGCCAGAAGACCGCCTTCGCCTGGCACGTCGCGCACGTGAAGGAGCCGAAGGCGCTCGTGCCCGACACCGTCATGCCGACCTTCGGCTTCTCCACCCAGGAGGCGCAGGCGCTGGCGATGCTGGTCATGTCGTGGCGCCGCGCCACGGTGCCGGCCGCCTACGTCTCGGGCGCGCCCCGGGGCGAGCCGCAGACGCCCCGGGAGGTCGCCGAGGAGGAGCGCATGAAGACCGGTCCCGGCGCCTGGTTCGTCAAGACCGGCTGCTACATCTGCCACAACATCTCCTCGCTCGGAGTGAAGAGCCCGGCGCAGATCGGCCCCGACCTCTCGGTGGCGGTCGAGGACGTCCAGAAGCGCTTCGGGCGCACGCTGGACGACTTCCTGCGCGAGCCGACCGGGACCATGTCGGTGGTGCTGTCCCGCCAGATCGTCCTCACCCCCGAGGAGAAGGCCGTCGCGGTGCAGAAGCTCCGCGAGGCGTTCGCCGAGTTCCAGAAGCAGAAGGCGGAGGGCGAGGGGGCCGGGGCGAAGCTGCGCAAGCCCGGCAACGAGCCTTCCAACGAAAGGAAGACGCCATGACGAACCGGATCGGTGGCTCCCTCGCCCTCGCCGCCGCCGCGGCGCTGCTCGCGGCCGGCTGCGCCCCCTCGAAGCCGAAGGGCGCCCAGCGCCAGCAGCGCGGCGCGTCCGACCTCGCCGTCGCGGCGGAGAAGACCTACGTCGCGCCAGGGGATCTCGACGAGTACTACATGTTCTCGTCGGGCGGGCACTCCGGGCAGGTCTTCGTCTACGGCATCCCGTCGATGCGCCACATCACGACCATCCCGGTCTTCACCCCCTACCCGGGCGTCGGGTACGGCTTCGACGACGACACGAAGAAGATGCTGGGCGAGTACACCTGGGGTGATGCCCACCACCCGGCGCTCTCGGAGACGAACGGCGACTACGACGGCCGCTGGCTCTTCATCAACGAGATGAACGGCCGGATCGCGCGCATCGACCTGCGCGACTTCAAGACGAAGCAGATCCTGGGGCCCATCGCGAACATCTCGGGGAACCACGGCTCGTCCTTCGTCACGCCCAACACCGAGTACGCGATGATGTCCACGCGCTTCTCGGCCCCCATCCCGAACGGCACCTACGCGCCGATCGAGAAGTACGCCACCGACTACAAGGGCGTCATCGCCGGCATCAAGATCGACCCGAAGTCGGGCGAGATGTCGCTCGGCTGGGAGGTGGTGACCCCGCCCTTCGACTGGGACCTGGGCGACGCGGGGAAGGGCCCCTCCGACGGCTGGATGTTCTTCACCTGCTACAACTCGGAGCGCGGCACCGGCAAGCTCGAGGTGACCGCGTCGCAGCGCGATCGCGACTACATCGGCGCGGTGAACTGGAAGCTCGCCGAGAAGGCGATCCAGGAGGGCAAGGGGAAGCTCATCGGCGGGGTGAAGGTGCTCGACCCGCGCGACGTGCCCGGCCTCATGTACCTCATGCCCTGCGGCAAGTCCCCCCACGGCGTCGACGTGTCTCCCGACGGGAAGTGGATCGTCGGCTCCGGGAAGCTGCAGGGCGTGACGACCGTCTTCAACTTCGAGAAGGTCCAGACCGCCATCCGGAACAAGGAGTTCACCGGGGACGAGGACGGCATCCCGGTGCTGCGCTACGAGGCGATCAAGGACGCCGAGGTGCCGGTCGGGCTCGGGCCGCTCCACACCCAGTTCGGCGGCGACGGCTACGCCTACACCTCGCTCTTCGTCGACAGCGCCATCGCCAAGTGGAAGCTCGGCACCTGGGAGGTCATCGACAAGATCCCCGTCTCCTACTCGGTCGGCCACCTGGCGGTGGCCGGCGGCGACAGCGCCCACCCCTGGGGCAAGTACCTCGTCTCGCTCAACAAGCTCTCCCACGGCCGGCACCTGTCGGTCGGCCCCTCTCAGCCGGAGAGCTCGCAGCTCATCGACATCAGCGGCGAGAAGATGAAGCTGCTCTACGACGCCTTCACCGAGCCCGAGCCGCACTACGCCCAGATCATCAAGGCGGACAAGGTCCACCCCATCGAGATCTATCCGAAGGAGGAGAACCACCACCCGCTCGCCATCTGGGACGTGAAGGAGGCCGGCCCGACGCGGCAGGGCGACAAGGTGGTGGTGAAGACGGTGGTGGTGCGCTCCACCATCACGCCCACGAGCGTGGAGGTGAACCAGGGCGACACCGTGACCTTCGCCATCACCAACATCGAGCAGACCACCGACGAGCTGCACGGGTTCGGCCTGCTCGGCTACAACAAGAACATCGTCATCGACCCGGGCGAGACGAAGACGGTCACCATCAAGGCCGACAAGCCGGGCGTCTTCCCCTACTACTGCACGAACTTCTGCTCGGCGCTCCACCAGGAGATGCAGGGCTACCTCATCGTGAAGCCGAGGAAGTGAGGGAACCGTGAGCGGGATCTTCGAGCGGGAGGGCCGGGTCCTCCAGTCGACGGCGGGGTGGGCGCCGCGCGCGCTCCTCGTCGCGGCGGCCGTGCTCGTGGCCGTGGCCGGCACCACCTCGCTCTGGGACATGACGATGTTCGCGCCCCAGTACGGGGATGGCCTCCGGCTGCACATCCACAGCTCCCGGCTGGAGGGCGGCAACCGCGGCCAGGACCTGAAGGAGATCAACCTCCTCAACCACTACATCGGGATGCACGAGCTCTCGCAGGAGAGCTTCACCGAGTTCCAGTGGATGCCGTTCATGATGGGCGCGCTGGCGCTGCTCTTCCTGCGCGCCGCCTTCTTCGGCACCGTCGGGCACCTCGTGGACGTGGCGGTGCTCTTCCTCTACTGCAGCCTGTTCTCGCTCTGGTCGTTCGCCCACAAGCTGTGGGCGTACGGGCACGAGCTCGCGCCGACCGCGCCGGTCAAGGTGCCCGGCTTCATGCCGCCCATGTTCGGGCGCTCGCAGCTCGCGAACTTCGAGGTCTACTCGTACCCCGGGCCGGGCAGCTACGCCTTCGCCGCGGTGGCGCTCGCGCTCGCGGCGGCGCTCTTCCTCGGGCTGCGCGGCGCGCGCACCGCCTCCGTCGCTCACCCGCGGGGAGCCTCGGCCACGGGGTCCTGAGCCATGGCGTCCGGGGCCGCGCTCCTCGCGCTCGTCGCCGCGGCCGGTGGGGTCGGCGACATGGCGAGCATCCAGCCGGGCGGGCTCGAGGGGCGGCCCCCGCCGTCCGAGGCCTCGCCGCTGCAGGCGCTCGTGGACGCGGCGGCGCAGGGCGCGACCGTGACCATCCCGGCCGGCACCTACCGGGGCGATCTGATCGTCGATCGTCCGCTGCGCCTCACCGGCGTCGGCCGGCCCCGGCTGGTGGGGTCGGGCCAGGGCAGCGTGGTGCGCATCCGCGCCCCGGACGTCACGGTGGAGGGCCTCGACGTGGACGGGGTGGGCGGGGGCGACCTGGGGCGCGACAGCTCGGGCGTCCACGTGGCCGCGCCGCGCGCCACCGTCCGCGACGTCCGGATCGAGCGCTCGCTGTTCGGCGTCTACCTGCGCGAGGCGCCGGGCGCCGTGGTCGAGCGCTGCGTCGTCCACGGCATCCCGGGGAAGGACGCCGGCGAGAAGGGCTCGGGCATCCACGTCTGGAACACCGAAGGGTTCACGCTCACCGGCAACGACCTCTCCGACGTCCGGGACGGGCTCTACATCCAGTCCTCCTCGCACGGGCTCATCCGGGGCAACGCCGCGCGCGACCTCCGCTACGGCATCCACTACATGTACTCGGACGACAACGTGTTCGAGGACAACGTGTTCGAGCGCTCGGCGGCGGGCGGCGTGCTCATGCACTCGCGCCGCATCGTCTTCCGCCGCAACCAGTTCCTCCACAACCGCGGGTACGCCTCGGTGGGCCTGCTCTTCAAGTCCTGCGACGACTCGCTGGCGGAGGACAACCTCATCGCCGACAACGCCCGCGGCGTCTTCCTCGAGGGCTCCTACCGCGACGTGCTGCGCCGCAACGTCGTGGCCCGGTCGGACGTCGCGCTCGTCCTGTTCGACTCGTGCGGCGACGTGCGCGTCGAGGGGAACGCGTTCCTGGGCAACCTCGCGCCGCTGGAGCTCGTCGGGCGGCGCACCGACACCCGCCTCGACGGCAACTACTGGTCCGACCACGACGCCCCGGACCTCGACGGCGACGGGGTGAGCGACGCCCCCTTCGTCATCTCGAGCCTCTTCGACCACCTGCGCGGGAACGTCCTCGCCGCCGACCTGGTGGCGCAGAGCCCGGCGGCGGCCGCGCTGGGCGCGGCCGAGCGCGCCTTCCCGGTGCTGCGGCCGATCGAGGCGGTGGATCACCGGCCCCTGGCCCGCCGCCCGGCGCTGCCGGACGTCCCGCGCCCGGCGCGGCCCGGCCGCGGCGCCGATCCCGCCGGCCTGGCGCTGGCGCTGGGGACGCTCGCCGCGGGGGTGGCGGTCCTCGCGGGCGCGGGCCGCGGCGCGGGGGGGCGGGCGTGATCCGGTTCGAGCGCGTGTCGAAGCGGTACGGGCGGCACGTGGCGCTCTCCGGCCTCTCGCTCGAGGTCCGGCGCGGCGAGGTGGTGGCGCTGCTCGGCCCCAACGGCTCGGGCAAGACCACCACGCTCAAGGCGGCGGCGGGCCTGGTCCACCCCAGCGAGGGGACGGTGATGCTCGGGGAGCCGCCGCGGCCCGCGGCCGAGCCCGACGCGCGGCGGACGCTCTCCTACCTGCCGCAGAAGGTCGCCTTCCCGGAGGCGCTCACCGGGCGCGAGGTGGTCGAGTTCTACCGGCGGCTGCGCGGCCTCGGCGCGGCGCGGACCGACGAGGCGCTGCACGTGGCCGCGCTGAACGGCGCCGGCGCTCGCCAGGTGGGCACCTACTCCGGCGGGATGGTGCAGCGGCTCGGGCTCGCCGTGGCGGCGCTGCCGGACGCGCCGGTGCTGCTGCTCGACGAGCCGACGTCGTCCCTCGACACGGCGGGGCTGGGAGCGGTGTACGCGCTGGCGGTGCGGGCGCGGCGCGAGGGGCGGGCGGTCCTGTTCACCTCGCACCAGCCCGCGGACGTGGAGCGGCTGGCCGATCGGGTGGCGGTCCTGGTGGGCGGCCGCCTCGTGGCGCTGCTCGGGCGGGGGGAGCTGGCCGAGCGGCTCGCCGCGCGCGGCGTGCTGCGCGCGCGCGTCGAGCGGGTCCCGCCCGGCCTCGGCGAGCGGCTGGCCTCGCTCGCGCCGGGCGCGGCGGTCGAGGGAGACCAGGTGGTGGTGCCGGGCGACGCGCGGACGCGCGCGGCGGCCCTGCAGCTGCTGGCCGAGGCGGGCGCCCGCGTCCGCCAGCTCGCGGCGGAGGAGGGGCGCCTGGATCTCCTCTACCAGGAGCTCGCCGGAGGGGACGCGTGACCGCCCCGCGCACCGCGGTCGCGCTGCTGGTGCTGGCCGCCTGCTCCCGCGGCCCCGCGGGGCCGGCCCCCCTGGACACGCGCGCGGAGACCTGCGCGTCCTGCAGGATGGCCGTCTCGGACGCGCGCTTCGCCGCGCAGCTCGACGCCCCCTCGGAGGAGCCGCGCTTCTTCGACGACGTCGGCTGCCTGCGCGACTGGCTCGCCGCCCACCCGCGCCTGCCGCGCGGGGCGGTGGCGTGGGTGGCGGACCACCGCACGAAGGCGTGGGCGCGCGCCGCGCGCGCCGCCTACGCCGAGGCGCCCGCCGTCGAGACCCCGATGGCCTCCCACCTCCTCGCCTTCGCCGACGCGGCGTCGCGGGCCGCCGATCCCGCGGCCGCCGGCGCGCGCCCGCTCGGACCGAGCGAGGTCTTCGGACCCCACGGTCCGCCGGACGGCGCTCCGTGAAGCGCGCCACGCCGCTCCTGCTGGTCGCGCGCGAGGAGCTGCTCCTCGCCGTCCGCTCGCGCTGGACGCTCATCTTCGCGGGCGTCTTCGCGGTCCTCGCCACCGGCGTGGCCGCCGCGGGCTACGTCCTGTCCGGCGGCAGCGGGCTGCAGGACCTGGCGCGGACGAGCGCCTCGCTGGTGCAGCTCGTCGTGCTGGTGGTGCCGCTCGCGGCGCTGCTCATGGGGGTGCTCTCCATCGCGCCGGAGCGGAGCACCTCCGAGCTGCTGTTCGCGCAGCCGGTCTCGCGGCGGGCCATCCTGCTCGGCCGCGCGGCCGGCCTGTTCGCCGCCCTCGCCGCCGCCGAGGCGGTCGGGTTCGGCGCCGCCGGGCTGCTCGTCTTCGCCCGCGCCGGCGACGAGGGGGCGGCCGGGTTCGCGCAGCTCGTCGGGTTCGCGCTGCTCCTCACGGCCATCTTCGTCTCGCTCGCGGCGCTCATCGCCTCCACGGCCACCGGGCGGCGCCGCGGGCGGGCGCTGGCGGTGGCGCTCGTGGTCTGGTTCGCGGCCGTCATCCTGGTCGACCTGGCGGCGCTGGGCCTCGCGTCGCTGCTGCCGTCAGGCCCCGCCTCGCGGGTGCTGGTCGTGGCCGTGCTCGCGAACCCCGCCGCCGCGGTGCGCACCGGCGCGCTCCTCGGCATCGAGGGCACGGCGGCCTTCGGCGCGGGGTCGCTGGCGCTGCTGCGCGCGACGCACGGGCCGCTCGGCGCCGCGCTCGCCATCGCCGCGTCGAGCGCGCTGTGGGTGTGTGTCCCGCTCGCGTGGGCCGACCGCCGCCTCCAGCGTGTCGACCTATAGGCAGAGAGGGTCCGAGCGGGGGCGGCGGGGTGGCCCTCCGGCGGTGCTCGGCAAACGACCTGCCGGGCGGGATCCGGCGGCCGGTGCAGAAACGCTCGGCGGCTTGCACCGCAACGTGCCGCGCCGCGGAGGCGCGAGAGGAACGCGCGCCGGCGCGGCACCGGCGGTGCAGCGCCCGTTCATCGGGAGTGGTCTTCCGCAGGTCGGCCTGCGCTCCGGCGGAGGGCCACCCCGCCGCCCCCCTGGCGGACGGGATCACGCGATCCCGCCGAGCGGTCGGACCCCAATGCGCGGGAGTCGGGGTGGCCACTCGCCGGAGCGCAGCCAGACCTGCGGACGGACCCGCCCGCCCTACGCCCGGCCAGCAACGCCGGTGCCACGCCGACCCGCGCGCCGCGCGTACCGCGGCGGCGTGGCACGTTGCGTTGCCCGGCCTGGAGCGTTTCCGCCGACGCCCGCCTACCCAGCCCGGCAGGTCGTTGGCGAGCACCGCCGAGTGGCCACCCCGACGCACGCAAACCGGAACCGATCTTGCGGGGGCGAAGGGGAACTCCCCCGAAGCCGCTCCCGCGCCGCGCTGCGGCACCCAAATCGCGTCGCCCACCGGGATATGGGTGCGGGGCACCCGCATATGGGTGACCCCGCCCGAAATCCCTCGTGTTGTCGCGGCGGGGCCGCTGGCCGCTCTCTTGCTCTTGGGGCGCGCGCACCGAGAGCTTCGGCCGGGGTCGACCCCGCCGTGAGCCGGAAAGGACTCAGCGTGAACAACCAGCGTTCCAAGGCGATCCTCCTGTTCGTCCTGGTGGCCGCCTTCAGCGTGCTGATCTTCGGCGGCGCCAAGATCAACCAGCACAAGCCGCCCATGCCGGCGAAGATCGTCGACGCGCAGGGCCAGGTCGTCTTCACCTACGACGACCTCATGGCCGGCCAGCGCTTCTACCTGGCCCACGGCGGTCAGCACATCGGCTCGATCTGGGGCCACGGCGCCTACCTCGCGGCCGACTGGTCGGCCGACGCGCTCCACCGCACCGGCCTCGTCGCCGCCGGCCTCGCGCACGGGCTCGCGGCGGACGCCGCCCGCGGCTTCCAGCAGGCGGACCTCGACGCGCTCGACGCCGGCGAGAAGGGCCGGGTCCAGGCGCTCGTCGCGCAGGAGCTCCGGCAGAACCGGTACGACGCCGCGAGCGACACGCTCGTCCTCTCCACCGGGCAGGCCGCGGCCGTCCCGTCGCTGGTCGCGTACTACACGCAGCTCTGGCAGGGCGGCTCCGACGCGATGTCGATCCCGCCCGGCGTCGTGAAGACCGCCGAGGAGGGCCGGCAGCTCACCGCCTTCTTCTGGTGGACCGCCTGGGCCGCCGGCACGAACCGCCCCGGCGAGACCTACACCTACACCGCGAACTGGCCGTATGACCCGCTCGTCGGCAACGGCCCGCTCCCGTCGGCGCTGGTGTGGTCGATCGCGTCGGTGCTCCTGCTCATCGCCGGCACCGGGCTCGCCATCTACCTCTACATGAAGGGCCGCGAGGGCGACGACGAGAAGCCCGAGTTCGCGAAGTTCTCCGAGCCGAACCCCACCCCCAGCCAGCGCGCCACGCTGCCCTACTTCCTCGTCGCGCTCGTCCTCTTCATCCTGCAGGCCGCGCTCGGCTCGATGACCGGCCACTACGCCGTCGAGGGCAACAAGGTCTTCGGCGTGGACCTCACCCACCTCCTGCCGTACGCCGCCAGCCGGACCTGGCACCTGCAGCTCGCCGTCTTCTGGATCGCCACCTGCTGGCTCGCGACCGGCCTCGTCATCGGCCCGGCGGTGGGCGGCAAGGAGCCGAAGGGCCAGAAGGCGCTCGTGCTGACCCTGCTCGGCGCGCTGGTGGTGGTCGTCCTGGGCGCGCTCTTCGGCACCTGGGCCGGCATCCAGGGCAAGCTCGGGAACGACTACCTCTTCGGCACGCAGGGCTACGAGTACATCGAGCTCGGCCGCGTCTGGCAGGTGGCGCTCATCGCCGGGATGCTGCTCTGGCTCGCGCTCGTCTACCGCGCCATCCAGCCGGCCCTGCGGCAGGAGAAGGACGCGGGCGGCCTCACCCACCTGCTCCTCTACGCCGCGGTCTCCATCCCGCTCTTCTACGCGGTCGGCCTGTTCTACACGCCGGGCAGCCACATCTCGAACGCCGACTACTGGCGCTGGTGGGTGGTGCACCTCTGGGTGGAGAACTTCTTCGAGGTGTTCGCCACCGTCGCGCTCGCCTTCGTGCTCTCCCGCGTCGGCGCCGTGAAGCAGGCCTCCGCCACCCGCGCCACCTACTTCTCGATCATCCTCTACCTGGGCTCGGGCATCATCGGGACCTTCCACCACCTCTACTTCACCGGCTCGCCGCTCTTCATCACCGCGCTCGGCGCGAGCTTCTCGGCGCTGGAGGTGGTGCCGCTCACGCTGCTCGGCTTCGAGGTCTACCAGACCCTCAAGCTCGCGAAGCTGGGCGGGGACGCCGCGCCCTACAAGTGGCCGCTCTACTTCTTCACCGCGGTCGCCTTCTGGAACATGGTCGGCGCGGGCGTGTTCGGGTTCCTCATCAACCCGCCCATCGTCCTCTACTACGCGCAGGGCCTCAACACGACGCCCATCCACTCGCACGGCGCGCTCTTCGGCGTGTACGGCTTCCTCGCCATCGCGCTCATGCTCTTCTCGGTGCGCAACATCGTGAAGCAGGCCGCCTGGTCCGACACGCTCCTGAAGTACGCGTTCTGGGGCCTCAACCTCGGGCTGGCCGGCATGATGGTGATGTCGCTCATCCCGGCGGGCTTCTACCAGTTCGCCATCGCCATCAAGCACGGCATCTGGTACGCGCGCAGCCCGGCGGTCACCGGCAGCGACTTCATCCACACCGTGACCTGGCTGCGCGTCATCCCGGACGTGGTCTTCGACCTGGGCGCCTTCGCCCTGGTCGGCTTCCTCGGGCGGGCCATCGCGGTGGACGTTAGGCTCCGCCGTGCCGAGCGGAACGCGACCCCGAGCCAGAGCGCGCCCGGCCGCCGCGCCGCCTAGCACCCGAGCCGAAAGGAGTCCCACGTGACGCACCCGCGCACGCTGGCCCTCCTCGCGGTCCTGACCCTCGCCCCCGCCGCCGCCCTGGCGGCGGGGGGCGAGGCGCGCCCGAAGAAGGCCGCCCCGGCGAAGCCCGCCGCGGCGGCCGTCGCCGTTCCGGCGCGCTCGCAGGGCTGCGTGGAGTGCCATCAGACGTCCAGCCCCGCCCTCGTGACGCAGTGGCACGACAGCACGCACGCCCGGAAGGGCGTCGCCTGCCTCGACTGCCACCAGCGCCAGGCCGGCGCCGCCGACGCGTTCCAGCACGGCGACGCGCTCATCGCCACCGTCGTGACGCCGCGCGACTGCGGCCGCTGCCACCAGAAGGAGGCGGAGGAGTTCGGCCGGAGCCACCACGCCAAGGCCGGCAACATCCTCGCCTCGCTCGACAACTACGTGGCGGAGACGGTGGAGGGCGCGCGCGTCCCGTTCAACCCCCACGGCACCACCCCCGGCTCCTCGCCGATCATGGTGAACGGGATGGCCAGCGCCGAGTCGGGCTGCCAGCAGTGCCACGGCACCAAGGTGGCGCTCCGGGCGAAGGACGGGGGGAAGCCCATCACGGTCGACGACCTGAAGCCGGGCGCCGACGGCAGGCCCACCGACCAGGCGGCGCTGGCGCGCGTGGCGCGCGACGCCGACGGCAAGCCCGCGCTGGTCGAGGCGACCTGGCCCAACACCGGGATCGGCCGCATCAACCTGGACGGCTCGCTCGGCTCCTGCTCCGCCTGCCACAGCCGGCACGACTTCGCGCCCCGCCGCGCCCGCCAGCCGGAGAACTGCGGGAAGTGCCACCTCGGCCCGGACCACCCGCAGAAGGAGATCTACGAAGAGTCGAAGCACGGCATCGCCTACCGCGACCAGCGCGACAAGATGAACCTGGACGCGAAGAAGTGGGTGCTGGGCGAGGACTACGCCGCGGCGCCGACCTGCGCCTCGTGCCACATGTCCGCCAACGCGAACGGCGGGAAGGTGACGCACGACCCCGGCGAGCGCCTCTCCTGGACGAACCGCCCCCCCATCTCGCTCC
The DNA here is from genome assembly GCF_013340205.1 of Anaeromyxobacter diazotrophicus. NCBI lineage: Bacteria > Pseudomonadati > Myxococcota > Myxococcia > Myxococcales > Anaeromyxobacteraceae > Anaeromyxobacter > Anaeromyxobacter diazotrophicus. The sequence continues at coordinate 37,713 of NZ_BJTG01000004.1, forward strand.
GCATGGACACCGACGCCCAGCACCGGGTGGTCACCGAGCAGGACCCCGCCAAGCGCCAGGCGCTGGTGGCCGACACCGCCGCGCAGAAACGCGACCGGATGAAGGGGGCCTGCACCACCTGCCACGCCTCGTCCTACGTCGACGCCTTCTACAAGCAGTACGACGACTTCCAGGCCCTCTACGCCGAGAAGTTCGCGAAGCCCGGGCAGGAGCTCATGAAGGCGCTCCACGACAACGGGCTGCTCACCAAGATCGACTTCGACGAGAAGCTCGAGTGGGACTGGTTCTACCTCTGGCACCACGAGGGCCGGCGCGCGCGGATGGGCGTCAGCATGAACGCCCCCGACTACGCGCACTGGCACGGGATGTACGAGGTGGCGGAGGACTTCTACCAGAAGATCGTACCCGAGGCGCGCGCCCTCATCGACGAGGCGGCCCGGCACGGGAAGGCGGCGCAGGCGAAGGCCGCCGGCGCCGTGCTCGACGCCATCCTCGCCCGCCCGGAGCACGCCTGGTACCTCGAGCAGCGGGCGCAGAACCCGCCGGTGCAGGGCGAGTCCGTTCGCCCGCCGGCGCGGGCGAACTGAGGAGCGCTCACACCTCCAGCCCGACCGCCCGCATGAGCGCGAGCGCGTTCGACCTCGTCACCACCCCCGGCCGCAGGCGGTAGTCGAACACCACCTCGCCGCCGTGCACCTCGTCCTCGAAGTGGGCGTTCGCCGCCTCGCCGAGCGCGGTGGCGGCCTCGGAGAGCGCCAGGTCGTGGGTGGTCACGAGGCCCACCGCGCCGCGGGCGAGGAGGGTGCGCAGCACCGCCTCGGCGCCGATGCGGCGGTCGCGCGAGTTGGTCCCGGCGAGCAGCTCGTCGAGCAGGAACAGGAGCGGCGGCGTCCCGGCGGCGAGGTCGAGCAGCGCCCGCAGGCGCGTGATCTCGGCGTAGAAGCGCGAGCGCCCCTCGGCCAGCGAGTCCTGGATGCGCAGCGTGGCGCCGGCCTGCAGCGGGGTGAGCGCGAGCCGCCGCGCCCGCACCGGCGCGCCCGCCAGCGCCAGCGCGGTGTTCACGCCCACGGTGCGGAGGAGCGTGCTCTTCCCGGACATGTTGGAGCCGGACACGATGAGCAGGCGCGCGCCCGCGCCGAGCCGGACGTCGTTGCGGACCGCGCGCCCCTCGTGGAGGAGCGGGTGGGCGAGGCCCTCCGCCTCGAAGCGCGCGCCGCCGGCCGGCTCGAGGAGCTCCGGGTACGGGTCGCCCGGGTGCAGGAAGGCGTGGGCGCCGAGCGCGGAGAGCGCCTCGAGCTCGGCCGCGGCCCCGAGCCAGGCGCGCACCTGCCGCCCGTGCGCCGCGCGCCAGCGCTCGACGGCGAGCGCCGCCTGGAGCCGCCACAGGAGCAGGAACGCGACCGGGGCGAAGACCTGGTTGTCCGCCCAGCCGCCGCGGTCGACGATCCGCCCGAGCTGCCGGATGCGAGCCGAGGCCGCCTCGCGCCCGGTCCCGAGGGCGGCGCCCAGGTCGCGCAGCCGGGCATCCTCGAGCGGCTCGCGCTCCAGCCGCGCCAGGAGGTCGGCGAGCAGGAGCAGCTCCGCGCCGGGCCGCTCGACGCCGCCGAGGATCTCCGCCAGGGTCCCCTGCGCGGCGCGCAGCGCCAGCCACTCCACCGCCGCGACGCCCACCACCGCCAGGCCCGGCACCGCCCCCGCGAACCAGCCCACCAGCGCCGCCAGCGCGACCCCGCCGGCGAGGAGCGCGGGCAGGGCGAGCCAGCCGGGCAGGGCGCGCGGCAGCTCGGCCCAGGCGGCGAGCCGGTCCGGGTGGAGCTCGGCGCGGGCGTCGCCGCCCAGCACCGCCAGGTCCTCGCGCAGGTCGAGCCGGGGCGCGAGGTCGGCAGCCGCCCCCTGGCGCGCGCGCACCTGGGCGACCGGGGCCGGCGCGAGGAGCCAGCGCGCGAGCAGGTCGGCGCCGGGGCGCGTCCGCGCGGTGCAGAGGAGCTCGAAGACCGAGCCCCGGCCGAAGAGGTCGAGGTCCTTCGCGTAGGGGTGGTCGTCCGCCGCGTACCGCTCGCCGCCGTCGCCGCGGCCGGCCCACGAGCCGTCGAGCCGCGCCAGCCCCTCCTGGTGGAAGGCGACCGCCCGGCGGGCGCGGGTGAGCCGGCGCAGCGTGCGGTCGTGCCATACGACGAGCGCGAGGAAGAGCGCGCCGGGCGCGAGGAGCCACCAGGCCGAGAGCCGGTGGAGCGCGAGCGAGAGGACCGCCACCGCCGTCAGCGCCGCGAAGCCGAGGAGCCGCAGGAAGGCGATGCGCGCGTCGCGCCGCTCCCACGCCGCCACGGCGCCGCGCCGCGCGCCGAGCCGCGCCTCGAGGATCGCCCGGGGATCGTGCATGGCGCGACAGGGTAACCCGCGACCGGGCGCGGCGGCTGCGCTAAGTAGGTGGCCCGAGGAGAAGCCCATGGCCCGCCCACCGCTCACCGTCCCGGTCGCCCGCGCCCGCGAGGAGGAGCTCGCGCTGCTCGCCCGCATGGCGAACCGGCACGGCCTCGTCGCCGGCGCCACGGGCACCGGCAAGACCGTCACGCTGCGGGTGCTGGCGGAGGGGCTGTCGCGGCTCGGGGTGCCGGTCTTCATGGCCGACGTGAAGGGCGACCTCTCGGGGTTGGCCCGCCCGGGCGCCGACGCCCCGCCGGTCTCCGAGAGGGTGAAGAAGCTCGGCCTGTCCGACTTCGCCTACCAGGCCGCGCCGGTCGCGTTCTGGGACGTCTTCGGCAAGCAGGGCCACCCGGTGCGCGCCACCGTCACGGCGCTCGGCCCGCTGCTGCTCGCCCGGATCCTGGGCCTCAACGACGTCCAGGAGGGCGTGCTCCAGATCGTCTTCAAGTTCGCCGACGAGCAGGGGCTCCTCCTGCTCGACCTGAAGGATCTGCGGGCGGTGGTGGCGGAGGTGTCCGACCGCGCCTCCGAGCTGCGCGCGAAGTACGGTAACGTCTCCACGGCGAGCGTGGGCGCCATCCAGCGCGCGCTCCTCGCGCTCGAGGCGCAGGGCGGGGACAAGCTCCTCGGCGAGCCCGCGCTGGAGCTCGAGGACCTCATGCAGACCGCGGAGGACGGCCGCGGGGTGGTGAACGTCCTCGCCGCGGACGAGCTCATCCGCGCGCCGCGCGTCTACGCGACGCTCCTCCTCTGGATGCTCTCGGAGCTCTTCGAGCGGCTGCCCGAGGTGGGCGACCCGGAGAAGCCGCGGCTGGTCTTCTTCTTCGACGAGGCGCACCTCCTCTTCGACGACGCGCCGAAGGCGCTGCTCGACCGGATCGAGCAGGTGGTGCGGCTCGTCCGCTCGAAGGGCGTGGGCGTCTACTTCGTCACCCAGAGCCCGCTCGACGTGCCGGAGACGGTGCTGGGGCAGCTCGGCAACCGGGTCCAGCACGCGCTGCGCGCCTTCACGCCGCGCGACCAGAAGGCGGTGCGCACGGCCGCGGACACGTTCCGGCAGCGGTCTGGGCTCGACGCCGCCGAGGTCATCACCCAGCTCGGCGTGGGCGAGGCGCTCGTGTCGCTGCTCGACGAGGGCGGCACGCCCACGCCCGTGGACCGGGCGCTGGTGCTCCCGCCGCGGAGCCGGCTCCAGCCGCTCACGCCGGACGAGCGCGCCGAGGTGGTGCGCGCCTCGCCGCTCGCGGCGCACTACGGCCAGGCGGTGGATCGCGAGTCCGCCTACGAGCAGCTGCGCGCCCGCGCCGGCGCCGCCCAGCGTGGCGAGCCGGCGCCGCGCGGGCGCTCCGGGGGCGGGTGGGGTGGCCGCGCGCCGCTCCCCGGCGACGCGGCCGGCGCCGCGCTCGACATGCTCGGCTCGGCGGCGAAGAGCGCCGCCCGCGCCGCCGGGTCGCAGCTCGGCCGCGAGATCATGCGGGGCGTGCTCGGCTCGCTCTTCGGGGGCGGGGGGCGGCGGCGGTGAGGAGGGGAGGCGCGCGTCGCGAGGAGCCCGCTGGCGCTCGAGGGCCCCTCCGCCTGGGAGTCTCGGCCTGCCTGCTCGGGCAGAACGTGCGCTACGACGGCGGGCACAAGCGGAACGACTTCCTCACCGGGCTCCTCGCGCGCTTCGTCGAGTTCGTGCCGGTGTGCCCCGAGGTGGAGCTCGGGCTCGGCACGCCGCGCGAGGCGATCCGGCTCGTGCGCGACGGAGGCCTGGTGCGGCTCGTGGGTCGCGCGACCGGCGCCGACCACACCGCCGCCATGCGGCGGCTGGCGGAGCGGCGCGTGGCCGAGCTCGCCCGCCTGGACCTCGACGGCTACGTCCTCAAGAAGGACTCGCCGTCCTGTGGAATGGAGCGGGTCAAGGTGTACGGCGGCGCGGTGGCGACGAAGGACGGCCGCGGCGCCTTCGCCGCCGTGCTGCTCGACCGGTTGCCGCTCCTGCCGGTGGAGGAGGAGGGTCGCCTCCAGGATCTGCCGCTGCGCGAGGCCTTCGTCGAGCGCCTCTTCGCCTACCGGCGGCTCAAGGCCCTCTTCGCCGGCCGCTGGGCGCTGGGCGAGCTGGTGGCCTTCCACGCGGCCGAGAAGCTCCTCCTGCTAGCCCACGAGCCGGCGGCGTACCAGCAGCTCGGGCGGCTCGTCGCGGGCGCGAAGGGGATCCCGCGCGCCGAGCTCGCCCGCCGCTACGGCGAGCGCTACCTCCGCGCGCTCGCGAAGCCGGCCACCCGCGGCCGCCACGTCAACGTGCTGCAGCACATGGCGGGCTACCTGAAGGACCTGGCCGCCCCCGGCGAGCGGCAGGAGCTGCAGGAGGCCATCGCCGACTATCGCCAGGGCCTGGTGCCGCTCGTCGTCCCGGTGACGCTCCTCCGCCACCACGTCCGGCGGCACGGGATCGCGTACCTCGCCGGGCAGCGCTACCTCGAGCCCCACCCCAAGGAGCTCATGCTGCGGAACCACGCCTGAGGGTGGCGCTACCGCGCGCTCGCCTTCACGTAGCGCAGCCCCGCGGCGGTGGTGAGCGGCTGGCCGTCGCCGAGGATCCCGGCGTCGACCACGTTCCCCACCACGAGGACGTGGTCGCCCGACTCGTAGATCGCCGCCACCTCGCAGTCGAGGTACGACAGCGCGTCCTTCAGGATGGCCGCGCCGGAGTCGCCCTCGCGGGTCGCCACCGCGTCGAGCTTGTCCTCCTCCGCCATCGCCTGGCGAGAGAAGTGGGCGGCCAGGCGCTGCTGGCCCTCGCGCAGCACGTTCACGGCGAAGTTCTTCGTGCTGCGCAGGAAGTCCACGCTGTAGTGGTGGCGGTCGGCCGCGAACACGACCTGCGGCGGGTCGAACGAGGCCGGCGCCACCCAGGAGACGGTGAGGGCGTTCTCCGCGCCGCCGCGCCCCACCGTCACCACCGTCACCGGCAGCGGGAACTTCTGCAGCACCTGCGTGAAGGCGTTCTTGTCCATGAGGGACCTTTCGCCTCGCTGGGACGCTCCGTCAACGCCGGGCGCCGAGGACGCCCCCTCCGAGACGGACCGGGATCAACCCCGGGGCTCGGGGCCCGCCCTCGGCTCGGCCGGGGCCCGGTCCTCGCCCCAGCGCGCGAGGTACCGCGCGAGCCGCAGCTTGCGCGCCGTGTTCGCGCTCGTCATGTAGCGCACCGTCCCGAAGACGGGCCGCTCCGGGCCCCACGGCCGGTCGTAGCGGCCGAAGCACCACAGGATGCCCGCGTACGAGCACGGGTCGCGGCCGTCGAGCGCCCAGCGGTCGTTCAGCGCCACGGCCGTCTCGAGCGCCTCCTCCGGCGAGCGGGACCACTCGAGGATCTTCTTTCCCCACAGCATGCGCAGGTAGCCGTGGATGCGCCCCTCGCCGCGGAGCTGGCGCTGGGCGGCGTTCCAGAGCGGGTCGCCGGTGCGCGCCTCCTCCAGCGCGGCCCGGCCGTACACGGCCGGCCGCGGGTCGGCGGCGTGCTTCGCGAGCGTCGCGCGCGCCCAGCCCGGCAAGGAGCCGTACGCCGCGTGGTCCTCGCGCTTCGCGGCCATGTTGAAGCCGAGCTCGCGCCAGGTGACGAGCTGGTCGAGGAAAGCCTCGGCCGAGGGGCTCGTCCCCCACCACCCCTCCCGCTGGCCCCGGGGGCGCGCGCCGAGCCGCGCGGGGGTCCATCGCTCCGCCTCGGCGACGGCGCGGAAGACCTCGTGGGCCGAGAGGTGCCCGAAGTGGAGCCACGGCGAGAGGCCGCTGCCGGCGTCGAGGTCCGGGTGGTTGCGATCCCGGGCGTAGCGCGCGAGCCGCTCCTCGACGAACCGGCGCAGGGCGGCCCTCGCCGCGCGGGTCCCGCCGGGGATGGGCGAGGGTGGCACCGCGTGGTCGATGGGGAGCCGCGCCAAGTGGGCGGCGTCGCCGGCGAGGAGCGCCGGGGTCGCCGCGGGCCAGCGGCGGAGGAGCTCGGGCGGGAGCGGCGGCGCCTCCGGCAGCGGCTGGCCGCGGAAGGGGTGGGGGGAGGGGGAGGCGGTGAGGTGCTCCGGCAGCTCGGACTGCAGGAAGCGGCGGAACGCGTGGGCGGTGGGGAAGACGCGCGTCGCCGCCGCCACCGGGAGGAGCCCGTTCCCGTCCACCGCCTCCAGGCGTACCGCGAGCCTCGCCCCGGCGGCGGCGAGCATGCGCGGGAGGAAGAAGGTGGGGAAGTCGTCGGTGACGACCGCGCAGGCCTCCGCCGCGAGCGCCTCGAGGAGCCCCCGGCCGTCGCCCGCGCGCGCCTCGACGTAGGGGTGGTAGACGACGCGAGCGCGGGCGAAGGCGGCGGCCTGCTCGGCCATCCCCTGCAGGACGAAGCGGTGCAGCCGGTCGCTCGCGTGCGGGTACCCGGCCCGGAGCGCCTCCAGCACGACGAGCGGCCGCGCGAGCTCGCGCGCGAGCCCGATCGCCCGGTCGAGCGCGAAAGAGTGCGAGGCGCGCCGCGCGGCGACCATCCAGTACACCACGTACCGACCGTCCGGCCGGAGCGGGGCGGCGTTCAGGGCGCGGAGGCGCGCGGTGGGCACCTTCACCCGGGGCGCTCCGCGGCCGCCGCGCTGGCGCTCGCGCCGACGCGCTCGATCAGGTGACGGAAGATGAGGGCGTGGATGGGGTAGAGCAGGTACCAGTAGGCGAGGCCGGCGAGGCCCCGCGGCGCGAAGAAGGCGGTCTGCACCAGCCGCGTCGCCCCGCCGGCCGCCGGGTGGACCTCGAACTGCAACCAGGCCCGGCCGGGCACCTTCATCTCGGCGCGCAGCCGCAGGAGCCGGGCCGGCTGGACCTCCTCCACGCGCCAGAAGTCGAGGGCGTCGCCGGCGCGCAGCTCGTCGCGATCCCGCCGGCCGCGGCGCAGGCCCACCCCGCCGAGGAGGCGGTCGAGCGCGCCGCGGAGCCGCCACGCCCAGCCCGCGTACAGCCAGCCCCGGTCGCCCCCCAGGCCGGAGAAGGCGCGGAACACGTCCGCCGGCGCCGCCGCCACCTCGCGCTGGCGCCGCTCGACGATGAGCCCCGCGCCCTGCGCCAGCGTCACCGGCGCGCGGTCGCCCTGGCTGGTGGCGAGCGCGTCGCTCCAGCTCGCCTGGACGTCGCCCCGGTCGAGCCCGGAGAGCGCCTCGGCGAGGGCCTCGCGGTAGCCGAGCGGGACGATCTCCGGGAAGAGCCGCCGGGCCAGGTCGTCGCGCACCACCACCTCGCTCCGCAGCCCCTCGATGAGCGGCCGCGCCAGCCCCCGCGGTACCGGGGTCATCCAGTGGACCCAGTGCGAGGAGAGGCCCGGCGAGAGCACCGGCACGGGCACGAGGACGCGCCGCAGCCCGCGCAGCGCCGCATAGCCCAGCATGAGCTCGCGGTAGGTGAGGGCGTCGGCGCCGCCGATCTCGATCACGCGGCCGGCGGCCGCCGGCGAGGTCAGGGCGGCGACGAGGTAGGCGAGCACGTCCCGGACGGCGATGGGCTGGACCCGCTGGAACACCCACCGCGGGCAGATCATGACGGGGAGCCGCTCGGTGAGGCAGCGCACCATCTCGAAGGAGATCGAGCCCGCGCCCACCACGATGGCCGCGCGCAGCTCGGCGACCGGCACCGCGCCCTCACGCAGCCGGTGGCCGGTGGCGTGGCGCGAGGCGAGGTGCTCGGAGAGCGGCCCGCGCTCGTCGCCGAGCGCCCCCAGGTACACGATCCGGCCGAGCCGGGCCGCCTCGGCCGCCTCCGCGAAGTGTCCCGCGGCCGCGCGATCGCGCTCGTCGAAGCGCGCGTGCGGGCCCATGCTGTGGACGAGGTAGTAGGCCGCGTCGCAGCCGGCCAGCGCGGGCCGCAGCGTCTCGGGCGCGAGCACGTCGCCGCGCGCGATCTCCACCTGGGGAGCCCAGCGGCGTCCCGCCACCCGCGCCGGGTCGCGCGCGAGCACCCGGACCTGGTGCCCCGCCTCGAGGAGGCGCGGCACGAGCGACCCCCCGATGTAGCCGGTCGCTCCGGTGACGAGGACGCGCATGCCCTCTCTTAAGCCGTCCCGCGCGAGCGCGCGGAGGGTCAGCGGGGAACCGCCCGGATCGCCCTCGCAAAAGCCCCGTGGCGAGGTGCGCCCGGGCGGGCCCCCTCCCAGGCGGACCCAGACCGGCGGCCGGTTGCGAGGCCGGCTGAGGCACCGCAGCTTGCGGGGAGCGATGGACGCCTCCGCCCAGCCGAGCCACGCGCCGCCCGCCCGCCCGTCGCCCGCTCCGGGTACGCCGGCCGCGGCGCGCTATCGCGCGGTGCGGGCCCGCACGGAGGCGCTCTGCGCGCCGCTCGGGCCGGAGGACATGGTGGTGCAGTCGATGCCCGACGCGAGCCCCGCCAAGTGGCACCTCGCGCACACCACCTGGTTCTTCGAGACGTTCCTCCTCGGGCCGCGCGAGCCTGGGTTCGAGCCGTTCCACCCGAAGTACGGGTTCCTCTTCAACTCCTACTACGACACCGTCGGCCCGCGCCACGCGCGCGCCAAGCGCGGCCTCCTGACGCGGCCGCCGCTCCCCGAGGTGCGCGCCTACCGGCGCCAGGTGGACGATCGCGTGCTGGCGCTCCTCGAGCGCGGGCTCGATCCGGAGGGCGCGGCGGTGCTGGAGGTCGGCCTCCACCACGAGCAGCAGCACCAGGAGCTGCTCCTCACCGACATCAAGCACGCCTTCTCGGAGAACCCGCTCCGCCCGGCCTACGCGCCGCCGCTCGCGCCGTCGCGCCGGTCCGCGCCGCGGCTCGCCTGGGTGGAGCACGAGGGCGGCCTGTGCGAGCTCGGGCACGGCGGCGGCGGCTTCGCCTTCGACAACGAGGGGCCGCGGCACCGGGCGTGGCTCGAGCCCTTCGCGCTCGCCTCGCGGGCGGTGACCTGCGGCGAGTACCTCGGCTTCCTCGAGGACGGCGGCTACCGCCGCCCCGGGCTGTGGCTCTCCGACGGCTTCGCCGCGGCGGCCCGGGCCGGCTGGGAGGCGCCGCTGTACTGGGAGCGCGACGGCGCGGGCTGGAGCGTGTTCACCCTCCACGGGCCGCGGCCGCTCGATCCCGCCGAGCCGGTGGTCCACCTGTCGTACTACGAGGCGGACGCCTACGCCCGCTGGGCGGGGGCGCGGCTCCCCACCGAGGCGGAGTGGGAGGTGGTCGCGAGGGGCGCCGCCGAGGACGGGGCGCTGGCCGACGGCGGTCGCTACCACCCGGCGGCGGCGGGGGAGCAGCGCCCGGCCCAGCTCCTGGGCGACGTCTGGGAGTGGACGGCGAGCGCGTACGCGGCGTATCCGGGGTACCGCCCCGCCCCCGGCGCGCTCGGCGAGTACAACGGCAAGTTCATGGTGAACCAGCTCGTGCTGCGCGGGGGCTCCTGCGCCACGCCGGCCGGGCACGTGCGCCCCACCTACCGCAACTTCTTCTACCCGGAGGCCCGCTGGCAGTTCTCGGGCCTCCGCCTGTGCCGGGAGGCGCGCCGATGCTGACCACCACCGAGGGGCTGTTCGAGGTCCGCCCGCTCGCCCGCGAGAGCCGCGCCGAGTTCCTGGAGGACGTCCTGTGCGGCCTCGCCCGCGCGCAGAAGGAGCTCCCCTGCAAGTGGCTCTACGACGCGCGCGGGTCGGCGCTGTTCGAGCGCATCTGCCAGCTCGAGGAGTACTACCCGACGCGGGTCGAGCTCGCGATCATGGAGCACCACGCGCGGGAGATGGCGGCGCTGCTGGGACCGGACTGCGCGCTCGTCGAGTACGGCTCGGGGTCGAGCCTCAAGACGCGGCTGCTCCTGCAGCACCTCCGGCCGGCCGCCTACGTGCCGGTCGACATCTCGGGCCCGGCGCTGACCGAGGCCAGCGACCGGCTGGCGCGCGCCTTCCCGCAGCTCCCGGTGCTGCCGGTCTGCGGCGACTTCACGAAGCCGCTCCTGCTCCCGCTGGACGGCGTCGCCGCGGGGCGGCGCTGCGTCTACTTCCCCGGCTCCACCATCGGCAACTTCCACAAGCCCGAGATGGTCGGGTTCCTGGCCTCGGTGGCCCGCCAGTGCGGCCCCGGCGGCGGGTTACTCCTCGGCGTGGACCTGCGCAAGGAGCGTGACGTGCTGGAGCGCGCCTACGACGACGCGCAGGGGGTGACGGCGTCGTTCGACCTCAACGTGCTGGTGCGCGCCAACCGCGAGCTCGGGGCCGACTTCCGCCTCGACAGCTTCCGCCACGAGGCGCGCTGGGACGAGCGGCAAGGGCGGATGGAGATGCACCTCGTCTCCACCCGGGAGCAGACGGTCCACGTGGGCGGCGAGGCGTTCCGCTTCGACGAGGGCGAGAGCATCTGGACGGAGTCCTCGTACAAGTACGACCTGCGCGAGTTCGCCGTGCTGGCTGCGCTGGCGGGGTGGCGCTCCGAGTCGGTGTGGACCGACCACCGCGCCTGGTTCAGCGTCCAGTACCTCACGTGCGCCTGACCCCGGGGGCGGTTAAGCCCCCGCCATGATCTCTCCCGAGATGCAGGAGGCGCTCTCCGAGCACGCCTCGCAGGAGGTGTACTCGGCGTACCTGTACCTGGCGATGGGCGCCTGGTGCGACACCAAGGCCTACAAGGGCTTCGGTCGCTGGCTGCGCGTCCAGCACGGCGAGGAGCTCGAGCACGCGCGCAAGTTCGTGGACTACGTGCTCGACCGCGGCGGCCACCCCAGCTTCGCCGCGGTGGCGGCGCCGCCGCGCGAGTTCGGCACCATCACGCAGGTCTTCGAGGCGGTGCTGGCGCACGAGCAGCAGGTCACGCGGCGGATCCACGGGCTCTATCAGGCGGCGCTGGCCGGGAAGGACACGGCGGCGCAGGTCTTCCTGCAGTGGTTCGTGGGCGAGCAGGTCGAGGAGGAGGCCGCGGCCCAGGAGATCGTCGACAAGCTCCGGCTCGTCGGCGAGCGCCCCGGCGCCGCGCTCTACCTCGACAAGGAGTACGGTAAGCGCGGGAAGAGCGGGTAGGGCGCGGGGTCCTCCCCTCCACCCCCTCTCCCCCCCCGGAGCGCCCGTGCCCCACGCCACCGACGACCGCAACTACCGCCTCCCCACCTCCGTCCGCCCCGCCCGCTACCAGCTGACGCTCTCGCTCGACCCCGGGCGGCGCGTCTTCGCGGGCGAGGGTCAGGTCGGGCTCGAGCTGGCGGCGCCCACCGGCGAGCTCGTGCTGCACGCGGCGGCGCTCGACCTCACGCGCGCCGAGCTCCGGACCGCCGACGGCCCGCGGGCGGTGCGGGTGGTGCCCGCGCCGGCCAGCGAGACGGTCCGGCTCGTCCTCGAACGGCCGGCGCCGGCCGGCGCGGCGACGCTCGAGCTCGCCTGGAACGGCCACGTCAGCGACGGCCTGCGGGGGCTCTACCAGGCCGCGGGGGTGGCGGTGACGCAGTTCGAGGCGGCCGACGCCCGCCGCGTCTTCCCGTGCTTCGACGAGCCGGGCTTCAAGGCGCCCTGGGCGCTCACCGTCGAGGCGCCCGCCGGGCTGGCGCTCCTCTCGAACGGCGCGCCGGAGCGGACCACCGAGGCGGCCGGCCGGCAGCGCGTCGCCTTCCGCGAGACGCCGCCGCTCCCCACCTACCTCGTCGCGCTCGCCTGCGGCGCCCTCGAGGCGCGGCCGGCCGGCGCGGCGCGCGGCGTCCCGGTGCGGACCTGGGCCGTCCCGGAGAAGCTCGCGCTGACCGCCTTCGCGCAGGAGGTCGCGCTCGAGGTGCTCCCGCGCCTGGAGGACTACTTCGGCCTCCCCTACGCCTTCGGGAAGCTCGACCAGGTGGGCGTGCCGGAGTTCGAGGCGGGCGCGATGGAGAACGCCGGCCTCGTCACCTACCGCGAGGCGGCGCTCCTGCTCGACCCCGCCACCGCCGCGCTGCCGGTGAAGAAGCGCGTCGCCGAGGTCATCACCCACGAGCTGGCGCACCAGTGGTTCGGCAACTGGGTCACCATGCAGTGGTGGGACGACCTGTGGCTGAACGAGTCGTTCGCCACCTGGATGGCGGCCAAGATCGTCGACGGCTGGCGGCCGGAGTGGCGGGTCTGGCTCGACTTCGACGCCGGCAAGGCGGCCGCGCTCCACCTCGACGCGCTCCGCTCGACGCACCCGGTCCGGGCCGAGGTGAAGAACCCCGAGGACATGACCGAGAGCTTCGACGTCATCACCTACGAGAAGGGCGGCGCGGTGCTCCGGATGATCGAGGGGTACCTGGGCGAGGGCCCGTTCCGCGACGGCATCCGCCTCTACATGCGGCGCCACGCGAAGGCGAACGCGGTGGCCGGCCAGCTGTGGGCGGCGCTGGCGGAGGCCTCGGGCCAGCCGGTGCCGGAGCTGGCCGACGCGTGGATCGGAGGGCCCGGCTACCCGGTGGTGGAGGTGCGGCGCGAGGGGCGCCGGGTGGCGCTGGGCCAGCGGAGGTTCTACTCGGAGCCGGGCGTGGCCGAAGCCGGCGAGCGCTGGCCAGTGCCGCTCGTGCTGCGGTACGAGGACGCGGGCGGGGTGAAGGAGGCGCGCCACCTCCTGCGCGGCGCGGCGGGCGAGCTCACGCTCCCGGGCGAGGGCGAGGTGCGCTGGCTCGTCGCCAACGGGGGCTCGACCGGCTTCTACCGCGTCGCCTACGACGCCGCGTCGGCGGCCGCGCTGGCGCGCCACCTGCCTCGGCTGGCGCCCTCCGAGCGCATCGGGCTCATCGCCGACCAGTGGGCGCTCGTCCGCGCCGGCGCGCGCGAGCCGGCCGACTTCCTCGACCTGCTGGCGGCCTTCGGCGGGGAGGAGGACTACGCCGTCCTCGACGAGCTCGTCGGGCGGCTGGCGGGCCTCGAGGCGCGCCTCGCCGACGAGCCGGTCCGCCAGCGCTTCCAGCGCTTCGTGGCGAACCTGGTCGGCCCCGCCTTCGCCCGCGCCGGCTGGGATCCCGCGCCGGGCGAGCCCGACGCCTTGCGCATGCGGCGCGCCGCCCTGCTGCGCGCGCTGGCGCTGGTGGCGCGCGAGCCGGCGGCGGTGGCGGAGGGGGCGCGCCGCCTCGACCGGTTCCTCGGCGGCGACGCCGCCGCCCTCGAGCCGAACCTGCACGACGCGGCGGTGGCGATGGCGGCGCGGGCGGGCGACGAGCGCCGGTTCGAGGCGCTGCGCGCGCGCTTCAAGGTCGAGCCGGACCCGGCCCTCAAGCGCCGCTACCTGACCGGCCTGGCGCTCTTCGAGGACCCGGCGCTGGCGGCGCGCGCCGAGGCGCTCGCCTTCGGCGACGAGATCCCGCTCCAGGACGCGGCCTCGTACATGGGCGCGCTGCTCGCGAACCGCACCGCGCGCGAGGGCTTCTGGGGCGCGCTGCGGCAGCGCTGGGACGCGGTGCAGCAGCGCGTCGGCGGCGCCCCCATGCTGCTCCGCCGGGTGGTGGAGGCGGTGGGCCAGCTCCCCGAGCGCCGCCACCTGGAGGAGGCGACCGCGTTCTTCGCCGCGCACCCGGTCCCGGCGGCGCGGCAGGCCATCGCCCAGACCCTGGAGCGGATGCGCCAGGACGTCGCGCTGTGGGAGCGCCTCGGTCCGGCCGTCGCCCGGTGGCTCGCGGCGCGGTAGGTCCGGCGGGGGGTTCGGGGTAGATTCCGGCCGTGACCGAAGCCCGCCCCTCGCCCCCCTGGATCTTCTCGCTCACCATCCTGCCCTTCGCGGCCGCCATCGGCTACGTCACCATCGCGGCGCCGTTCTGGCTCGCGACGCGGGGGGTGTCGCTCGTCGCCATCGGGGCCATGAGCGCCACGGCGCTCGCGCCGCACGCCTTCAAGTTCCTGTGGGCGCCGCTGCTCGACCTGGGGGCGCGCCGGCGCGCCTGGTTCGCCGCGACCAGCCTGCTCAGCGCCGCGCTGCTCGGCGCGCTGGCGCTCCTGCCCGCGCCCGAGGCGCACCTCGGCGCCTTCACCGCGCTGGCGTTCGCCGCCAACGTCGCCGCCACCACCGCCTGCGCCGCCGCGGACGGGCTCATGGCCATCACCACCGCGCCCGAGCGCAAGGGCGCCGCCGCGGCCTGGCGCATGGCGGGCAACGTCGGCGGCACGAACGTGCTCGGCGCGCTCGTGCTGTGGGTCTCGAAGTACAGCTCGGTCGGCGTGGCGGGCGGGGCCCTGGCGGCGCTCACCGCCGGGTCGGCGGTCGCGGCGCTCTTCATCCACGAGCCGCGCGCCGCCGCGTCCGCGCCCGGCGCCCGGCTCCTCGCCGCGGCGGGCCGCAGCCTCGCGGCCATCGGGCGGGACCTGTGGGGGATGGTGCGGAGCCGCGAGGGCTGGACCGGCATCGTCATCTGCGCCGTGCCGGTGGGGGCCGGGGCGCTCACCAACATCTTCAGCGCCATGGCGCCGGAGTACGGCGCCAGCGAGGACGTGGTGGCGATGGTCAACGGGCTCTGGGGCGGCCTGGTGGGCGCGGGCGGCTCGTTCCTGGGCGGGTGGCTCGCCGACCGGATGAACCGGCGCATCGCCTACGCCATCTCGGGCGTCCTCATCGCCGCGAGCGCCCTCGCCATGATGGCCGGGCCGATGACCCCGGCCACCTACACCTGGGGCACGCTCCTCTACAACTTCGCGACCGGGATCTCCTTCGCGGCGCTGGCCGCCTTCGTGCTGGAGATGGTGGGCCACAGCGTGGCGGCCGCGACGAAGTACACCCTCTTCATCGCGGTGGCGAACCTGGCCGGCTCCTACGTGACCGCGCTCGACGGGTGGGCCTCCGAGTTCCGCCACCTCGGCGCCCGCGGCGCGCTGGCCGCCGACGCCGCGCTCACCGTGGCGGGGATCGCGGTGCTGGCGGCCATGGTGTGGGTCACGCGGCGGCCGCGCGCCGCGACGCCGGAGGCGGTGCAGGCGTGAGCCACGACCCGGGGCGCGGCGCGCCCTCCTCGCTGACCGCCCGCTTCCCCGCGCTCCGCCACCGCGACCTCGCGCTGCTCCTCGGTGGCCAGCTCGTCTCGCTCACCGGCACCCAGATGCAGCAGGTGGCGGTGGTGTGGCAGCTCTACCTGTTCACCCGCTCGCCCTGGGCGCTCGGGCTGCTCGGGCTCTTCCGCGTCCTCCCGCTCATCGTGTTCGCGCTGGGGGGCGGGGTGGTGGCCGACGTCTTCGACCGGCGCCGCCTCATGATCGCGACCCAGTCCACCCTGGCGCTCGTCTCGGTGGCGCTGGCGGTGCTCTCGGCCACCGGCGCCGCCGGCGCCTGGGCGCTCTACGCCGCCGCCGCGCTCACCGGGGCGGCCGCCGCCTTCGACGGCCCCGCGCGGCAGGCGCTGCTCCCGCTGCTGGTGCCGCGCGAGGACCTGCCGTCGGCGCTGGCGCTCTCCGCGTTCGTCTGGCAGATCGCGACCGTGGTGGGACCGGCGGTGGGCGGGGTGGTGCTGGCCTGGACCGGCGTCGTGCCCATCTACGCCCTCGACGCCGCCTCCTTCCTGGCGGTGATCGGCGCGCTCCTCGCCATGCGCCACCGGGCGCCGCCGCGGAGCGGCGCGGCGGTGGGGCTCTCGGCGGTGCTGGAGGGCCTGCGCTTCATGCGGCGCGCCCCCATCATCCGCACCACCATGCTGCTCGACTTCGTCGCCACCTTCTTCGGCGGGTCGATGCTGCTCATGCCGATCTTCGCCGACCAGCTCCTGGCGGTCGGGCCGCGCGGGCTGGGGCTGCTCTACGCGGCGCAGCCGGCCGGCGCCGCCCTGGCCGGGCTGGTCCTCTCCTCCCGGGGCGTGCCGCGGCGCCAGGGCCTGGCGGTGCTCGTCTCGGTGGCGGCCTACGGCCTCGCGGTGGCGGTGTTCGGCGCCTCGCGCTGGTTCCCGCTCTCGCTGCTCGCGCTCGCCGCCTCGGGCGCGGCCGACACGGTGAGCATGGTGATCCGCCAGACGCTGCGGCAGCTCCTCACGCCCGACGCGCTGCGCGGCAGGATGACGTCCATCAACATGATCTTCTTCGCCGGCGGCCCGCAGCTCGGCGAGGTCGAGGCCGGGGCGGTGGCGCGCGCGTTCGGGGCGCGCGTCTCGGTGGCGTCGGGCGGGCTCCTGTGCGTCGTCGCGGTGGCCGCCACCGCGCTGCTCGCCCCGTCCCTGCGCCGTTACGAAAGCGCGCGCTGAGCACCTCTCGGAAGGCGCGCCGGGCCTCCGCGCGGCTTACCTTCCGAGGTGCGAGCGCGCCCTGCGCGGGCGCTCGACCAGGCACCCACGGTGTTCCGCCGCGACACCAGAACGCCGGACGATCCGGCCAACGGGACGGCTGCCGAGCAGCCGGTCTTCTACCGTTCGGTCCGCGAGTTCCTGGGGCAGCTCCCCGGGGTCGCGCAGCGGTTCTGGCTCCTCGTGGTCGCCACCGGCGTCATCTCGGGGCTGGGGGCGGTGGCGCTCCTCGAGCTGCTCGCGCTGGTGAAGCGGCTCGCCTGGGACGGCGGGCCCACCTTCCTGGCCGCGTTCCAGCACGCGTCGCCCGCCCGGCGGGTGATCGTGCCGACGCTCGGCGGGCTGCTCGTGCTCCTGGCGATGCTGGGAGTGAAGCGGCGCCTCGGCGGGCACGGCACCTCCGGCATCATCGAGGCCATCTGGGTCCACCAGGGACGGCTGCAGCTCGGCCGCGCGCTCCTGCGCGGCGCCCTGGCCATCGTGTCGGTGGGGATGGGCGCCTCCCTGGGGCGAGAGGGCGCGCTCCTGCAGACCGGCGCCGCGGCCGGCTCCTGGCTCGCCGACCGCTTCGGCGTGACGCGCCGCCAGGCGCGCCTCCTCGTCGCCTGCGGGGCCGCCTCCGGGCTGGCGGCCGCCTACAACGTGCCGATCGGCGGCGCGCTCTTCGGGCTGGAGGTGCTCCTCGGCAGCTTCGCGCTCGAGCTGTTCGGCCCGGTGGTGGTGAGCTGCGTGACCGCCACCATCATCGCGCGCATCGCCCAGGGGCCCTCGCCGAGCTACGTCATCCCCGCGTACGAGCTCATGCGCCCGCGCGAGGTGCTGGTGGGGCTCCTGCTCGCGCCGGTGCTCGGCCTCGCCGCGGCGGTGTTCGTGAAGGTTATGGGCTGGGTGGAGGTGCAGCTCTACCGCGTGAAGCCCGGGCCGGCGCGGCTCCTCCCCCCGCTCGCCATGGCGCTCCTGGGCCTGGTCGCGGTCCGCTTCCCGGACCTCCTCGGCAACGGCTACGACACGGTCAAGTCGGCGCTGCTGGGCGAGGTGCCGCTGGCGCTCCTGCTGGCGCTGCCGTTCCTGAAGCTCGCGGCGAGCGCGCTCTGCGCCGGGGCCGGGGTGCCGGGCGGCCTCTTCACGCCCTCGCTCTTCTACGGCGCGCTCCTCGGAGGCGGGCTGGGCGAGCTCCTGCAGCGGGCCTTCCCGTCGCTGCACGCCGCGCCGGGGGCGTTCGCGCTGGTGGGCATGGCGGGGGTGCTGGCGGGCACGACCCACGCGGCGGTCTCGGCGGTGCTCATCATCTTCGAGCTCACCGGCGACTACGGCGTCATCCTGCCGCTCATGCTCTCGTCGGCGGTGGCGGCGGCGACGAGCCGCGCGATCGAGCCCGACTCGCTCTACACCGCCCCGCTGCAGCGCCGCGGGGTGAAGCTGCCGGAGCTGCCGCGCCCGGAGTGGCTGCGCGCGACGCCGGTCTCGGCGCTCCTCTCGCGCGACGCCGAGCGGTGCGGCCCCGAGACGCCCTTCCGGACGCTCTTGCCGCGCCTGCTCGCGCTGCCGCCCGGGCACGACCTGTACGTCGTGGGGCCGGGGGGCGAGCTGCTCGGGATCCTGGCGCTCGACGCGCTCAAGGGCACCATCTCGGACGAGGCGCTGCTGTCCATGATCGTCGCCGCCGACGTGATGGACGAGGGCGCGGCGCCCATCACCAGCCACATGACCCTGGCCGAGGTCGCCGCCCGCTTCGCCGAGGCCGACCTGGAGCGGCTGCCGGTGGTGGACGACCAGCACCGCCTCATCGGGACGGTGTCGAAGCGCGACCTCCTGAAGCACGGGAGGTTCTGACCGGGGCGGAGCCCGAGGGGTCGCGCTGCCGCGTTCGCCAGCTACCGCAGCGCCACCACCGCCCCCGCCACCACGACGTAGTGGCACACCGCCGCGATCACCACCAGCGCGTGGAACACCTCGTGGTACCCGAACACGCGCGGCGCGGGATCGGGGCGCCGGAGGGCGTAGACGGCTGCGCCGGCGGTGTACGCGAGGCCGCCGGCGAGGAGCAGCAGGACGCCGCCGAGCCCGACCGCCGCCCGCAGCTCCGGGAGGAGCGGGAAGATGATCCAGCCGAGCCCGACGCACAGCGCCGCCAGGAGCGCCTTCGGCGCGTGGAGCCAGAACACCGCCTGCACGACCCCGAGCGCGGCCCCCGCCCAGACCGCCACCAGCAGCCAGAGGCCGCGGCTCCCGCCCAGCAGGAGGCAGAACGGGGTGTAGGTGCCGGCGATGAGCAGGAAGATGGCCGAGTGGTCGAGGCGCCGCATGAAGGCGCGCGCCGGCGGCCGCCAGGTGGGGCGGTGGTAGAGCGCGCTCACCGCGAACAGCGCCGTGAGCGTCACCCCGTAGACCGCCGCCGCCAGCGCGGCGCGCGGCGTCGGGGCGGCGCGGACCAGGGCCAGCGCGCCGGCCGCCGCGGCGAACGCCGCGATCTCGTGCGAGACGCCGCGCAGGAGCGGCTTCTCGCGCGCGGGGAGGGCCTGGCTGCTCATGTCCACCATGCTGCGCGCCCGCTGTCACGTGCGTGTCACGGCGGGCGCGGCCGGTGAGGGGAGGGTGCGCTCAGCTCAGCGGAGCAGCCCCAGCGAGCGCAGCGCGCTCACCACCGCGGCCCGCTCGGGCTGGCCCGACCCGCGCGCCGCGCCCTGCGCCAGCTGGTCGACGATCTCGTTCACCGCGTGCCCGTCGTGGCCGCGCACCCAGCGATACTGGACGCCCAGCTCCCGGGAGCGCGCGTCGAGCGCCTCGATGAGATCCCGGTTCAGCACCGGGCTGCCGGACGAGGTGACCCAGCTCTTCTTGCGCCAGCCGTGGATCCACTTCGTCATCGCGTCGACGACGTAGCGCGAGTCGGAGACGACCTCGATGCCGGCCGCCGCGGGGAGGCCGTCGAGCGCCTCGAGCGCGGCGCGCAGCTCCATCCGGTTGTTGGTGATGGGGTATGGCCCGTCCACCTCCCAGCGCGTGCCGCCGAAGCGGAGCGCGTGACAGGCGCGGTCGACCACCACGAACCCGGTGCCTCCCGGGCCGCCGGGGTTCACGAGGGCGGAGCCGTCGCAGAAGGCGACGAACCTGGCGTCAGGAGGCATGCGGCGCGCAGCCTAGACGACGGGGCTGACGCCGGCGGGGCGGCTCACCGGCCGCGCTGGCTGCTGCGGGCCGCGGGCTGGTGCGCGACGAACGGGTTCTTCGGCTTGCCCGCCTTCATGACCGGGTGCGACGGGTGTCCCTCGGGGTGCTCGGTCGACGCCTGGGCGCCGCTCGACGGGGCCTGGCGCTGCACCGGCTTGCCGGCCTTCTTCCGCTTCTTGCTGACGGGCATGTCGTCTCCCTCTCCGTGGCCCGATGGATGCGCCCGGTCCGGGCGGTTGTCAACGGCGAAGCGCCTCGTCCAGGAAGGTCGCGGCGCGCGCCTCGGCGAAGAACTCGAAACGCCAGGGCCGGCCCGAGACGAAGCCGACGTGGCCGCCCGCCGGGTAGGTCTCGAGCCTGAGCGCCGGGGTGTGGCGCGCGACCTCGAGCGGCAGGCTCTCGCGCGGCACGATGGGGTCGTCCTCCGCGGCGATGGCGAGGAGCGGCCGCGCGAGCCCGGGGAGCGCGCGGCCGGACGAGCAGCGCGTCCAGTAGTCGCGCGCGCCCGCGAACCCGTGGAGGCGCGAGGTGACGGCGTCGTCGAAGCGAGCGAACGTGTCGCAGGCGCGCACCTCGGCGGCGGTGAAGGGGAGCCCCTCGAACCGCCGCGTCTTGTCCAGCGCCTTCGCCCGGAGCGTGCGGAGGAAGCGCGCCCGGTAGAGCCGCGCCATGCCGCCCGAGCCGTCGATGGCGTCGGCGCAGCGGGCGAGGTCGAAGGGCACGGAGATGACGGCGCCGGCGCGCACCTCGGGGGGGAGGCGCTCGCCGCCCTCGCCCAGCCACTTCGCGACCACGTTGCCGCCGAGGGAGAAGCCCGCCACGCCGAGCGGGCGCCCGGGGCGCTCCGCGACGAGCCGCGCCACCACCCGGTCGAGGTCCGTCGTCTCGCCGGAGTGGTAGAGGCGCGGCAGGCGGTTGCGCTCGCCCGAGCAGCCGCGGAAGTTCACCGCCACGCTGGAGAGCCCGCGAGCCGCGCACGCGGCGACGAGGCGCAGGACGTAGGGCGCCCGGCTCGAGCCCTCCAGGCCGTGCAGGATCACCACCGCCGGCGCCCCCGGCTCGCCGTGCCGGTCCACGTCGAGGAAGTCGCCGTCGTCGAGCTCCCAGCGCTCGCGCCGCGGCGCGAGGCCGGCCGGCCCGCGCGCGAGGCGGGCGAAGATGGTCATGAGGTGCGGGCCGGGGAGCCAGCGCGCCGGGGCGTAGCTCACGCGCACCTCGCCGCCGGGCCCGCGGAGGGGCGCCGGAGCCGCCAGCTCCGCTCCAGCGCGGCGGCGTGGAGCGCGTCGAGCGCGCGTGCCGCCTCGGCCTCGCCGAGCAGGTGGAGCGCCCCCGCCATCGCCTCGAGGGTGCAGCGCCCGCCCGCGACCGTCGGGCGACGGATGGGGTCGGCCCCGCCGGCGGCGGCGCGCTCCGGGAGCGCCAGCCTGGGCAGGGTCTGGAGCGCCGGGACGCGCTGGATCATGCGGCGCGCCTGGGCCCAGGTGGCGTCGAGCACCACCACCTGCCGCGGCGGCGGGACGAGCGGCGCGGGGTGAGGGGAGGGGAAGAGCACCACCGTGCCCGGCTCCGCCAGCGCCGAGAGGTCCGGCTCCTCGCCGGGCAGGGCGTAGTCGACGAGGCGCAGGCCCGGCAGCGCGAGCGCCGCCCAGCGGCCGGAGTTGGTGGGGCGGTTGAGCTCGCTCGCGTGGCGCAGGACGAGGAACCGCGTGCGCGTCGCGACCGGGCGGACGTCGGGGCAGAGGCACGCCTCGGGCGGGAAGAGGCACCGCGCGCAGCGGCGGGCGAGGTCGACGGGGCCGCGGGCCAT
Source organism: Anaeromyxobacter diazotrophicus (assembly GCF_013340205.1). Taxonomy (NCBI): domain Bacteria; kingdom Pseudomonadati; phylum Myxococcota; class Myxococcia; order Myxococcales; family Anaeromyxobacteraceae; genus Anaeromyxobacter; species Anaeromyxobacter diazotrophicus. Next base: position 59,276 of record NZ_BJTG01000004.1, read on the forward strand.
CGAGGAGCAAGAAACAGCGCCGGGGCCGGTCAGGTCAACCCCGACTATGCTCCTGGCATGGCGCCGCGGCGGGGGGCCAGGGAGCTGGAGCTCGAGGCGGCGGCCCGGCCGGCGGCTCCCGCCGCGCCCGCGGCCGCGGCCGGGGCCGCTGGAAACGAGGCGCTCGCCATGCTGGCGCGGCGAGGGCTGCGCCCGCGGGTCGCGCGGCCCGACGTCCCGTTCCCCCGCGAGCTCGACGGGGCGCTGGCCGACGCGCTCGCGGCGCGGCTCGGCCACTACGGATTCCGCCTCTTCCTGCGCGGGGCGATCGCGGGCCAGGGGCCCTTCCGGCCGGCCGAGGTGACGCGGTACCTCACCCCGGCGCAGGCGGAGCGCGCCGCCGAGGAGCTCGTGGACCTCGGCCTCGCCGCCCGCGTGGACGGCGGCCTCGTGCGCCTGCGCTGGCGGGCGCGCAGCTTCGGGGGCACGCTCGAGTGGTGGGTGGCGCGCGAGCTGCGGCGGCGGCTCGCGGCGGACGTGGCCGCCTGCGTCCGCTCCGGCGCGCCGGGCGTGGGGGGCGACCTCGACGTGGTGGCCGCGGTGGAGGGGAAGCTCGTCTACGTCGAGCTCAAGTCGTCGCCGCCGAAGCACCTCATGCCCGCCGAGGTGGCGGCCTTCCTGCGGCGGGTGCGGTCGCTCCGGCCCCACCTCTCCCTCTTCGCCGTGGACACCGCGCTCCGGCTCCCGGACAAGGTGCTGCCCATGCTGCTCGAGGCCGCTGGCCGGTCCGGGCCGCCGCGGCGCCTCCAGCGCGACTGCTGGGAGGTGGCGCCCCGGCTGTACGCGGTGAACGCGCGGCCGGACCTGGTGGCGAACCTGTGCCTCGCCATCGCGGATGGGCTCCACCAGCTCGCGCCCGAGCCGCCGTGACGCGCGGCCCTCCCGCGCCGGCTACACTTCCCCCATGCGCGCCATGGTCCTCGACCGTCCCGGCCAGCCGCTCCGGCTGCGCGACCTGCCGCTCCCCACGCCCGGCCCGGGACAGCTCCGCGTCCGCGTCCGCGCCTGCGGGGTCTGCCGCACCGACCTGCACGTCGTGGACGGCGAGCTGCCCGACCTCGGCCGGCCGGTCGTCCCGGGGCACGAGGTGGTCGGCCTGGTGGAGGCGCTGGGGGAGGGCGTGCAGGGGTTCGCCCTGGGCGCGCGCGTCGGCGTCCCCTGGCTGGGCTGGACCTGCGGCGCCTGCGAGTACTGCCGGTCCGGCCGCGAGAACCTGTGCGACCGGGCGCGCTTCACCGGCTACACCCTCGACGGCGGGTACGCGGAGGCGATGGTCGCCGACGCGCGCTACTGCTTCCCGCTCGCGCCCGGGCCCAGCGACGCGGAGGCCGCGCCGCTGCTCTGCGCCGGCCTCATCGGCTACCGCGCCTGGCGGCTCGCGCGCGGCGCGCGGCGGCTCGGGCTGTACGGCTTCGGCGCCGCCGCCCACCTGGCGGTGCAGGTCGCGCGCCACGCCGGCCAGGAGGTGTTCGCCTTCACGCGGCCCGGCGACGAGGCCGGACAGGCGTTCGCGCGCGAGCTGGGCGCCGCCTGGGCGGGCGACTCCACCGCTCGGCCGCCCCGGCCGCTCGACGCCGCGATTCTGTTCGCGCCCGTCGGCGCGCTCGTGCCGCTCGCGCTCGCCGCCGTGACGAAGGGCGGCACCGTGGTCTGCGCCGGGATCCACATGAGCGACATCCCGTCCTTCCCGTACGCGCTCCTCTGGGGCGAGCGGACCGTCTGCTCGGTGGCGAACCTCACCCGGCGGGACGGAGACGAGCTCCTGGCGCTCGCGCCCGCGATCCCGCTGCGGACCGAGGTGGAGACGTTCCCGCTCGCGGAGGCGAGCGAGGCGCTGGCGCGGCTGCGCGGCGGAAGGATCCGCGGCGCGGCCGTGCTGGTGCCCTGAAGCCTGGCGGGCGCGCCGGGAGGCGCGCCCGCGCGCTCACCCGGCCGTGTGGCAGGCCAGGCACATCCCGTTCTTCCGGATGTCGGCGCGGCTGTGCTTCAGGCGGAAGTCGCCCGGGTGCGGATTGCCGCCGAGACCCGGCTGGCCGGGGCCGAAGGAGCGGTGGCAGGTGGTGCAGATCGAGGCCGCGCCCTGATCGTGGCAGCCGGCGCAGGCGATGATGTTGTTGCGCGCGGCATTGCCGTGGAACGCGGAGCCCTTGCTCTTGTCGTTGGCCCAGCCGAGCGGGTGCGGGTTGTTCGGGTTACCGCCGGCGACGAGGTTCGAGGAGAGGTTCTGCGCCCGGTGGCAGCTGTCGCAGAAGAAGGAGCCGTGGCACTTGCGGCAGCTGGCCGGGTCGGCCGCGGCCTCCATCTGGTGGCGCGAGACGTAGTCGCCGCGGTGGATGAAGTCGGCCTCGACGCGCTCGGGGAAGCGGATCTCGGGGCGGAAGGGCACGGTCGCGGCCGTGTGGCAGGTCGCGCAGTAGGTCTGGTCGTGGCACTGGGCGCAGGTTTCGGCGCCGTTCTTGGCGGCGCCGCCGTGGCCGCGGATCCAGTTGCCCTGGTGCGATATGGCCGCCAGCGCCTCGATGGGCTTCAGCGGGTAGCGGCGCAGGCTCACGTGGCAGGGCGAGCACCTCGCCAGGGCCACGTCCTGCTGGTGGTGGTGACAGGAGGTGCAGGTCGCCATGGTCGGCGTGACGTCGCGGACCACCCCGGCCTCGGGCAGGTCCTTGTGGCACCGGGCGCAGGCCTGGTTCACATCCTTCGCCTGGAGCCGCTTGAGGTGGCCTTCGTGGTCGAAGGTGAGCTGGTAGTCGCGCGCCGGGCGGTGGGCGAGCGACGCGGCGGCCGCCGCGGCGTTGCGGGTGGTGTCGTCGGTGGGGTTCGCGAGGTCCGGGTGGCACTCCTCGCACTTCGACACCGGCGGCAGCTTCGCCTCGCCGAGCCGCTTCGCCTGCGCGATCTCGGTGTGGCAGTCGACGCAGTCGACGCTGCTGTGCTTCTCGTGGGTGAAGAGGCTCGGGCGCGCCTCCTCGTGCGTGTCGCCGGAGATGCGCCTGGCGCTCTTGCACCCGGCGGCGAGGCCGCCGGCGAGGGCGGCGATCAGGGCGAAGCGAAGGCAGGTCGTCGTGGTGGTCATGAGGCGCGGGTCCGTGCTCGGCCGTTGCTGCGAGCCAGCCGCCAGGCAGCGCGGGGGGCCGAGGGGGCGGCCGATTGTAGCCCTTCGCGGGCCCGGCGTGGGGGCGAGAGCGCCGGTGAGGCGGGATCACAGCGACCCACCTCGTGCGCCCGGCCCGGCGCTACGCCTCGAGGAACTCCAGCACCACCCGCGCCACCGCCTCCGGCCGGTGGCGCATCATCATGTGGCCGGCGCCCTCCACCACCACCCGGCGCGCGTCGGGGAAGGCGGCGAGCCGTTGCGGGTAATCGATGGGGACGCGCTCCGAGAGCGCGCCTTCCACGAGCAGCACCGGGCAGCGGGCCGCCTGCCAGAAGGCGCGGGCGTGGTCGGTGCGGAAGGCGTACGGCGCGCGGGTGACGTGGAGGGGGTCGTGGAGCCAGGCGACGCCGCCCGGCACCGGGCGCGTGCCGCGCTCGGCGATGAAGCGCGCCTCCGCCTCCGGGCAGAGCGGGTCGTGCAGCCGGATGCGCGCCGCGGCCTCCTCGAGCGAGCGGTACACCTTCTGGCCGTGGGCCCGGGCGCGGCGCACGCCGTGGATCCACTCCTCCACCCGGTGCGGCATCGACTCGGGCGCCACCTCGGGGATGCGGATGCCCTCCATGATCACCCCCCGCCAGACGCGCTCCGGGAAGGCGCCGGCGAAGTAGCCGGTGATGGAGCCGCCCATGGAGTGCCCGACCAGCGCCAGCCGCTCGCGCCCGAGGGCGTCGGCGAGGTCCGCCACGTCGAGCAGGTAGTCCATGAAGTGGTAGTAGCCGCCCGCGCCGACGCGCTCCGTCTCGCCGTGCCCGCGCAGGTCGGGCGCGACGACGTGGTAGCCGCGCGCGGCCAGCGCGGGCGCGACCTGGTGGAAGGCCCAGGCCAGATCGAGGAAGCCGTGGAGGCAGAGCAGGGTGGTGCGGCCGCCGCCGTCCCACTCGAGGACGTGGTGGCGCAGGCCGTTCGCGAGCAGGGTGCGGGAGGTGGGCTGCACCTTCGACCTGTACCAGGCGAGCGGGCGACGCGCCACGGCAACGCGGCCGCGGACGCGCCCTGCGGCGGGCCGCCGCCGCCCGTGCTGCTTGACGGGTCACGAGCACTCGTACGACGTTGCTCCCCGGCATGACGGGAGCCGGGACGGAGGAGCGAACGGAGGTGACGGCGCGCGGCGCGCCCGCCGGAGCGCGGGCTCAGGACCGCGGCGGCCCCGAGCGTCGTGGCCCGTGGTGGGCCCCGCCCGCGATCGGCCTCGGCCTGTACGTGCCCGCGGCCGTCCTGCTCGTGGCGGTGCTCGGCTTCGCGGGCCTCTGGTACGGGCTGTTCGACATCTCCGACATCCCCCTGTACCACTCGTACGCGACGGCGATGGACCGCGGCCTCCGCCCGTTCCTGGACTTCCCGGCCGAGTACCCGCCGCTGGCCTTGCGCCTGTTCGCGTACCCCGGTCACCCCGCGGAGCTCGAAGCCTACGCCGCCTGCTTCTTTCTCCTGATGCTGCTGGCGCTGGCGGTGGGCGCGGTGGTCACCGCCGCCGCCGCCGCCCGGCTCTGGGCCGGCCAGCGCCGGGTGGCGACCGTCGCCGCGACCTACGGGCTCTCGGTCCTGGCGCTGGGCGCCGTCGTCGCGAACCGCTTCGACGCGGTGGTGGCGACGCTCCTCGCCTGCGCGCTCTGGGCGACCGTCTCGCGGCGGTGGGTCCTCGCCGGGCTGGCGCTCGGCCTCGGCACCGCCTTGAAGCTCACCCCCCTCATCCTGCTGCCGGCCGCCGCGCTGTTCGCGGCGGATCGGCGCTCGCGCGCCGCCCTCCTCGGCGCGTTCGCGGTGGCGGCGCTGGGCCCCTTCGCCGTCGAAGGGCCCTCCACCGCGTGGGCCGCGGTCCTCCGCGTCTTCGAGTTCCACGGGGCCCGGCCGGTCCAGCTGGAGAGCGCGCTGGGGACGCCGCTCCTGCTCGCGCACCTCGCCGGGCTGCAGCCGGCGCGGGTCGGGCGAGCGTTCGGGTCGGAGTTCATCGACGCCCGCGGCGCGGGGCTCCTGGCGCGCGCCTCGGGGCCGCTGGCCCTCGCGCTCCTCCTCGGGACGTACGGCCTGGTCTGGCGGCGGCGCGCCGAGCTGCGGGCGTCGCCACGGCGCCTCGCGCTCGTGGCGCTGGCCGCGCTGCTGGCCTTCCTCGTGCCGGCCAAGGTGCTCTCGCCCCAGTTCCTCGTCTGGCTCCTGCCCGCCGTGGCGCTCGCCGCGCCGGAGGCGCCCGGGCTCGCCGCCTGGCTCGTGGTCGTGCTCTTCCTGACGCAGCTCGAGTTCCCGTCGCGGTACCTCGAGCTGGTGGCCCTCCGGCCCGCCACGGTGCTGCTCGTCGCGGCGCGCAACGCCGGGCTGGCGGTGGCGCTGGTATGGGTTTTGGTGCGGCTTGCTCAGCCTCGCACCCCTTCACCTGAAGTTCCCTGATGTTCACTGGTGTGAGTCTTCGCCGGCGGGCGCGCCTGGCGAGGGGCTTCTCGCAGCGGGCGGAGAGATATGAACCACAGTGCATTGAACCGACATATGCGCTACGCCGTCGGCGCCAAATCGTATTAGAAGCCGGTTCTGCGTGCTATAAGGAGGCCACTTGGTGCAGGCGGCTGGTTCGAAGGGCTTCCCATTCTTGTTCGGAGGCGGCAGGCAGTTGCACTGCGACCCGACTTTTCATGGACTCGGCACCTCACGTAGAAACACTCGATCGCTGGATATGCTCGTATACGCGACATGCGCCGCTTGCGCTCTGCATTCGCGAACTGAACCGTCTGCTTGCGCTCGAGAGTGTCGCGCCAGCCATAGGCGGCAACGGCCCGGTGCTCGATGTCGGCTGCGGAGACGGGTTCTGGTGGACTCTGCTCGACCGGAAATCTGAGGATGTCTACGGCGTTGACATCGCTCGGACGGAGGTGTCTCAGGCGGCGTCCCGTATCCGCGCGGAAGTCGGCGACATATCGCGCGACCGGCCGTTTCCGGATATCGAGTTCGAGCAAATCATCGGGAACTGCTCGTTGGAACACGTGCGCGACATCGACTCGGCCTTGAAGAATCTACGCTCGTGCGCTGCGCCCGGCGCACGCCTTGTGCTGTTTGTGCCCTCGGTGCAATGGGCCTTTCACGGAATAACCCAGCGGATGCTGCTTAGGCGTGCCCCTCGGATCTCCATGGCCATCGCCGGGGCATTCAATGGCTTTTTCCAGCATTGGCACCTATACAGCGTCCCCGTTTGGCAGAGGCTGTTGAGCCAGCACCGCTGGACGGTGACAAAGGCATATGGTCTAGGTAGCCCGCGGTCCGAGTTCTTGTTCCGGTTGTTTCTCCCGAGTTCGTTTGTGGCCTTCCTCTTCAAGTCAGTATTCGGTAGTTACCCCAATCGCGCGCTCGTTCTCGTTCCAGACATGGCCCTGACGCCTGTCCGCCGCCTGCTCGCCTGGGCGTTACAGGGTCCTCTCGTGCCGTTCGAGTCGCCTACGGCGTACGAATACATGATTGTCGCGGAGGCGACTGGCGATGGAAGCTGAGTACTTCGTAAACCATGGAAGAGTGTATCGCTTCCCATGGTCGCTCTATCATCGGCCTATCCAGGGCGATCTACGGAAGTTCCTGCGGTTGGTAGCTGACAGCAAGACGTCCCCACGTGTCTTGGTGGTCGGATGCGGGCTCGGTCAAGAGATCGACGCGGCTCCGTCGAATATCAAACTTACGGCAGTTGACATCGACCCGCGGGCGATCGCGCTGCTGCAGGCACGCCGGGACCCCCGTGTTGTTCGCGCCGAGGTCGTCTTGCCGGACCAAGATTTGCGAACGCTCGGGGAAACGTTCGATGCTGTGTTCGCCAAGGAAGTTATCGAACATATCGAGCACTGGCGTTCGTATCTCGATGTTCTTCGGCGGATCCTTGAGCCTGGAGGCCGGCTCTGGCTCAGCACGCCTAATTACGGGGAACCCTGGCTCCCGCTCCTCGAAAGGACGTTCCTGGAGATCGTTGCACGACATGGCGGATACTCGCGAAAGAACATCCATCCGAGCCAGTTGTCGGCAAAGACCCTTGAGCATGGACTGGCGAGTGTTCAGTTCACCGACATCGATGTCCGGGTGACATCGTTTCGGCTCGCACTCGTGGCGTGGGCGACTGCGGGGCCGACACGGTGAGTCGACATGCCGACCGATGCGAACATGCATCCCAGGATCAGGTAGTAGTAATTGCAGAACGCCTGTCGGTTGAAGACTACGAACCACAAAAACACGAAGCCGAAGGACATGGTGAAGCCCGAAGCCGTCCTTGGAGCTCTGATGAAGACGAGGATGCCGGCGGCCATAGCTAGCGCGAACCCGACCCAATAGTGCGGTTCTTGGCCCCGAACCGCCGCCCACCATGCGCTATAGCTGAGAGAGTCGCCTCTGAAGGGCAGATGAAGCTGAGTAGTTATTAGATCGCGAAAGAGCGCCACCGGCGACCATAGAAGGAACGGCAATGTGACCACTGCCGCCACTCCCATGGTCACGGCAATCGCCCGTACGCGTATAAGTCTGCTTCCTTCGTCGCGCCACAGGGGCAGCAGCGCTGCGGTTCCGATGAAGAGAACTGCATACTGCTTGACCGCAAGAAGCAGGCCGAGCGTGACGAGCGCTAGGCGTGGGCGGCGAACCGAAAGCATGGCAGTTGCCGACACCAACATCAGCACGAAAGGCTCCGTCCAGCCCTGCTCGAGAACGAATAGAGAACGGGGTGTCAGGAGCAGCAGCGTCGCTGCGATGACCCCGGTGCCTGTTGGACGCGCGTAAGCGATGCACCCTGCCGCGATCGTAATCGCGGCCAAGAGTGCGTATCGATAATCGCCTGCGAAGGAACCGAGGGTTGCGAGAAGTAGGCTGAGCGGCGGGTATGTGTACCCGAACATCAACCGGCCATCCTTGACCATCCCTGGCCCATACATGGCGGGATCGTTGTAGATGTCTGGAAACGTAATCGTATACGGATTGGTTCCTTGCAGCAGCGCGCTGATGCTCGTGTTGTGGACCTCGACGACATCAATGAAGGGGCTCGGTGACGCTGTGATCAGCCAAGTCCCTAGACCGACAAAAACCAAGAGTACCAGGGCGACGTGCCATCGTCTGAGCCAGTACGGGCATCCCAGCGCCGCTCCCCCCAGTGCTGTCAACGCAGCAATGCCGAAATAGAACGGCCGCAATTGCTCAATGGACTCGATACGAAGATCTTGCGCTGGCGCGGCGGTGAGGAAGCTCCAGCTGTGGATGAGCAGGCCGGCGAGAAGCGTCCAGGGCAATAGTGTGTCGGCAATCCGTTCGACGCTTGGCAGGCGGGGCAGGCTCATTCCCAGGGAAGCGCTGATGATCGCGAGCGTGAGCCAGGCGACGGCGGTCGGTGCGAGATGACCGTCACGTACCTGGATCGCTAAGCCGAGTGCTATCGCACAAATGGCAGCACCCAACGTCAATGCGGCGCTGTCGGTGGGCGCACGATGAAGCGACTGATGTGCAGCCTGATCAGGACGCGTCTCCATCAATCGATCGCTCCCTTGAGGTTGGCGGCCACGGTCGGCGGAGACCGTAGCCGCGAGCCACCGGCCCGTCAAACGCGCTGGGCGCGCTGCTCCGCCGCAGCCCGGCGCCAGCGCTGTCGTCTCTCCTCTTGACGCAGCGCGGCCGCAGCCGGGATGCTGGCCGCGATGAGAAACGCGCCGCCGCCCGCCGCGCCTCGCCGCTCCCGCGACGGGCGCTGGGCGCTGCTCATCGCCGCGGCGCTGTGCGCGAGCTACGGGGCGAACCGCGACTTCCTGGTCGGGAGCGACGCCGTCGGCAACGTGTTCGTGGCGGCGAACCTGGTCGAGGATGGGCGGCTCTCCTTCACGCCCACCCGCGACCCCGCGCACTTCGAGTGGATGCTCCGCCCGCCGGACGGGCAGCCCGTGGACGGGATCCTGAGCGGCGACACGCTCCTCGGCGGCGTGCGCGCGGCGGACCTCTGGTCGCGGGGGCTCCTCGTCCCCACCTCGAGCTACTACCACCTCACCCCCTCGCGGCGCTCGGACCCGGCGACGGGCGAGCCGGTCTTCGTGAACACGTTCGGCCCCGGGGCCGGGATCGCCGCGGCGCCGGTGCTCGCGGCGGTGCGCCTCTTCGCCGGGGACCTGCGCCGGCACCCGGAGGCGCTGTGGTACGGGGCCAAGCTGGCCGCCTCCCTGCTCGTGGCGGCTTCGGCGGCGTTCGTCTTCCTGGCCGCACGCGCCTGGCTCTCGCCGGCGCTGGCGGCGCTCGTGGCGCTCGGGTACGGGCTCGGCACCTGCGTCTTCAGCGTCAGCAGCCAGGCGCTGTGGCAGCACCCGGCGGCCGAGTGCTTCCTCGCGCTCGGCGCGCTGCTCCTCGTCCGCGCGGTGGGGGTGGCGCCGGTCGGCGCCGCCCTGCGCGAGCGCTGGTGGTACGCCGGGGCCGGCGCGGCCTTCGCGTGCGCCGCGGCCTGCCGGCCCCCCGACGCGGTCTTCGCGCTGGCGGTCGCGGGGTGGCTGGCGGTGGTCCGGCCGCGCGCGCTCGCCGCGTATCTCGCCGGCGCCGCCCCGTTCGCGGCCGCGCTGGCGGCCTACAACGCCTACTTCTTCGGCGCGCCCTGGTCCTTCGGCCAGACCGCGGCCGGGCCGGCGATCGCCCTCTCGAAGACGGGCAGCCCCGACCTGTGGCAGACGCCGCTCCTCACCGGCCTGGCGGGGACGTTGCTGAGCCCCTCGCGCGGCCTGCTCGTCTACTCGCCGGTGCTGGGGCTCGGGCTGGCGGGCGCCGCCCTCGCCTGGCGGCGCGCGGGCTGGGCGCCGCTGCGCCCGCTCGCGGTCGGCGCCGCGCTGCTCCTCCTCGTCGAGTCGAAGTGGTTCGACTGGTGGGGCGGGTGGGCGTACGGCTACCGCCGCGTGGTCGATCTGGCGCCGATCCTGGCGCTGCTCGCCGCCCCGGCGCTCGGCTGGATCGTCGCCGCGCGCTGGCGCCGCGCCGTCTTCGGCGGGCTGCTGGCGTGGTCGGTGCTGGTGCAGGTCGTGGGAGCGTTCGCCTACGAGCCGCGCGGCTGGAACGCGCGCCGCGAGGGGCCGGCCGGACCGGCCCAGCTCGCGCAGGACATCGACGACCCGCGCTACCGCGGCCGGCTCTGGTCGTGGAGCGACGCGCAGATCCCGTACTACCTCGCGCACTTCGCGGCGGCGCGGGCGGAGCGGGAGGAGCTCGTCCGGACGTCGATCGACCGGTGGCGACCCGGGCCGGGGGAGTGATCCCCGCCTCAGGGCGCGGCCGGCGCGGCCTCGCCGCGCGGGAGCAGGCGCCCGTGCCGGTAGAGCTCGAGCGCGGCGGCGGTCGCGGCGGAGAGGGCGCCGTCGCCCGCGGCCGCGGCCAGCTCCGCGGCGCGCTGCTCCGCCGCGACCGCGTCGCGGAATTCGCCCGCGGAGGCGTAGGCGGCGGCGAGCGTCTCCAGCGCCGCCGGGTCGCGCCCCTCCGTCAGCTCCGCCGCCCGCCGGGCGAGACGGACCGCCTCGCGGACGTCCTCGGAGGTGGCGTGCGGCCGGATCGTGAGCAGGAGGGCGAGCCGCATCATGGGCTCCGGCCAGGCAGGCGCGAGGCGCAGCGCCTCGCGCACCTCCGGCACGGCCTCGTCGAGCTGGCCGCTCATCGCCAGCGCCAGCGCCAGCACCTCGTGCGCGTCGGCCAGCTCGGGGCCGACCTGCGCGGCCGCGCGCGCGTGACGGACGGCGCCCTCGGCGTCGCCCAGCTCGGCCAGCAGCCGCGCCAGCGCGCGGTGCGCGGCGCCGGAGTCGGGGTTGAGCTCCAGCGCGCGCCGGAGCTCGGAGCCCGCCTCGGCGGCCTGCCCCTGGGCCGCCAGCAGGCGGCCCAGGTTGAGGTGGGCCTCGACCAGCTCCGGCCAGGCGCGCAGGGACGCGCGGTAGAGCTGGGCGGCGGCGGCCTGCTCCCCCTGGACGTCGAGCCGGCGGCCCAGGTCGAAGATCGCGAGCGAGGCCCACTGCTGGAGCGCGCCCGCCGCCGAGGCGTTGGCCGCGGCCTGGCCGAGGAGGTCGGCGCCGCGCGCGTCGCCCCGCGAGGCGAGGTCGAGCCCGGCCACCAGCCGCGCCAGCGCCTCGGTGGCGCGCGGTGGCGCGGTGCCCGTCACCCGGACGGTGGTGAGCGGCCCGCGCCAGGTGGCGGCCAGGGCGGAGAGGTTCGCGCTCTCGCGCCGCGCGTCGGAGGTGGCGAGCTCGCTCGGATCGTAGAACTCGAGCACCGGCCGCTCGAGCGAGTTCACCCGGTCGTCGCCGGCGAGCCACGGCTGGAGCGCCGGCGCGTCGTCCACGAGCAGCCCGGCCACGTCGGCGACCGTCCGCCAGCCGTGGCGGCGGAGGTCCGCCGCGGCGGGCGCGTCGAGCTCGCGCTGGACGTGCACCGGGTCGAAGACGAGCGGCTCGGCCCGGCCGACCAGGAAGCACGAGTCCTGCGACAGCCAGAGGTAGGCGTAAGGGAAGCTGCCGAGGAACGTGCGCACGATGGTGCGCATGTCCCGCGACGGCACGTCGAGCGGGATCCACTGCATCATGATCCCGTCCGGCGCGAGGTGCTCGCGCGCGCTGCGGTAGTACTCCTCGGAGTAGAAGAGCGCGTTCCCCGCGTGGCCGGAGCGGGACTTGCCGTCCGAGATGATGGCGTCGTAGCGGTCCGGCGCGCGGCGGAGGAAGTTCACCCCGTCGTCCGCGATGATCCGCGCCCCGGGCCGCTCCAGCACGTGCCCGTTGTAGTCGCCGAAGGTGCGGGCGCCCTCGATGACCGAGGGTGACAGCTCCACGCAGTCCACCCGCTCCACGCCCGGGTGGTGCGCCACCTCGCCGCTCAGGATGCCGCTGCCGAGGCCGATGGTGAGCACGAGCCGCGGCGTCGCGCCGGGGTGCAGGAGGAACGGGAAGTGGGCCAGCACCTGCTGCTTGCGGTCGACGCCCACCTGGCTCTGGCCGATGCGGACGCCGTCCACGAACATCTGGAGCTGCCGCGCGTCGTCGGCGCGCTGGGTCACCTTGACGGTCGAGACGAGGCCCTCGTGGTAGTAGAGCACGCGGTCGCCCTCGTGCTCCTCGCTGGTGACGAAGGGGGCCGGCCGCCACAGGACCACCGCCAGCGCGCACGCCGGGAGCGCCGCCGCGATGGCGCCGGTGCGGAGCAGGGTGACCCGGCGCCGCCGGTCGGCGGGCTCCGGCCAGAGCGCCCACAGCGCGGCCGCCAGGTTGAGCGCGGTCACCGAGGCCACCGCCCGCTGGATCCCGAGCGCGGGGAGGAGCACGAACCCGCCCACCGCCGCCCCGGCGATGTTGCCGAGCGTGTTCGCGCCGTAGAGCTGGCCGAGGCGACCGCCCAGGTCGCGGGTGGTGCGCGCCCACAGGCGCGCCGCGAGCGGGAAGGTGGTCCCGATGAGCGTGGTCGGGACGATCATGACGAGGAAGCTCAGCCCGAAGCGCCCGGCGAAGAGCTCCACCCAGCGGAGCTGGTGCCCGTCGAACCAGCGCTGTCCGGTGGCCACCAGGGCCCGCATGGCCGGGACCGTGGCGAGGGTCGAGAGGGCGATGGCGACCTGCACCCAGCCGAAGGTGCGGCGCGGCGCCTGGAGCCGGTCGACGACACCGCGGCAGACGAGGCTGCCGAGCGCGATGCCGACCAGGAAGGCCGCCAGCATGGTGACGAAGGCGTAGGTGGAGGTGCCGAAGACCAGCACGAGGAGCCGCGTCCAGAGCACCTCGAGCGTCAGCGAGGCGAAGCCGGAGAGCGCCATCGCGACGAGCAGCAGGCGGGCGCCGCGGCCTGCCGGGGCGGCGCCGCCTGGCGACGGCGCGGGCTCGGGCTCGGCCGGCGCCGCCGCCACCGGCAGGGGCGCGGCGAGGCTCCCGAGCAGGAGCGCGGCGAGGCCGACGGCCGCGTTCGCCGCCACCGCCGCGAGCAGGGTGGGGTGGACCCCCAGCGTGCCGATGAGGACGAAGCCGGCGAGGAGCGTGCCGGCAACGGCGCCCGCGGTATTGAGGCCGTAGAGGAGGCTGAGCCGCGCGCCGAGCGCGCCGACCCGCTCCACGCAGGCGCGGGTCATGGCCGGGAGCGTCGCGCCCATGAGGGCCGTCGGCGGGAGCACGACAGCCGAGGCGAGCCCCACACGCACGAGCAGCAGCGCCGGCGAGGCGGGCGCGAGGTGGTTGGCCGCCCAGACGTGCGCGGGCTCGAAGGTCCGGAGCAGGAACGCGCCGCCCAGCGCCGTCGCCGCCGCCCCGAGCTCGAGCCAGCCGTAGAGCCGCAGCGGGCGCGGCGTACGGTCGGCGAACCGCCCGAGCCACCACGCCCCCAGCGCGAGGCCGCCCAGGTAGGTGGCGAGCACCGCGGTGACCGCGTAGGCGGTGACCCCGAACACCTCGTTGAAGAGGCGCGACCAGACGACCTGGTAGACGAGGCCGACCGCCCCGGAGACGAAGAACATCGTCGCGGCTGCGAGCGCGTAGGCGCGAGACCGTGGCATGGCGGCGCACTCTACCGTGGCCGGCGGGCGCACCCCAAGTGGGCAGACGGCCTGGCGGGCGGTCGCCGCGCCGGCGGACGCAGCGTGCAGCGTCAGCGCCGGTCGGGCAGCCGCTCCTCCCCCGCCATGAGGAACAGGTTCACCCCGTGCCGCGCCCAGCCCTCCTCGGCCATGAGGAGGTCGAGGGCGAGCGTCGCGACGTCGTCGGCGAAGGGCTCGAGCGCCGGCGCCTGCTCGACGTAGAAGAGCTTCGTGTACGCCTTGCAGGCGGCGCAGGCCTCCGCCTTCACGTAGGCGGCGGGGAGCTTCGCCGCGGCCGCCTGCTCGGCGCCGAGCTGGTAGTAGGTGAGCCCCTTCCCCTCGTGGCAGGCCGTGCACTGGACGCGGGTGTGGTGCCACTGCGCGCCGCAGAGGCTGCAGACGAGGTAGCGGAGCTTGTCGTCGCCGAGCACGATCCCGACCACGGGCAGGGAGCCGCAGGCGGGGCAGCCGTCCCGCGTACGCGGCGCGGCGTCCGGGGTGAGCTGGGCGGCGAGCCCGGTGAAGTGGACCTGGAGCGCCGCCGCCACGAAGGCGCCGGCGGCGAGGTCCGCCCCGGCCACCGCGTTCGCGAGCACGCGGTCGGCGAGCGCCTCCAGCTCCGGGGGCGGCAGCTCGGCGAGCAGCGCGAGCGCGGCCCGGCTCTCCCCCGGCACCTCGGCGGCGGAGAGCGCGTCGAGGACGACCTTCAGGGCCGCCAGCCACTCCGGCCCGCGCCGCAGGTTCGTCGCGTCGAGCGGGCGCTCCGGGGCGAGCGCGCGGGGCAGGGCGGGCGTGAGCGTGGCGGCCGCGACGCGCTGGGCCTCGGCCACCCGACCCAGGAGCTCGAGGTACTCCGAGAGCGTGTGCCCGGGCGCGAGCGCGGCGAAGCGCTCGGCCCGGCGCCGGAAGAGCGCCTGCGCGTCGGGGAGGCGCAGGTGCGGGATGTCCGTGAGGCCGCCCGGGCCGGAGGGCGACTGCGGGTCGGCCGTCACGGCTCCTTGCCCGTCATCTGCCGGTACCAGCCGGGGTAGTGCAGGCGCGCCCAGCCGCGCGTGACGGTGCCGCGCGTCATCGCCCGGAACGACCCCTTGGTCCAGAAGCCCGCGTAGACGTGGATGCCGATGCCCACGAACATGATGAAGGCGCTGATCGCGTGCAGCACCGCCGCCGCCTTGCGCGTGGTGGCGGAGAACGCCGGCGCGAAGTAGGGCTGCCAGATGAGGACGCCGGTCGTCACCAGCACGGCGATGACGGCGACCATCGACCAGTACATGAGCTTCTGGCCGCCGTTGTACTTGCCGGTGTCCGGCGGGTTCTCGTACCGCTTGTTCATGTAGTCGAACGCGTGGCGGGTCCACCGCCAGTCCGTCGGCGTCATCAGGTTGTCGCGCCAGAGCTGCGCCGCGTACGGGTAGAAGAGCAGGGCGAGCGTCACGCCGAGGAACGGGTGCAGGATCCGCAGGAGCGGGCCGCCGCCGAAGAGCGCCGCCGTCCAGAAGAAGAAGGGGTGGAAGAGCGCCAGGCCCGACAGGAAGAGGAAGATGTACGCGATGGCGACGCCCCAGTGGACGAGCCGCTCCCACTCCGGGTAGCGGCGGAGGAGCGGCTGCTCCTCGCCGTGACCGACAGCCGCTGGGGTCCGGAGGTCCTTCTCGGTGGTGGCCATCTCAGGCCTCCTTCCGCGGCGGGCTCGGCGGCGCCGGAGGGTCGTCCTTCGGCTCCTCCAGCGGACCCACCTTCATGTAGTGGAAGACGCCCGCCACCACGACCGCGAACATGGTGAAGACGCCGAGCGAGCGCGACACCCAGCTCCGCCACACCGAGAGCAGCGGGCCGAGGTGCGGGTCCTTGGGCAGGCCGTACTTCTCGGGCTGGTCGCCGTGCGGCAGCACGAACACCACGTGCGTCCCGCCCACGCCCTGCGGGTCGTAGACGGCGGCCTTCGTGAACCCGCGCTCGCGCAGGTCGTCGAGGCGGTGCTCCGCCTGAGCGAGCATGTCCTCCTTCGACCCGAAGGAGAGCGCCTGCGTCGGGCAGGTCTTGATGCACGCCGGCTCGAGCCCCACCGAGACGCGGTCGGAGCAGAGCGTGCACTTGTAGGCCTTGTTGTCGTGCTTCGAGAGCCGCGGGATGTTGAACGGGCAGCCGGAGATGCAGTACCCGCAGCCGATGCAGTTCTCCTGGTGGAAGTCGACGAGGCCGTTCGTGAACTGCACGATGGCGCCCGGCGCCGGGCACGCCTTGAGACAGCCCGGCTCGGTGCAGTGGAGGCACCCGTCCTTCAGGATGAGCCACTGCAGCGAGCCCTCGATGTTCTCCTCGTAGAACCGCATCAAGGTCCACGACTGGTCGGAGAGGTCCTTGGGGTTCGTGTAGAACCCCTCGTTCACCCCCACCTCGTCGCGGAGGTCGTTCCACTCCATGCAGGCCGACTGGCAGGCCTTGCAGCCGATGCAGCGGGACACGTCGATGAGCTTCGCGACCTCGAGGGTCTTGCGTGCCTGCGGCGAGGCGGTCGAGGTGGCGGAGCGGCGCTGGACGTCGAGCGACTGGAGAGCCATGGCGTCGTCCCCCTAGGCCTTCCGGACGTCGACCAGGAACGCCTTGAACTCCGGCGTCTGGATGTTGGCGTCGCCCACGAACGGCGTGAGCGTGTTGACGAGGTAGCCCGGCTTCGTGAGCCCCTCGAAGCCCCAGTGCAAGGGGAGCCCGACCGTGTGGACCGGCTTCCCCTCGATGCTGAGCGGCTGGATGCGCTTCGTCACCACCGCCTTCGCGGTCAGCTCGCCGCGCTTCGAGCGCACCACCACCCGGTCGCCGTTGGCGATGCCGCGCTCGCGCGCCAGCGCCTCCCCCAGCTCCACGAACTGCTCCGGCTGCAGCACCGCGCCGATGCGGGTGTGCTTGGTCCAGAAGTGGAAGTGCTCGGTGAGCCGGTAGGTGGTCCCGACGAACGGGAAGTCCTTGGCGGTGCCCATCCGCTCTCGATCGCCCTTGAAGAGGCGCGCGGCCGGGTTGGAGAGGCTCTTGCCGAAGGGGTTCTTGTCGAGCGGGGTCTCGAACGGCTCGTAGTGCTCGGGGAAGGGGCCCTCCGCCATCTTGTCGAGCGCGAAGAGCCGCCCCACGCCCTCGGGGTTCATGATGAAGGGCGAGAGGCCCTCGTCCGGCGCGGCGTCGGGCCGGTAGTCGGGCACGTCGACGCCGGTCCACTTCTTCCCGTTCCAGGAGATGAGCTTCCGCTCCGGATCCCACGGCTTCCCGGACGGATCGCAGGAGGCGCGGTTGTAGAGGACGCGCCGGTTGGCCGGCCAGGACCAGGCCCAGCTCTGCGTCTGGCCCAGGCCGCTCGGGTCGGCCGGGTCGCGCCGCGCCATCTGGTTGCCCTTCTCGGTCCAGGAGCCGCAGAAGATCCAGCAGCCGGAGGCGGTGGTGCCGTCGTCCTTGAGCAGGCCGAACCCGGGGAGCAGCTCGCCCTCGCGCGCCAGGAACTGGCCCGGGTTCTTC
The DNA here is from genome assembly GCF_013340205.1 of Anaeromyxobacter diazotrophicus. NCBI lineage: Bacteria > Pseudomonadati > Myxococcota > Myxococcia > Myxococcales > Anaeromyxobacteraceae > Anaeromyxobacter > Anaeromyxobacter diazotrophicus. The sequence continues at coordinate 76,477 of NZ_BJTG01000004.1, forward strand.
GGATCGGGCTGGTCGGCGAGCGCGTAGCCGTTGAACTCCTTCGCCAGCTCCTCCGGCGACGGCGCCCGCGGCTGGCGGTAGGGCCAGGTCAGCTTCAGGATGGGATCCGGGAAGGCGCCGCCCTCCTTCTGGTAGAGCGCGCGCAGCTTCAGGAACAGCTCGCCCACGATCTCGGTGTCGTGCTTCGCCTCGCCCGGCGGCTCCGCCGCCTGCCAGTGCCACTGCAGCCAGCGGCCGCTGTTGACGAGCGAGCCCTCCTCCTCGGCGAAGCAGGTGGAGGGAAGCCGGAACACCTCGGTCTGGATCTTCCGCGGGTCGACGGCGTTGAGCGGGCCGTGATCCTTCCAGAAGGTGCTGGTCTCGGTGACGAGCGGATCGATGACCACCAGGTACTTGAGCTTCGAGAGCGCCTCGACGTTCTTGTTCTTGTCCGGCACCGAGGCGAGCGGGTTGAAGCCCTGGCAGAAGTAGCCCTCGAGCTTGCCCTGGTGCATGAGGTCGAAGGCGGTCAGGACGTCGTACGGCTTGTCGAGCTTGGGCAGGTAGTCGTACGCCCAGTCGTTCTCCTTCGTCGCCGCCGCGCCCCACCACGACTTCATGAGCGAGACGTGGAACTTGGGGTAGTTCTGCCAGTACGACATCTGGCCGGGGCGAAGCGGCTTCTGGATCCGCTTCTCCATGTACCCCTGGTACTTGTCCTCGGTGTCGCTCGGCAGGGTGAGGTAGCCGGGCAGCGACTGCGACAGGATGCCGATGTCGGTGAGGCCCTGGATGTTGGAGTGGCCGCGCAGCGCGTTCACGCCGCCGCCGATCATCCCCATGTTGCCGAGGAGCAGCTGCACGCAGGCGATGGCGCGGATGTTCTGAGAGCCCACCGAGTGCTGCGTCCAGCCGAGCGCGTAGAGGCTCGTCATGGTGCGGTTCGGCGCCGCGGTGCTGGCGATGACGTCGCAGATCTGCGCGAACTTCGCCTTCGGTACGCCGGTCACCCGCTCCACCAGCTCCGGGGTGTAGCGGGCGTAGTGCTTCTTCATGAGCTGGTAGACCGAGCGCGGGTGCTCGAGCGTCGGGTCGACCTTGGCGAACCCCTTCTCGTCGAGCTCGTACGACCAGCTCGACTTGTCGTACTTGCGCTTCTCGGCGTCGTAGCCGGAGAAGAGCCCGTCGTCGAAGCCGTAGTCGCCGCGGACGAGGAAAGGCGCGTTGGTGTAGCTCTTCACGTACTCGCGCTGGATCTTGCCGGTCGAGAGCAGGTGGTTCACGAGCCCGCCCAGGAAGGCGATGTCGGTCCCGGGGCGGAGCTGCGCGAAGTGGTCGGCGACCGCGGCGGTGCGGGTGAAGCGTGGGTCGACGACGATGAGCCGCGCCCCCTTCTTCACCTTGGCCTCGATCACCCACTTGAAGCCGCAGGGGTGGGCCTCGGCGGGGTTGCCGCCCATCACCAGCACGACATCTGCGTTCTTGATGTCGGCCCAGTGGTTCGTCATCGCGCCACGGCCGAACGTGGGGGCCAGACCGGCCACCGTGGGGCCGTGTCAGACCCTGGCTTGGTTGTCGATGGCGGTCATGCCGAGCGACCGCAGGATCTTGTGGGTGAGGTAGCCGGACTCGTTGGAGGAGGCGCTGGCGGCCAGGAAGCCGACGGTGGTCCACCGGTTGACGGTGACGCCCTTCTCGTTCCGGGCGACGAAGTTCCGGTCGCGGTCGTCCTTCATGAGGCGCGCGATGCGGTCGAGCGCCCACTCCCAGGTGACCTTCTTCCACTCGGTCTCGCCGGGCCCGCGGTACTCGGGGTGCTTGAGCCGGTTCGGGCTGTGCACGAAGTCGAGCAGGGCGGCGCCCTTGGGGCAGAGGGTGCCCCGGTTCACCGGATGGTCCGGGTCCCCCTCGACGTGGACGATCTCGCTGCGGGCGTTCTTCGAGCGGTCGCCGAGCGTGTAGAGGATGACGCCGCAGCCCACCGAGCAGTAGGGGCAGGTGTTCCGCGTCTCCGAGGTGTGGGTCAGCTTGAACTGCCGCACCTCGGCCAGCGCCCGGGCGGGCGAGAAGCCGAGCGCCGTGAGGCTGGTCGCACCCACGCCGCCCGCGGCGTACTTCACGAACTGTCTACGCGTGATCTGCATTCGAGCCGTCCTCCGAGAGGGAAAAACGCTACCACCGCCTGGTGAAGTCGATGTTTAGAGATCGTGACTCTTTTGGGTCACGACGCACCGCGGCGCCCGTCGCCCAACGTGAAGCAAGCCCCGACTGAGGCCCCCTCAGGGGCACTCAGGTCGGTTAAGAAGGAGGCCCTGCGCGCTGGCGCGCACTTCACTCATGGTCGACGACACCCTGCTCGAGACGCGCCACCTCACGAAGGAGTTCGCCGGCTTCGTGGCGGTGAACGACGTGTCCCTGCGCGTCCGGCGCGGGACCATCCACGCGCTCATCGGGCCGAACGGCGCCGGGAAGACCACCGTCTTCAACCTCCTCACGCGCTTCCTGCCCGCGACCCACGGGCAGATCCTCTACCGCGGCGAGGACATCACCCACGCCCGCCCGGCGGAGGTGGCGCGGCGCGGCCTGGTCCGCTCCTTCCAGATCTCGGCCGTCTTCCCCAACCTGACGGTGCTGGAGAACGTGCGGGTGGCGCTGCAGCGGAAGCTCGGCACCTCCTTCCACTTCTGGCAGAGCGAGCGCTCGCTGGACGCGCTCGACGAGCGCGCCACCGAGCTCCTCGCGCAGGTGGACCTGGCCTCGCACCGCGAGCTCCTGGCGGTGGAGCTGCCCTACGGCCGCAAGCGCGCGCTCGAGCTCGCCACCACGCTCGCGCTGGAGCCGGAGCTGCTCCTGCTCGACGAGCCGACGCAGGGGATGGGGCACGAGGACGTGGGGCGCGTCACCGCCCTCATCCAGCGGGTGGCGCGCGACCGGACCGTCCTCATGGTCGAGCACAACCTCTCGGTGGTGGCGGACCTGTCCCACGTCATCACGGTGCTGGCGCGCGGGAGCGTCCTCGCCGAGGGGCCCTACGCCGACATCTCCCGCGACCGGCAGGTGCTCGAGGCCTACATCGGCTCGGCCGAGCCGGAGGCGGCGGTCTGATGGCGAGCCCCCTCGCCGCCCCGCCGGTCGAGCTGCTCCGCGTCACGGATCTCCATGCGTTCTACGGTGAGTCGCACATCCTGCACGGGGTGGACTTCAGCGTGAACCAGGGCGAGCTGGTGACGCTGCTCGGCCGCAACGGCTCCGGGCGCACCACCACCCTCAAGGCCATCCTCGGGCTCACCGGCCGCCGCACCGGCTCGGTCATGATGAACGGGCGCGAGACGGTCCACCTGCCGACCCACCAGATCGTGCACCTCGGCATCGGCTACTGCCCGGAGGAGCGCGGCATCTTCTCGTCGCTCAGCGCCGAGGAGAACCTGATGCTCCTGCCCAAGGTGGGGGGCGGCGGGCTCTCCGTGGACGAGCTGTACGCCATGTTCCCGAACCTCCGGGAGCGGCGCCACAGCCAGGGCACGCGCCTCTCCGGCGGCGAGCAGCAGATGCTGGCGGTGGCGCGCATCCTGCGCGTCGGCGCGCGCCTGCTCCTGCTCGACGAGATCACCGAGGGCCTCGCCCCGGTCATCGTCCAGGCGCTCGGACGGGTGGTGCGCCAGCTCAAGGAGCGCGGCTTCACGATGGTGCTCGTGGAGCAGAACTTCCGCTTCGCCGCCCCCCTCGCCGACCGCCACTACGTGGTCGAGCACGGCCGCATCGTCGACATGGTCACCCAGCACGAGCTCGCTTCCAGCATGGAGAAGCTGCACCGCTACCTCGGCGTCTAGTCTCCCCCTCAACCCCGGAGGTCGCATGAAGAAGACCGTCAGCATCGCGCTGCTCCTCGCGCTGGCCGCCCCGGCCGGCGTCCTCGCCCAAGGGAAGGGCATCTCGGACGGCGTCGTGAAGCTCGGCGTCCTCACCGACATGACCGGCTACTACTCCGACCTGGCCGGCCCCGGCTCGGTGCTCGCGGCGAAGATGGCCGTGGAGGACTTCGGCGGCAAGGTGGACGGCAAGCCGATCCAGGTCGTCTCGGCCGACCACCAGCTCAAGGCCGACGTCGCCTCGAACACCGCCCGCAAGTGGATCGACGAGCAGCAGGTGGACGCGCTGGTGGACCTCGTCTCCTCCTCCACCGCGCTCGCGGTGATGCCCATCGTGAACGAGAAGAAGCGCATCGCGCTCTTCTCCGGCCCGGGCACCACCGCCATCACCGGCGACAAGTGCAACCCGTACACGGTCCACTACACCTACAACAACTGGGCGCTGGCCAACGGCACCGGCCGCGAGGTGGTGGAGCAGGGCGGCAAGAGCTGGTTCTTCATCACAGCCGACTACGCCTTCGGCAAGTCGCTCGAGGAGGACACCTCGGCCGTGGTGAAGGCGGCCGGCGGCAAGGTGCTCGGCTCGGTGCGCTTCCCGTCGCCCGGCACCACCGACTTCTCCTCGTACGTGCTGCAGGCGCAGAGCTCGGGCGCGCAGATCATCGGGCTCGCCAACGCCGGCCAGGACACGGTGAACTCCATCAAGGCGGCCACCGAGTACGGGCTCACCAAGAGCCAGAAGCTGGCCGGCCTGCTCATCTTCATCTCCGACATCCACAGCCTGGGGCTCCAGACGGCGCAGGGCCTCTACGCCACCACCGCCTTCTACTGGGACCACGACGACGCGAGCCGGAAGTGGGCCAAGCGCTTCCAGTCGCACCCGGACAACAAGAAGAAGGCGATGCCCACCATGGTGCAGGCCGGCGTGTACTCGTCGGTGCGGCACTACCTCGAGGCGGTCAAGGCGGCCCACACCGACGACGCCGACGCCGTGATGGCCAAGATGCGCGAGCTGCCGGTGAACGACTTCTTCGCCCAGAACGGCCGCATCGGCCCGGACGGCCTCCACCGCCACGACATGTACCTGGTGCAGGTGAAGACGCCGAAGGAGTCGAAGGGCCCGTGGGACTACTACAAGATCCTGAAGACCATCCCGGCCTCGCAGGCGTTCCCGTCGGTCGAGGCGCAGAAGTGCCCGATCGCGGTGAAGAAGTAGGGCCGGGGAGCCGGGGAGGAGCCTCATGCAAGCCCTGTTCGGCCAGCTCCTCCTCGGCCTCATCAACGGCTCGTTCTACGCGCTGCTGTCGCTCGGGCTGTCGATCATCTTCGGGCTGCTCAACGTCGTGAACTTCGCCCACGGCGCCCTCTACATGTCGGGCGCCATGGTGGCGTGGCTCCTCGCGCAGTACCTGGGGATCGGCTACTGGCCGGCGCTGCTCCTCGCGCCGGCGGTGGTGGGGCTGGTGGGCGTCGTCATCGAGCGGACGATGCTGCGCCGCCTCTACCAGCTCGACAACCTGTACGGCCTGCTCTTCACCTTCGGGCTCACCCTGGTCATCGAGGGGCTCTTCCACGAGCAGTACGGCAACTCCGGCAACCCGTACCCCGTCCCGGAGGTGCTCCAGGGCGGGGTGCGGCTGCCGTTCATGTACCTGCCGGAGTACCGGGCCTGGGTGGTGGTGGTGGCGATGATCGTCTGCTTCGGCTCGTGGCTCGTCATCGAGCGCACCAAGCTCGGCAGCTACCTGCGCGCCGGCACCGAGAACCCGCGCCTCGTGCAGGCGTTCGGCATCAACGTGCCGCTCATGTTCACCATCACCTACGGGTTCGGCGTGGCGCTGGCCGCCTTCGCCGGGGTGATGGCGGCCCCCATCTACCAGGTGTCTCCGGGCATGGGGTCGAACCTCATCATGGTGGTGTTCGCGGTGGTGGTCATCGGCGGGATGGGCTCGATCCTCGGCTCCATCCTCACCGGCGTGGGCCTCGGCGTGATCGAGGGGCTCACCCGCTACTTCTACCCGCCCGCCTCGTCGGTGGTGATCTTCGTCATCATGGCGCTGGTGCTGCTCGTGCGGCCGGCCGGGCTGTTCGGGAGGCAGAAGTGAGCGAGGCGCTCAGGGCCGGCGCGAGCGTCGGGTGGCCGGTGGCGCGGGTCCGCGGCGCGTTCGCGGTCATGTTCGTGGCCGGGCTGGTGCTGCCGTTCTTCGTCTACCCGGTCTTCGTCATGAACGTGCTGTGCATGGCGCTCTTCGCCAGCGCGTTCAACCTGCTCCTCGGCTACTGCGGCCTGCTCTCCTTCGGGCACGCCGCCTTCCTCGGCGCGGCCGGCTACCTGTGCGCCCACGCGGTGAAGGACTGGGGGCTCCCGCCGGAGGTGGGGCTCCTGCTCGGCGTGCTGCTCTCGGCCGGCCTGGGCCTCGTCATCGGCGGCCTCGCCATCCGGCGCTCCGGCATCTACTTCGCCATGATCACGCTGGGGCTGGCGCAGGTGGTCTACTTCCTGGCGGTGCAGCTGCCCTTCACCGGCGGCGACGACGGCCTGCAGGGCGTCCCGCGCGGCAAGCTCCTGGGCCTCCTCTCGCTCGAGGGCCGCTACGCGATGTACTACTTCGTCTACGCCGTCTTCCTGGCCGGCTTCTTCGCCATCTACCGGGCCATCCACTCGCCGTTCGGCCACGTGCTGCGCTCGATCCGCGAGAACGAGCCGCGCGCGCTCTCCCTCGGCTACGACGTCGACCGCTACAAGCTCATGGCCTTCGTGCTCTCGGCGGCGCTCGCCGGCCTGGCCGGCGCCACCAAGGCGCTCGTCTTCCAGTCCGAGACGCTCACCGACGTGCACTGGCACATGTCCGGCGAGGTGGTGCTCATGACGCTCCTCGGCGGCATGGGGACGGTCATGGGCCCCTCGGTCGGCGCGCTCATCGTGCTCGTCCTGCAGAACTACCTGTCCGGCTTCGGCTCGTGGGTCACCGTCATCACCGGGCTCGTCTTCGTGGTGGGGGTGCTCGCGTTCCGCCGGGGCTTCGTGGGCGAGGCGATCGCGCTGGCGAAGAAGTTTCCGTTCTAGGAGGTGGTGCACCATGGCTGGTCTCGTTCAGGACAAGGTCGCCTTCGTCACCGGGGCCGCGAGCGGCATCGGGCTCGCCATCGCCGAGGCGCTGGCCGGGGAGGGCGCCCGGGTGGCGCTGTCGGACCTGCGCGAGGAGGCGGTGCGCGCCGCCGCCGAGGGCGTGGCGAAGCAGGGGCACGAGGCGGTCGGCCTCGCCTGCGACGTGACGAGCGAGGCTCAGCTCCAGCAGGCCCTCGACGCCGCGGCGCAGCGCTTCGGGCGGGTGGACATCCTGGTCAACAACGCCGGGCTCCAGTTCGTGTCGCCCATCGAGAGCTTCCCGACCGAGAAGTTCGAGCTCCTGGTGAAGGTCATGCTGGTGGCGCCCTTCATGGCCATCAAGCACGTCTTCCCCGGCATGAAGCAGCGAGGGTTCGGGCGCATCGTCAACGTGGCCTCCATCAACGGCCTGGTCGGCTTCGCCGGCAAGGCGGCCTACAACAGCGCCAAGCACGGCCTCATCGGGCTCACCAAGGTGGCGGCGCTGGAGGGGGCGACGAGCGGCGTCACCGTGAACGCCATCTGCCCCGGCTACGTGGACACGCCGCTGGTGCGGAACCAGCTCGGCGACCTGGCGCGCACGCGGGGCGTGCCGCTCGAGCGCGTGCTCGAGGAGGTGATCTACCCCTTGGTCCCGATGCGGAAGCTGCTCGCGGTGAAGGACGTCTCGGACTACGTCCTCTTCCTGGCGAGCGACAAGGCCGGCTGCGTGACCGGCCAGGCGGTCGTGGTGGACGGCGGCTACACGGCGCAGTGACGCCGCGCCCTGCTTCAGCGCGCCAGGTAGACGATGGCCCAGTAGCTGAGGACCACCGCCCCCATCGCAATGACGAGCGACAGCGCGTAATCGCCGAGCTCTCGCATCCCCCACCCCCTGACGAAGAGTGTAGGGGGCGCTCGTCCGCTCGTGTGGTGCGATGTGGTGCGGCGAAAGGCCGCGCCGCTAGGTCCCCGAGGACTCGGGCGGGTGCGCCTTGGCGAGCTTGCCGAGCCGCTCCATCACGCCCGGCATCTGCTGCTCCATCTTTTGCTGAGTCTCTCCAGCCACCTTCTCCGTGAGCTCCGGGGTCACCTGCAGCCATTTCTGGCCCAGGGGCGAGCGGTAGAAGGCGAGCAGGTCCTTGAGCTCGGGCTCGGAGTAGGTGGCCGAGAGGGCCCGGGCGTGCAGGCCGAGGAGCTCGCCGTAGGGCAGGACCTTCTCCAGCTCGGCGCGGACGCTGGTCTGGAAGTCGGCCGGGAGCCGGAGGTGCGAGCCGGGGTGGCTCTGGAGGCGCCCCTGGACGTCCTTGGCGAGCTGGGAGAGGCCGGCAGTCCAGGCCTCCTGCGGGACGAGCAGCCGCGCGATGTCGGCGGCGGTGCCCTTCGGCTCCTCCGCGAGCGCCGCGCCGGAGGAGAGGCAGAAGAGGACGAGCGCAGCGGCGATTCGAAGGGGGTTCAAGGGGGCTCCTGGGGTGAGGTGCTGAGGCGGGAAGGCGCCTGGATCACTTGCAGACGCCGGCCACGCAGGTGAGGCCCGCTCCGCAGGTCGTCCCGTCGGGCTGGCCCGAGCAGGAGATGCACGCACCCGCCGAGCAGAAGAGTCCGGTTCCGCAGACGGTGCCGTCGGCGACCGGCGTGGCGCCGGGGGTGCACACGGGGTTGCCCGAAAGGTCGCAGGTATAGGACGCGACGTGGCAAAGGTCCGCGGGGGCGGTGCAGGTCCCGCCCGGCGCGCAGGTGCAGGCGCCGGCGGTGCACGCCATGGCCGTGCCGCAGCTCGTCCCGTCGGGCTGGCTCGCGCCGGTGTCGGTGCAGGTCGAGGCGCCGGTGGAGCAGGAGGTCGTGCCGACGTGACAGAGGTTCGTCGCCGGGGCGCAAGCCAGGTTGGCGCTGCACGCGACGCAGCTCCCCGCCGAGCACACGAGGTTCGTCCCGCAGCTCGTCCCGTCCGGCTGGTTGCCGGAGGCGACGCACACCGAGGTGCCGGTGGAGCACGAGGTGGTGCCGGTGAGGCAAGGGTCCGCGGGGGCGCAGGTGACGTTCGCCGCGCAGGCGTTGCAGGCCCCGGCGAGGCAGACCTGCCCGGTGCCGCAGGCGGTCCCGTCGGCCAGGCTGGTCCCGGAGTCGGCGCAGACCGGCGCGCCGGTCGAGCACGAGATGGCGCCGGTGTGGCAGGCGTTGGCCGGCGTGCAGGCAGTGCCGGCGAGACAGCTCTGGAAGTTCCAGCTCGCGAGCAGCGTGCCCCGGGCGCCGCAGTCCACGAGCATGGTGCCCTGCACCAGCGTGCCGCTGAAGATCGGGGTGCCGCTGTAGGTGCGGGTGCAGCCGAGGGTGCTCCCGCCGCTCTCGCCGCTGGTGTCGAAGGCGAAGAGCTGCGTGGCGCTCGAGCCCGCGCCGCCGCTGCTGGTGCAGGTCAGGTTCCAGTGGCCGCTCACGCCCCACTCGAACTTGGTCGGGTTCGGGTTGGGGAGGAGGTCCGCGATGTTGGTGAGGAGCGGAAGGGTGGGCGCGTCGGGCGTGCAGGTGAGGCCCGGGACCGACACCGAGGTGAGCGTCAGGGTGCCCGACTGCAGGTAGTAGGCGCCGACCGGGTCCTCTCCGGCGAAGTTGAGGGTGGACTGACCGGAGACGGCGTACGTCCCGTCCACCGTGGACTGGACCGAGAAGTTGCCGACCAGGTCGCGCGCCGTCGAGCCGGTGGCGACCGCCCAGTCGCCGAAGCCGGTGGCGGCGACGGTGAGCGTGCCGGCGGTCGCGTCGCGGGTGACGTTGCCGGGGCGGATCCAGTAGCCCTGGCTCTCCTGCGTCTCGAGCACGAGGTCGGCGAGGGCGTGGGCGGTGAGGTCGGGCTTGAAGACGAGCGTGAGGGGGCTTGCGAAGGTGGTGCCGGCCGGTCCCAGGCGGTAAGCGGTGCCGACGCCGCCCGGGGCGGTGTTGGTGATGGCGTCCACGGTGACGTTGACCGGCCCGGTGAGCGCGCCTGCGGGGACGGTGAGGGTGAGCACTCCGTCGGTGGACGCGACCGTCCCGCCCGTCGCGTCGATGACGAGCGAGCGGCGGTGTCCAGTGGGCTGGCCGACCGCGGAGGGCGTCGGGCGACCCTGGCCGCCCGGCGCGGACTTCGTGCCGCAGCCGGCGGCGGCCAGGAGGAGACCCAGGGACAGGCCGACGGCCCATCCGGCGCGCTCTCGGTGAGGGGGCATGTGCGGCGAGGCTAGCATCGCGGACCGGGCGGGCGCACGCGTGCGTCAGACGACCGCACTCTCGTGCCCAGGGTAAATGACCCGGGTCAAACGGCGTGTCCCCCATTCGTGAAAAACTGCGGGCACACCAACTGGAGCTTTACGTCTCAGGACCGGACGGGGTCGATCCCCGGCTGGTCCGCGACGTCACCTGGGAGCACCCCGATGTCGCCTCGCTGCGCCTCGTCACTCGCGGTGCTCGCCGCCGCGGCCCTGGCCTGCGGGGCCCGGCCGGTGCGTTCCGGCTCGTCGGCGAGCGCCGCGCTCGCCACGTGCACGCAGTGCCACGGAGATCCCGCCCACGAGAACGCCGCGCCTCCCCGCGCCGTCAACGGCGCGACCGACACGGCCGACCCGGCGGTGGGGGCCCACCAGAGCCACCTCGTCGCCGGGCACTTCCGCGGCCCGGTGGCCTGCCAGGAGTGCCACGCCGTGCCCGCCTCGGTGACCGAGCCGGGCCACCTGGGCGGCGGCGTGGCCGTGGTGCGCTTCGACGCGCCCGGATCGAGCGGCCTCGCGCGCGCCCGCGGGGTGGCGCCGTCCGTCGCCTTCGGCCCCGCCGACGCGGCCGACGCGCGGAGCCGGCCCGACGCCACCTGCACCGTCTACTGCCACGGCGTCACCCTCGATGGCGGTACGCGCACCCAGCCGAGCTGGGCCGGGCGCTACCAGGCCGGGAGCAGCACCCTCGACTGCTCGAGCTGCCACGGGTTCCCGCCCGGCGGGCGCCATCCCCAGGGGTTCGTCCGGACGCCGGACGCTCCGGCGGCCGCGTGCGCGCGCTGCCACTCGCGCACGGTGACCGCCGGGGGGGAGATCGATCTGGCAGGCGGCAAGCACCTGAACGGCGTGGTGGACTTCGGGGGCGGCGAGGCCTGCTCCGCCTGCCACGGGGACGGGACGCGCGTCGCGGTCGCGGGCGCCGACCCGCTGGTCCGGGCCGCGCCGCCCGGGACGGTGACCGGCGCTGCGGCCGGCGCGCACCTCGCCCACGTGAACGGGGAGGGGACGCCGCTCCGGCCGCCGCTCGCCTGCGCCGAGTGCCACGCGCGGAGCGCCGCCGAGGTCCAGGGCGAGCACCCGGACGAGAAGGTCGACGTGGACTTCGGGCCGCTGGCCGCCGGGCTGGGCGCGGCGCCGGCCTGGGACGCCGCCTCCGGCTCCTGCGCCGCCACCTACTGCCACGGGGCGACGCTCTCCGGCGGGAAGCACCCGGTCCCGCTCTGGAACGGCGGCAGCGCCGAGGCCGCCTGCGGCAACTGCCACGGCGTGCCGCCGCCGGCGCCTCACCCGCCGAACAGCTCCTGCGGCACCTGCCACCCCGGCTACACCTCGTCGTCGGTGAACGCCGCCCTCCACGTCGACGGCAAGCTCGACGTGGCCGGGCTGACGTGCAGCTCCTGCCACGGGTCGGCGCTGAATCCCGCGCCGCCGGCCGGGACGCGCGGCGAGACGCTCACCACCGATCGCGCGGTGGGCGCGCACCAGGCGCACCTCTCCGGCGGCGGGGTGGCGCGCCCGGTCCTCTGCGAGGAGTGCCACGTCGTGCCATCCTCGCCCCTGCACGCCGACGGCGCGGCGAAGGTCACCTTCGGCGGCGTGGCCCTCACCGGCGGCGCGAAGCCCGCCTGGGATGGGACGAGCTGCACCGCGAGCTACTGCCACGGCCAGTTCACCGGCGGGAACGCCCTGAACGCCCCGGCCTGGACCGGGGGGAGCGGGCAGGCGGCGTGCGGCAGCTGCCACACCATCCCTCCGCCGTCGCCGCACCCGCAGAACAGCGCCTGCGGCGGCTGCCACACCGGCTACACCTCGTCGTCGGTCGTCGCCGCCACGCACGTCGACGGCAAGAACGACGTGGGCTCCATGACGTGCAGCTCGTGCCACGGCTCGGCGCAGAACCCCGCGCCGCCCTTCGGGACGCGCGGCGAGACGGCCACCACCGCGCTCGCGGTCGGGGCGCACCAGGCCCACCTCGCGGGCGGCACGGTGGGGAAGGCGGTCGCCTGCTCCGAGTGCCACGTGGTGCCGAGCTCGCTCACGCACGCGGACGGCACCGTCCAACTCACCTTCGGCGCGCTCGCCACCCAGGGCGGCGCCCAGGCGAGCTTCGCCGTCGCGACCGCCACCTGCAGCAACGTGTACTGCCACGGTCAGTTCACCGGCGGGAACACCGCCAACGCGCCGGTCTGGACGACGGTGGACGGCTCGCAGGTGGCGTGCGGGAGCTGCCACACGCTGCCGCCCCCGCCGCCGCACCCCGTGAACACGAGCTGCGGCAACTGCCACCCGGGCTACGGGCCGGCGAGCGTGAACGTCGCGACCCACGTGGACGGCCACCTCGACCTGCTCCCGATGACCTGCACCTCGTGCCACGGCGACGCGAGCCGCGTCCCGCTCGCCGGCGCCGACGCGAACGTCAAGGCCGCGCCGCCGGCCGACTCGCACGGCAACCTGACGGCCTCCGCCCGCGGGGTCGGCGCCCACGCCGCGCACGTGAACCAGGCCACCTTCCGCTCGGCGCCGCTCGCCTGCTCCGACTGCCACTCCAACGCCGTGCCGCCGCCCGGCGACACGGCGCACGTGAACGGCACCGTCGCGTTCGCGTTCGGCCCGCTGGCGAAGAACGCCACCTGGGGCGGCGTCACGCCGGCGCCGACCTGGGACGGGACGAGCTGCGCCAGCACCTACTGCCACGGCGCCTTCAAGAACGGCGCGAACGCGACCATGACCTGGGCGCAGGACGTGACGCTCGGCTGCACCTCGTGCCACGGCGCGCCGCCCGGCGGCGGCCACCCGGCCAGCACCGCCTGCGGGAGCTGCCACGGGGCGGGCTACAGCGCGACCACCGTCAACCCGGCGACGCACCTCGACGGCAAGCTCGACGTGAACGCGATGACCTGCACCTCGTGCCACGGCGACCCGACGCGCGTGCCCGTCGCGGGCGCGGACCCGACGAACGCGAAGGCGGGGCCGCCGGTGGACACCTCCGGCCAGACCTCGTCGACCGCGGTCGGCGGCCACCTGGCGCACTTCAACCGGGCGGTACTGACGTCGCCGCTCTGGTGCTCGGAGTGCCACACGGTGCCGACCTCGACCACCCATGCCACCGGGACGGTCGCGATGGCGTGGGGCGCCCGCGCGACGGCGGGCAGCGGGGCGAGCTATGGGGCTGGGAATGGGACCGTCACGCCGGGCGGTGCGGCGGCCCCGGTCTGGAATGGCGGGGCTGCCTCCTGCTCGGCGACGTACTGCCACGGGAACTACGCGGGGACCTTTACCTACAGCAATTGGGATTGGTCGCTCGACCAGCCGGGTGCGCCCATCGTCGTGAGCTACGCCGGGAAGGGCAGCGCGCCGGCATGGTCGGATGGGGCCATGGCCTGCGACTCGTGCCACGCCAACCCGCCGCGCACGGGGAGCTGGCACGGCGCCCATCAGGGCGGCAGCGCGTGCCAGGTCTGCCACCCCGACGCGATCGGGACCGACGCAGGCGTCGGCACGGGAATCACCAATCCGGCCCAGCACGTCAACGGTCAGATCGAGATCAAGGGTTTCGGATCGACCTGCATCGGCTGCCATTGAGAGTGGCTCCGCGTCACCCCGCCGCGCGGCATGGTGCCCCGCCGGGGTACCCGGCTCCTCCTCGGAGTCCCGCGCGCACTTCTTCCGTGTTAACTGCCCTCGACCTCTCCTCCGCCTTCGAGCGCGAGGAGGTAGGGGGTGCGGATGCGGATCGGAGTCCCACGCGAGACCGCCGCCGGCGAGCGCCGGGTGGCGCTCGTCCCGGAGACGGTGGCGCGGCTCACGAAGGGTGGCCACGAGGTGGTGGTCGAGCGCGGCGCCGGCCAGGCCGCGGGCTTTCCGGACGCGCCGTACGCGGCGGCCGGGGCGCGCCTCGGCGACGCGGCGGAGGCGCTGGGCGCCGAGCTGGTGCTCAAGGTGCAGCGCCCGTCGCTCGAGGAGGCGGGCCGGCTGCGCGAGGGCGCGCTGCTCGTGTCCTTCCTCGCGCCGGCCTCGAGCGCCGGGGCCCTCGCGGCGCTCGCCGCGCGCAAGGTGACCGCCCTCGCCATGGAGCTCGTGCCGCGCATCACGCGGGCCCAGGCGATGGACGCGCTCAGCTCGCAGGCGAACCTGGCCGGCTACAAGGCGGTCGTCATCGGCGCGGAGGCGCTGAACCGCATCCTGCCCATGATGACCACCGCCGCCGGCACGCTCGCGCCGGCGCGCTGCTTCGTGCTCGGGGCGGGCGTGGCGGGGCTGCAGGCCATCGCCACCGCGCGGCGGCTCGGCGCCGTGGTCTCCGCCTTCGACGTGCGGCCGGTGGTGAAGGAGCAGGTGCAGTCGCTCGGGGCCACCTTCGTCGAGGTGGCGGTCCAGGCGGAGGGGCAGGGCGGCTACGCGAAGGAGCTCGCCGAGGACCAGCAGCGACGCGTGACCGAGGCGGTGGCGAAGCACCTCGTCTCCCAGGACCTCGTCGTCACCACCGCCCAGATCCCCGGCCGGCCGGCGCCGCGGCTCATCTCGGCCGAGATGGTGCGCGCGATGAAGCCGGGCGCGGTCATCGTGGACCTCGCCGCCGAGAGCGGCGGGAACTGCGAGCTGACGCGGGCCGGCGAGGCGGTGGACGTCGGTGGGGTGCTCGTGCTCGGGCCGGTGAACGTGCCCTCCACGCTCGCCTTCCACGCCAGCCAGACCTACAGCAGGAACCTCCAGGCGCTGCTCGGGCACCTCCTCGACAAGGAGGGGAAGCCGAAGCTCGACCTCCAGGACGAGATCACGGGGGCGATGGTGGTGACGCACGCCGGGGAGATCCGGAAGAAGTGAGCGCGCGGCGCGCCGCCTCCAGGGAGAAGCGATGCACGGAACGTCACTGATCGAGCTCTACGTCTTCGTCCTGGCCGGCTTCGTCGGGTTCCAGGTCATCACCAAGGTCCCGGCGCTGCTGCACACGCCGCTCATGAGCGCCACCAACGCCATCAGCGCCATCTCGCTCGTCGGCTCGCTGGTGGCGGCCGGCTCGGACCAGAACCGAGTCGCCACCTGGCTCGGCTTCGTCGCGGTGACCGCCGCCACCATCAACGTGGTGGGCGGGTTCCTCATCACCGACCGCATGCTGAAGATGTTCCGCCACGCGGAGAAGCCGAAGGCGAAGGAGGTGAAGGCGTGAGCGCCTCCTACCTCTTCACGCAGGCGAGCTACCTCGCCGCGTCGGTCCTCTTCATCCTCGGCCTGCGCAGCCTCACCAAGCCTGACAGCGCCCGGCGCGGCATGCAGCAGGCGGCGCTGGGGATGGCGCTCGCCATCGTCGGCACGCTCACCAAGCACGAGATCGTCGACTACAGGTACATCGTCGCCGGCCTCGCCCTGGGCAGCGCCATCGGGTACCCGCTCGGCATGTTCGTGCCGATGACGGCCATGCCGCAGCGGATCGCCATCTCGCACATGTTCGGCGCGCTGGCGGCCACGCTGGTCGGCATCGCCGAGTTCTACACGCTGGGCAACGGCGCCCAGGTGCCGCACGCCACCATGGCGGCGCTTGGCTTCGAGGTGCTGTTCGGCTCGCTCACCATCACCGGCAGCTTCATGGCCTTCGGGAAGCTGCAGGAGTTCCTGCCCGGCGTCCCGGTCACCTTCAAGGGCCAGAACGCGGTGAACGGCCTCGTCTTCCTGGGGACGGTGGGCCTCTTCGCCTGGCTCGTCTTCCAGCCGTTCACGCCCTGGGCCTTCTACCTCATGGTGGGGCTGGGGCTGGTGGTGGGCGTGTCGCTGGTGCTCCCCATCGGCGGCGCCGACATGCCGGTGGTGATCTCGCTGCTCAACAGCTACGCCGGCCTCGCCTCCGCCGCCACCGGCTTCGCCATCGGGAACGAGGTGCTCATCATCGCCGGTGCCCTCGACGGCGCCTCCGGCTTCATCCTGTCGATGGTGATGTCGAAGGCGATGAACCGCTCCTTCGGCAACATCCTCTTCGGCGCCTTCGGCAAGCCGCCCGAGAAGAGCGCCAAGACCGCCGCCGGGCTCACCGTGAAGCCCATCTCGCCCGAGGACGCCGCCATCCAGCTCGGCTACGCCCGCTCGGTGATCGTGGTCCCCGGCTACGGGATGGCGGTGGCGCAGGCGCAGCACGCGGTGCGCGAGCTGGCCGACCTCATCGAGAAGAACGGCGGCGAGGTGAAGTACGCCATCCACCCGGTGGCGGGCCGCATGCCCGGCCACATGAACGTCCTCCTCGCCGAGGCGAACATCCCCTACGACAAGCTGAAGGAGATGGACGAGATCAACGGCGAGTTCCCGCAGGCCGACGTGGCGCTCGTCATCGGCGCGAACGACGTGGTGAACCCGGCGGCCCGGAACGACAAGGCGAGCCCGATCTACGGGATGCCCATCCTCAACGTGGACCAGGCGAAGAGCGTCATCGTCCTCAAGCGGTCGATGAACCCCGGCTTCGCCGGCATCGAGAACGAGCTGTTCTACTCGGACCGGACCTCGATGCTGTTCGGGGACGCGAAGTCGTCCTTGGAGAAGCTGGTGGCCGAGGTGAAGGCGAACGCGGCGTGAGCGGCGGCGCCGTCACATGGGGTGGCAGGCGTTGCAGGTCGGGCCGCCGTCCGTGATCCACTGGTAGGGGCGTCCCCACACCGGCTGCTCCACGAGGTGGCACGCCACGTTCGAGCAGGTCTTGGTGGCGGGGTCGTAGCTGCTCGCCGCCAGGCTGAACGATGCCGTCCCCCCGTCCCAGGTGACGTCCGGCGGCCAGGGCATGTACGTGCCGGCGTTCGTCTCCCAGTAGGGCCGGGACGGCCGGCCTGGCGCGGGAGGCAGCCAGTCGAGGGCGGTCAGCGACAGGCGCGGGTCGAAGGCGACGTCGCGCCGCCCGTTCACGTGCCGCAGCGGCAGCACCTTCCCCGCGCCCGCGGGCGCCCCGCCCGCTTGACCGGTGTGGCAGGTGGTGCACTGGAGCTCCGCGTACCAGGAGGTGGTGAGGCGCGAAGGATCCCCGCCGGGGAGCTGGTAGGCGCCGGTGGTGTCGAGCCAGTAGAACCCCGACGGCCCGGCGCTGGACGGATCCGTCGTGTCGAAGTGGCAGGTCTGGCAGGTGATGGGCGCCGCGTCCTCTCCCGCCCAGGCGCCGCCGTGCTTGGGGCCGTGGAAGGGCCCGGGTAGGCCGAGGAAGTGGCCATACTCCCAGCCGTCGTCCGCCAGCGCGAGGTGGCTGTTGGCGTCGGCGGCGCCCGCGCCGCCGGTCGCATAGCGCGGCGGGTTGGCGTGGCACCCGTCGCACCCCGGCTTCGCGCCCGAGGTCCAGCCGGGGGTGGCCACGTAGACGGGCGTCTCCTGCCCGCCGGAGTGGCAGTAGACGCCGCTGCAGGTGCCGGTGGCGGGGTCGTACGCGGCCGAGGCCGAGGCGCGCGCCTTCGGAGAGCCCGCCGGCGCGGCGGCCTCGTAGAGCGTCACCTCGACCGTGCCGTCGAAGTGCCGGGCGCGATCGATCGGGTGGCAGTTTCCGCAGCCGAAGGAATAGACCGGCGGCGCTTCGGCCGGCGACGCGGCGGGGAAGAGGTCCTGCAGGATCCAGACGCTGCCGTAACCCGCCGCCGGGCGCGGCGCGCCGAGGCCGTCGTGCGCCAGGTGCGCCCCGGTGGCCGGTGGGAATCCGTGGCAGGCGGTGCAGTCGGCGCCGACACCCCCCGCGTCCACGTCCACGACACCGTCCAGGTGATGTCCGCCGGCGAGGTCGATGGTGCCGTCCGGCAGGACGGTGGACGGGTGGCAGCCGCGGCAGGCGGTCATGGGGAGGTGGGGCGCCGGGGGAGGGTAGCCGTGGCAGACGGAGCAGGCCACGGCGAGCGGCCGCGTCGGGGCGTTGTCGACGTAGACCCAGGATGGCGCGGGTGGAGGGGACCGCATCTTCGCGCCGTGGCAGTAAACGCCGGAGCAGGTGCGCGCCGCCGCGTCCCACTGCGGCGACGCTCCGCCGGCGCCGGCCAGCGCGCCGAACCGCACCGTGGCAGGGGGCTCGCCAGGCGCGCAGTCGCTGGCGCGGGCGTGGCACTCGGCGCAAGCGAGCGCCGGGTGAGCCACGGAGTCGCGGTCGTGGTCGACGTGAGCCGCGACGGCGGGGTTCGCGGGGTCGCACGCCGGCGCACCGGTGGCTCGCGCCGGCGCGGTCCGGCGGGCACCCGTGGCGGGCGCCAAGGACGCCTCCCAGCTCGGCGCGACGGAGCAGGCGAGCAGCGTGGACGCGAGCGCGAGCGTGAACGGCGAGGCGCTGCAGACGAGCCGTGAGCGCACGGTTTCCCTCCGGGCGGCGCGACGATGGAAAGTCGAGGCGACGCATCATGCACTGACAGTGCATGGCTGGGGCCGCGACCTCTCGCCGCGGCCTGAGCGCCTAGGCGAGAGGAGGCACGCAGCGGCGGCGCGCGACAACGCGACGGACACCAGCCGCCACGCGACGGCGGACTGCTCGGGCTGGGCCCTGCTCGGGGTGCCTGCTAGGGTGCTTCGGGCCTGCGGGCGGTACGCGTGCGTGCCACGGCGCGTGGGAGCGGGTCGTCGAGAAAGGGTGCCCTTGCTGCGTCCACCCCCGCGAAACCGGATGTCCACGCTGGGCCTCGCGGCGGCCACCTTCTTCATCGTCTCCGGCGGGCCCTACGGGCTCGAGGAGATCGTGCTCGGCTACGGCTACCCGGGCGCGCTGGCGCTCCTGGCCGTCGTGCCGCTGGTGTGGAGCCTGCCGGTGGCGCTGCTCGTCGGCGAACTCGCCGCCGCGCTGCCCGCCACCGGCGGCTACTACGCCTGGGTCCGGCGGGCGCTGGGGCCGTTCTGGGGGCTGCAGGAGGCGTGGCTGTCGATGGCGGTCGGCATCGTCGACATCGCCATCTACCCGACGCTGCTCGTCACCTACCTCGGCCGCCTCTGGCCTGCGCTCGGCGGCGACCAGCCCGGCGCGCCCGGCTGGTGGCTCGGCGTCGCGATGATCGCGCTCTGCACGGCCTGGAACGCGGCGGGCATCCGCTCGATCGGGCGCGGCTCGGCCGTGTTCGGGGCGGCCTTGTTCGCGCCGTTCGCGCTGCTCGTGGCGCTCGCGGCCTGGCGCGCTGGCACCGCGGGGCTCGGGCCCGCGCGCGCCGCCTTCGCGGCGCCGGCCGCCGCGGGGGAGGGCGGCCTCGCGGCGGGGCTCATGCTCGCCATGTGGAACCTCATGGGCTTCGACAACGCCTCCACCTTCGCCGGCGAGGTGCGGCGGCCCGAGCGCTCCTACCCGCGGGCGATGGCGACGGCGACCGCGGCCATCGCGATCTCGTACCTCGTCACGGTGGCCGCGGCCGCCGTCTCGGGGCTCACGCCGCCTGCGTGGTCGGCCGGGAGCTGGGTGGAGATCGGCGCCGGGCTGGGTGGACCGGCGCTCGCGCTGGCGATCGCGCTGGGCGGCGCCATCTCCGCGGCCGGCATGTACAACGCGCTCCTGCTCTCGTGGTCGCGCCTGCCGGTCGCGCTGGCGGAGGACGGCTGGCTCCCGGGGCGCCTGGCGGAGCGGAGCGCGCGGACCGGCGCGCCCCTCGCCGCCGTGCTCCTCGGCGGCGCGCTCTCCGCGGCGTGCGTCGGGCTCGGGATGCGGCGCCTGGTCGAGATCGACGTCCTGCTCTACGGGGCGGCCCTGCTCCTGGAGCTCGTGGCGCTGGTGGCGCTGCGCGTGCGCGAGCCGGAGCTGCCGCGGCCGTTCAAGATCCCGGGCGGCCTGCCCGGGGTGGTCGCGCTCTCGGTGTGCCCGGCAGCCCTGCTCGCGCTGGCGGCGTGGCAGGGGCGGCGCGAGCCGGGGGCGTTCGGGCTGTCGTCGCTGGCGCTCGGCGCGGTGGTCGCAGCCGTCGGGCCGGCGTGGTGGCTCGCGGCGCGCGTTCGCCGCCGCGGCCCACGGAGCTGACGGCGCCTCCCGGCGCTACTCCCCCTCGCGCGCTGCCGGCGGCTCCGGCTGACCTTCGGGCGCAGGACCGCCCGAAGCGGTCCCCAGCGCGTCGAGGTCGATCTTCCCGGCCCCCACGTACTCGTCGAGGACCCGCTGGCTCGCGTGGGCGCGCTCCTCGGGGGACGGCGGCGGCTGCTGGGACTCCGGCACGTCGCGCCGGTCCCCGCGGGCCAGGACGGGCAACCCGGGCAGGGCGCAGCTCGCGAGATCCTCGTAGCGGTCGGCGGTCACCACGCACTCGTACTGGGAGCCGTTCGCGCGGCGGCAGGCGCGCAGCGTCGCATCCTCGAGGTCGGCCGCGACCTCGCCCGCCTCCGCGCGCGCCTCGGCGTGCTCCGCGGCCGCCGGGGCGCGGTCGCCTCCCTCGCGGGTGACGGTGGCATCGAGCGCGGCCTGGTGCTGGAGCAGCGCGCGGTAGTGCGACGTGAACCGGGTGCAGTCCTTCGCGGGTGGGCCCGGGTCGGGGCTCGTCGCCCCGACGAGCGCCGCGGCGAGGAGGTAGAGCGCGGTCATGCGGAAACGGTACGGACCGCTCGCGAGGTCCGCACCGCCGCGCGCACCCCGGTCCCCGCCGGGCGCGCCCCTCCCGCGACCCGCGGGATCAAGGAAAGCCCGTGTGGGCATTGAGTTGAATTGTCGCACCCTCGGTGAGAGGGCGCCCGCTTGGCGGCCTGGGACCTACCTTGCCTCCAACGTGCGTTGAGTGTGCGGCAGGAGGGGGACGCGATGGCTCGATCGACGGTGGGTGCGGTCGCGGCGGCGGCGGCGCTGGCCGTGCTGGCCGCCGGGTGCGGGAACAGCCGGTCGCCTCGCAAGTCCGGCTCGCCCAACGCCACCGAGACCTGCATCCGCTGCCACGGCGGCGGCGACAACCAGACCGGCGCGCCGCCGGTGAGCGTCGCCGGCCGGCACGAGACGACGTTCCCGGGCGTGGGCGCCCACACCGCGCACGTCACCGCGGGCGCGCTCGCCGGCGCCTACGACTGCGCGCAGTGCCACCCGGACCCGCGGTCGGGCTCCCAGGTCCACCGCGACGGCAAGGTCGAGCTCGCCTTCGGCGCGCTCGCCACCGCGAGCGGGAAGCTCGCGCCCGCGCTCGACCCGACCACCCATCGCTGCAGCAACGTCTACTGCCACGGGGCCACGCTCGGCGGCGGCACCGGCACCTCGCCCGACTGGACCCAGGTCGGCCAGGGCGAGGCGGCCTGCGGGACCTGCCACGGCGTCCCGCCGCCCGCGCCGCACCCCGCGGTTCCGGAGGGCGTCGCCGGGTGCCAGGCCTGCCACGCCACCACCGTGGACGCGTCCGGCGCGATCCTCTCGCCGGACGCGGGGGGGCAGCACGTGAACGGGCAGGTGGACTTCGGCCACCCGGCGGCGTTCACGGATCCGGCGAGCAGCGGGTTCCACGCGCTCAGCGCCGACCGCGGCCTCGCCACCTGCCAGGCGTGCCACGGGGCGGCGCTCGACGGCGGGATCGCCGCCGTCGCCTGCGCGAGCTGCCACGGCGCGAGCTGGCGGACGAGCTGCACCATGTGCCACGGCGGCGGCGACAACGCCACCGGCGCGCCGCCCAAGGCGCTCTGGGGCTACGCCGGCGATCCGCGGCGGGGCGGCGGCGCAGCCGACCTCCTGCGGGTCGGCGCGCACACCGCCCACCTGGCGGGCAGCGCGGCGGCCCCGCCGTTCGACTGCGGCGTCTGCCACGTGAAGCCGGCCGACGCGCTCTCGCCCGGGCACGTGGACGCGGTCGCCGCGGGCGCGACCCCGCGCGCCACCGTCGCCTTCGTGGGCATCGCCGCCCAGGGCACGGTGCCGGTCTGGGACCGGGCGACCGGGACCTGCAGCGGGACCTACTGCCACGGCGGCACGCTCGCCGGAGGCACCCGCACCTCGCCCGCCTGGGCCGGCGTCTCCGGCCAGGCGGAGTGCGGCACCTGTCACGGCCTGCCGCCGCCGGCGCCGCACCCGACCGTGCGCGCCAGCGGCACGGTGGCGTGCAACGGCTGCCACGCGCTGACCGTCGACGCCTCGGGCCAGCTCATCCCGCCCGCCGCCGGCGGCAAGCACCTCGACGGCCAGGTCGAGGCGACGAGCCCGCACGAGGCGTCCTGGATGGATCGCGCGAGCTCCAACTTCCACGCCTTCACGGCCGACCGCGACGTCGCCTCGTGCACCGCCTGCCACGGGACGGGCCTCGAGGGCGGCGTCGGCCCGCCCTGCGCCGACTGCCACCGCGCCGGCGGCAGCGCGCCCGACTTCGCCGGCTGCACCGGCTGTCACGGCGGCGTCGACAGCGCCACCGGGGCGCCGCCCCGCGCCATCTGGGGCAGCGACGCCGACCCGGCGCGCGGCGGCGGGTCTCCCGCCGAGCGCGCCACCCGCGTCGGCGCGCACACCGTCCACGTGGCGGGCAGCGCCCTCGCGCCCGCCTTCGACTGCGGCGCCTGCCACCTGACGCCCTCCGGCATCCTCTCGACGGGCCACCTGGACGGCCCGACCGCCACCCTCGCGTTCGGCGCGCTCGCCACGACCGGCGGCGCGAAGCCGGGCTGGGACCGCGCGGGCGCGCGCTGCGCCGGCACCTACTGCCACGGCGCGACGCTCTCCGGCGGCACGAACACCTCGCCCACCTGGAGCCGCCTCGACGGCACGCAGGCCGCCTGCGGCACCTGCCACGGCCTGCCGCCGCTCGCGCCGCACCCGGCGGTCGCGGGCGGCGCGCCCGCCTGCCACGGCTGTCACGCGCAGACGGTGGACGCGGCCGGCGCCGTCATCCCGCCGTCCGCCGGGGGCAAGCACCTCGACGGCCTGCCCGAGGGCGGGCACCCGGGGAGCTGGATGGACCAGGCGAGCCCCGACTTCCACGCCTTCCACGCCAACGCCGGCCTCGCCACCTGCCAGGGCTGCCACGGCGCCCGGCTCGATGGCGGCCTCGCCGGCGTCGCCTGCGCCACCTGCCACGGCGCGAGCTGGGCGACCACCTGCACCATGTGCCACGGCGGGCGGGACAACACGACCGGCGCGCCGCCCGACTCGATCTGGGGCACCGGCGTCCCGAACCGCGGCGGCGGCACGCTCGACCCGATCCGCGTCGGCGCGCACACCATCCACGTCACCGGCGGCGCCGTCGCGCCTCCCTTCGACTGCGGCGTCTGCCACCTGAAGCCGGCCGACGCCTTCGCGGCCGGCCACCTCGACGGCCCGACCGCCACCGTCACCTTCGGCGGCCTGGCGGTGCAGGGGGTGGGGCAGGGCGTGAGCTGGGATCGCGGCAGCGCCACCTGCTCCAGCACCTACTGCCACGGCGCCTTCCCGGGCGGGAACGCCTCGAACGCGCCGGTGTGGACCGGCGGGGCGGCGCAGGGGGCGTGCGGCACCTGCCACGGCCTGCCTCCCGCGGCGCCGCACCCGGCGATCACCGGCGGCCTCACCTCCTGCAACCCGTGCCACCCGGCCACCATCGACGCGAAGGGGGTCCTCGTGCCGCCGGCGAGCGGCGGCAAGCACCTCGACGGCTTCGTCGAGTTCACGGGTGGTCACGACGCCTCGTGGATGGACCAGGGGAGCAGCGGGTTCCACGCCTTCAGTGCCGACCGCGGCCTCTCCTCCTGCCAGTTCTGCCACGGCGCGAACCTCGACGGCATCGGCGGCTCGACCAGCGTCGGCTGCCGCGACTGCCACGGCGCCACCTGGCGCACGAGCTGCACGATGTGCCACGGCGGCACGGACAACCTGACCGGCGCGCCGCCCAGGGCGACCTGGGGCCAGGCCGCCGACCTCGTCCGCGTCGGCGCGCACACGCCGCACGTCACCGGCGGCGCCCTCGCGCCCCCCTTCGACTGCGGGGTCTGCCACGTGAAGCCGGCCGACGCGCTCTCGCCCGGCCACATCGACGGCGCCACCGCGGCCGTCGTCTTCAGCGGCCTCGCCGCGCAGGGCACAGCGCCGGCGTGGGCGCGCTCGCCGGGGACCTGCGCCAGCACCTACTGCCACGGCGGGACGCTCACGGGCGGCTCGGTGCCCGCGCCGGTGTGGACGGCCGGCCCGAGCCAGGCCGCGTGCGGCGCCTGCCACGGGGTGCCCCCGCCGCCGCCGCACCCGGCGGTGAGCGGCGGCACGCCCGGCTGCAACCCCTGCCACGGCGCCACGGTCGACGCGGCCGGCGCCGTGATCGCCCCGGCGGCGGGCGGGAAGCACCTCGACGGCCTGGTGCAGGCGACCGGCCACGGCGCCGACTGGATGATCACCTCGAGCCCGGGCTTCCACGCCTTCAGCGCGGACCGCGGCCTCGCCGATTGCCAGGCCTGCCACGGCGCCGCGCTCGACGGCGGCCTCGCGGGCGTCGCCTGCGCGAGCTGCCACGGCGCCGCCTGGCAGACGACCTGCACCATGTGCCACGGCGGCGCGGACAACGCGACCGGCGCGCCTCCCAAGGCGATCTGGGGCTACGCGGCCGACGCGGTCCGGACCGGCGCGCACACCGCGCACGTCACCGGCAGCGAGCTCGCCCCGCCGTTCGACTGCGCGCTCTGCCACGTGAAGCCGGCCGCCGCGCTCGACGCCGGCCACATCGACGCCGTCGCGGCGGGCGGCACGCCGCTCGCGACCGTGGCGTTCTCCGGCCTGGCCGCGCTGGGCACCGCCCCGAGCTGGACCCGCGCCGGCGCCACCTGCACCACCTACTGCCACGGCGCGACGCTCCAGGGCGGCTCGGTCCCGGCCCCCGTCTGGACCAGCGTCGGCACCGGCCAGGCGGCGTGCGGCGCCTGCCACGGGATCCCGCCGCCCTCGCCGCACCCGGCGGTCACCGGCGGCACGTCGGCGTGCAACCCCTGCCACGGCGCCACCGTGGACGCGGCCGGCCACGTCATCCCGCCCTCCGCGGGCGGCAAGCACCTCGACGGCGCCGTCCAGGCCACCGGCCACGGCGCCGACTGGATGAACGCGGCCAGCCCCGGCTTCCACGCCGTGAGCGCGAACGCGGGCCTCGCCGCGTGCACGTCCTGCCACGGCGCGGCGCTCGAGGGCGGCACGGTGAACGTCGCCTGCGCCAGCTGCCACAAGGCGGGCGGGACGGCGGCCGACTTCGCCACCTGCACCGCCTGCCACGGCGGGGCCGACAACGCGACCGGCGCGCCGCCCAAGGCCACCTGGGGCCACGCCGGCGATCCGGGGCGCGGCGGCGGCGCGCTCGACGCCGTCCGCGTCGGCGCCCACACCGTCCACCTCGCCGGCAGCGCGATCGCGCCCGCGTTCGGCTGCGACGCGTGCCACGTGAAGCCGGCGACGCTCCTCGCCGCCGGCCACGTCGACCAGCCCACCGCCACCGTGACCTTCGGCGCCCTCGCCGTCGCCCAGGGCGCGGTGCCCGTCTGGACGCGCTCCTCCGCGACCTGCGCCAGCACCTACTGCCACGGCGGCTTCCACAACGGCGCCACCGGCAACGCGCCGGTCTGGACCGGCGGCCCGGCGCAGGCGGCCTGCGGCACCTGCCACGGCACCCCGCCGCCCTCGCCGCACCCGGCCGTCTCGGGCGGCCTGCCCGCCTGCCGGACCTGCCACCCGGACACGATCGACGCCACCGGCGCCATCATCGCGCCCTCCGCTGGCGGCAAGCACCTCGACGGCGTCCTCCAGGTGACCGGCCACGGGGTCGACTGGATGAACCAGGCGAGCACCGGCTTCCACGCCTACTCCGCGAACCAGGGGCTCGCGAGCTGCCAGGGTTGCCACGGCGCCGCGCTCGACGGCGGCAGCGTGGGCGTCGCCTGCGCCCAGTGCCACGGCGCGGCGTGGAGGACGAGCTGCACCATGTGCCACGGCGGCGCGGCCAACGCGACCGGCGCCCCGCCCGGCGCGACCTGGGGCCACGGCGATCCGGCCCGCGGCGGCGGCACGCCCGATCCGATCCGCGTGGGGGCGCACACGACCCACGTCGCGAAGAGCCCGATCGCGCCGACGTTCGACTGCGCGGTCTGCCACGTCACGCCCTCGGACGCGCTCGCGGCCGGCCACGTCGACCAGCCCACCGCCACCGTGACCTTCGCCGGCCTCGCGGCGGCGCAGGGAGCGGTCACGAGCTGGACCCGCGCCGGCAGCACGTGCAGCACCTACTGCCACGGCGCCACGCTCGCCGGCGGCACGAACCCCAAGCCCGACTGGACGAAGGTGGGCCAGGGCCAGGCGGCCTGCGGCACCTGCCACGGCCTCCCGCCGCCCGCGCCGCACCCGAGCGTCGGATCGGCGCTGACCGGCTGCAACCCGTGCCACGGCCAGACGGTGGACGCGGCGGGCGCGATCATCGATCCCGCGGCCGGCGGGAAGCACCTCGACGGCCAGGTGGAGGCGACCGGCGGCCACGACGCCGCCTGGATGGACCCGGCGAGCGCGACGTTCCACGCCTTCAGCGCCGACAAGGGGCTCTCGGCCTGCCAGCCTTGCCACGGGCCGAACCTCGACGGCGCCGGCGGCTCGACCAGCGTCAGCTGCTACGGCTGCCACCGCCCGGGCGGCGCGGGGCGCGACTTCGCCTCCTGCACCGGCTGCCACGGCGGCGCCGACAACGCGACCGGCGCGCCGCCCGGCGCGACCTGGGGCCACGGCGATCCGGCGCGCGGCGGCGGGACGCCCGACCCGGTCCGCGTCGGCGCCCACACCGCGCACGTCGGCGGCGGGAACCTCGCGGCGGCCTTCGACTGCGCGGTCTGCCACGTGAAGCCGGCGAGCCTGCTGTCGGCGGGCCACGTCGACCAGCCCACCGCCACCGTGACCTTCGGCGGCCTGGCCACGCTGGGCACGACGCCCGCCTGGACGCGCTCCGGCGCGACCTGCGCCAGCACGTACTGCCACGGCGGGTACCAGGGGACGTACTCCTACATCCAGTGGGACTTCTCGCTCGACCAGGGGGTCACCGTCACGGTGCCCTACGCTGGCAAGAACGCGACGCCCACCTGGACGGCCGGCCCGATGGCCTGCGACTCCTGCCACGGCAACCCGCCGCGCACCGGGTACTGGCACAGCGGGAATCACGGCGGCGGCAACCAGTGCGAGCTCTGCCACACCGACGCGGCCGGCACCGCGGCGGGGGTGGGGACGGCGATCACCGACCTCGCGCAGCACGTGAACGGGATCGTGGACGTGAGCCCGCGGTGGGGCTCGAGCTGCTTCGGGTGCCACTAGCGCGCCGGGGCGGCGCCCGCGGGGTCACTCGCAGGGCGCCGCGCCGGGGCTGCGCTTGCCCTCCCGGAGCCGCTGGGCTTCGGCGTCGCACTTCTCCGCGGGCGCGCAGGCCTGGCACGCGTCCATGAACTTCTTCTCGGACTCCTTGAGGAGGTTCACGTACTCGGGGTCTGCCGCCTTGGTCCCGGCCTCGCAGCGGCCGGGGGGCGCGCAGAGGTCGAGCGCCGTCCGGAAGGCGCGCTTGGCGCGGAGCACGGCGGCTCCCGAGGAGGCGGTGGGAGCGGGGCGAGCAGGGGCGCCGCCGCGCGGGGGCGCCGTGGCGACGAGCGCGAGCAGGAGCACCGTCGTCGAGGTCATCGCGAGGTATCCTCCAGTTGCAGGGCGGAGATTGAATAGTACAACGATCCGGCCTGTCCCTCGACCACCGTGGAGGCCCCCGTGACCTGGAAGCTCCCTGCCGTCCTGGCCCTCGCACTGGGATCCGCCTCGACCGCGTGTACGCGCGCCCAGGCCTTCGAGAGCTTCACCCTGGAGGATTCGGACAAGCTCATCGCCGAGGCGCCCGGGTGCAACGCCGAGTGTCAGGCCGCCGGCCCGCACCGGCGGATCTGCACCCTGAAGGACGACGCTTGCCGCGCCATCTGCCAGACGGTCCCAGAGTGCAAGCTGGAGGGCACGACGCGCCTGCTCCAGGTCTGCGCGGTCGTGCGCTCCAACCGCTGAAGCCCCCGCGCTCGCCGAGCGGTTCCGCCCGGGCTGGCCCGGCGCGCGGGCCCCGAGGCTGTTCGCTTGTGGTGCCCGCCCTCGCTGTCCACGTTTCGCGGGGCGGTGTCATATGGGACGGGTGCGGGGAGGCGGGCGGGCGGGCGGGCCAGCGCCTGAGGCTTCGGAGCCTCGGGTAGCGCCCGAGGCGGGGAGGGCCTTCGCGCCGATATCGCCTGTGGAAGCGGCGGCTTGCGGTTCGCGCGGGGGGTCGCGGGAGCCGCATCCCGCGTTCGCGGGGCAGGCCGATATGGCCCACCATCCGGGCGCTTGCGACCCGGGACCGGTGGCGCGCCGCTCGCTCAGGCGAGCGGCCATGAGAAGCCCTACGAGGCTCGCCGTCCTCCTCCTCGCCGCTGCGGGACCATCGGTGTCGCTGGCGCAGGCGGCGCGCACGACCTCGAACTCGCTGTCACTGGCGGGGACGCAGGACCGGAGGGCGCTCACCCAGTACCAGGCGGACCTCGCGCGGCTCATCGCCGAGGAGGACGCGCGGTCCCGGGGTGCGGCGCCGAAGGCCGCCCCCGAGGCCACGCCCGCGGCGACGGGCGTGGCTGGGTGCAAGCTGTTCGACGCCGACGCCTACCGGAGCACCGCCCAGGACTGTACCGCCTGCCACGCGCTCCACTCGACCCATCCGGTGGACTTCGATTATGCGGCCGGGACGGCGAGGTCGCGGGGAGAGCTCCGCAGCGCCGCCGAGGTGGTGCGGCGAGGCGTCTTCCTTCCCGACGGGCAGGTCCGCTGCGTCTCCTGCCACGACGCGCGCTCGCGCTGGGCGCACCGGCTCGCGATCCCCCCCGGCGCCGGAGTCCGCCCCTCCGTCAACGTCGCCGACCCATCCACGTACGAGCGGCGGGTCGCGAGCACGGACGGCCGCGGTCTGTCGGACGGTACCTCGGTCAGCCCGACCCCGCTCTGCAAGGTCTGCCACACGCTCGGCGACTGACGGTCCCTAGTCGAACAGGTGGCAGGCGACGCAGAGCCGCTGCTCGACCGGTCCACCTGTCGGCGCCGCCAGGTGGCTCGGCAGCGCCGAGCGCGCGTCGTGGCAGGTCATGCAGGTGATGCGCCCGCCGGGCAGGACGACGTTCACCTTCCGCTCCTCCGGCTTCGGGCGAAGTCCGGCCGGGTAGGGGGCGTAGGCGATCTCGACCCGGTGACCGCCGTGCTCGAAGCTCCCGCCCAGGGCGCCGTCGTGGCAGCCGGTGCAGACGCTCGAGGCGGTGGTCCGCTCCGCTCCGAGCTCGAGCGCGCATACCGCCGGACCGGAGGCCTGGCCCGGCGGCGGCGCGGCAGGCTCGGCGGCCGCGGCCAGCACCAGCGGCGCGCACAGCGCGGCCATCGTGAACCAGCCGGATCGAGCCACGAGATCCCCCCCGCGCGATCTGATAGCACGCCCCCGGAGCCGCGTCTTCACCCGGAGCGTGGGTCCCCGCGGGCCGGACGGGCGGCCGGCACCTCGATGGGGCATGGGCTATCATCGCGCCCATGGACCGCCTCGCCGACGTCCCCCGCCGCTGGCAGGCGGCCGCGCTCGCCGCCCTGACGTGGGTGGCGCACCTGCCGGCGCTCCGCGGCGGGTTCGTCTTCGACGACCACGCGCTCGTCGAGCAGGGGGCGGTCGTGCGCGGCGCCCTGTGGCGGATCTGGAGCGGCGCCGGGGTGAAGGACTACTGGCCGCTCACCTGGACGGCGCTGTGGGCCGAGTGGCGGCTGTGGGGCGCGGACCCGGCTGGCTACCACGCGGTGGACCTCGCGCTGCACGCGCTGACCGCGCTGCTGCTGTGGCGCGTGCTGCGGGAGCTGCGCGTCCCGGGGGCCTGGCTCGGGGCGCTGCTCTTCGCGGTGCACCCGGTGACGGTCGACTCGGCCGCCTGGATCTCGGAGACCAAGAACACGCTCTCGGCGCTGCCGTTCCTGGCGGCGGTGCTGGCCTGGATCCGGTGGGTGGACGGCGGCCGGAGGCGCCACGCGGCGGCCGCGTTCCTCTTCTACGGGCTGGCGCTGCTGGCGAAGGCGTCGGTCCTCACGCTCCCGGCCGTCCTCCTCGGGGTGGGCTGGCTCCGCCGCGGCCGGCTGGCGCGGCGCGACCTCGCCGCGCTCGCCCCGCTGGCGGCGCTCGCGGCGCTGTTCGCCGGCATCACCGTGTGGTTCCAGCACCAGCACGCGCTCGGGGGCCACCTGGCCGCGGCCGGGCTGGGGGAGCGCCTGGGCGGCGCGGGCTGGGCGCTCGCCGGGTACCTCACGACGGAGCTCCTCCCCTGGACCGCGGCGGTGATCTACGCGCCCTGGCCCGTGCCGCCGGCTGATCCGCGGTACTTTGCGCCGCTCGCCGCGCTCGCCGCCCTGGCGGCCGCGCTGTGGGCCCTCCGCGCCCGCCCGTGGGCGAGGGCGCTCGCGCTCGCGCTCGGCTACACCGCGGTGGTGCTGCTGCCGGTCCTCGGCCTGGTGGAGATGGCGTACGCCCGGCTCGCCCCGATCTCGAACCACCTCCAGTACCTGGGGGTGATCGGCCCGGCGGCGCTGGGCGGGTGCGCCGTCGCCGCCCTCCGCCGCCACGCGCCGCGCGCCGGCCTGGCGGCTGCCGTTGCGCTGACCGGGATCCTGGCGGCGCTGACTTTCGAACGCGCGACCGCGTACCGGGACGACCTCGCCCTGTGGAGCCGGGCGGTCAGCGACGCTCCGGAGAGCCCGGTCGCGCACGCCCAGCTGGCGGCGCAGCTCCTCGATCTGGGGCGGGTCGAGGAGGCGCGGCGGGAGACCGAGCAGGAGGCGCGGCTCACGCGCGAACCGGACCGCCGCGCGCGCGCCCGGGCCTACGCGGCGCTGCTCGGCGACGCGCCGGACCAGGCCGCCGCCGCCGCCCGGGAGGCGGTGCGGCTGTCCTCGGACCCGGACGTGTGGCGCGACGCCGGGGTGATCCTCTCCCGGACCGGGTTCCCGGCGGAGGGCGAGGCTGCGCTCGCGGCGGCCGTCGAGGCCATGCCGGACGCGACGGACTACCGGTACCAGTACGGCGCGCTCCTGGCGCGGCAGCGGAAGCTAGGGCGGGCGGAGGAGGTCCTGCGGGAGGGGTGCCGGCGCAACCCGGGGCACCCGGGCCTCGAGGAGGCGCTCGCGTTCGTGCTCGTGGCGGAGGGCCGCCCGGGCGAGGCGCTGCCACACGTGGCGGCGGCGCTCGACGTGGCGCCGAGCGATCCCCGCGCCGCCGCCCGGATCGCGGAGCTGGCCCGCGACGCGGGGCAGCCGTCCGCCGCGGCAGGGGAGGCGGCGCCGGCCGGCCGCTGAAAGGCGGGCGCCGGCGGGCCGTCTACTGGACCAGGGAGAACTCCTGGACGCGGTTGTTGTAGCGGTCCGCCACGAACGCCGCGGACTGCGTGAAGCAGAGCTGGCTCGGGTAGTACACGAACCCCTCGTTCCACCCGATGCTGAGCTGCCGGCCCTGGAAGCTGCCGTCGATCCCGAGCACCACGATGCCGTTCCCGTGCGCGTCGACCAGGAAGAGCTTCCCCTGCCTCGCGGTGAGGTAGACGGGGAAGTTCATCCGGTCCTTCATGCCCTTCGTGAGGGCGTGGAAGGCGCTGGAGCCCTTCTCGGCGGCCCAGACCGCGGCGCCCACCGCGTCGAGCGCGTAGAGGGTGCCCGCGGCGTCCACGGCGACGTCGGTGAACTGCCCGCCGGCGGGCAGCTCGAGCTGGCGTCCGCCTCCGTTCGCCTCGAGCACGAGGACGCGCCGGCCGGCGACGTCGAGGAGGTAGAGGTTGTCCGACGCGTCGACCTTGAAGCTCCCCACCACCACCGAGGAGGCGTTGGCCACGCCCCGCGGCTCGACCAGACCGCCGAAGGCGCCCTTGTCGTCGAGGCGGGCGATGCGGTGCGTCTTGCCGTCGAGGACCAGGATGCCGCCGTGGCTGTCGAGCTGGACGCGGGTGGGGTAGGAGACCTGCACCAGCTTGAGCTCCGCGCCGGCGCCGAGCCGCCCGTTCTTGAACGGGTAGCTGAGCAGCCGACCGTTGCCGGTGTCGGCGACGACCACCTTCTCCTCGGAGCACGCGACGCCCTCCGGCGTCTTGAGCGGCGCCTCCTTGGCGTCCTGGTACAGAGCCTGCTCGAAGAGGAACGCGACGGGCTCGGCCGACGCCGCCGCGGGCACGAGGAGCAGGCCCGCGAGGAGCGCCGCCATCTTCCTGGGCGTGGGCACGGTCATCACCTCTTCAGGTTCTCGTGGCACTTCGTGCACAGGTCGTTGGTCGTGGCGTACGGCATCATGTGCTTGTACTCGGTGCCGTGGCTGCGGTGGCAGCTCAGGCACTGCACCGTCAGGTTCTTGTTGCGCGGGTCCTTGAACTTCTCGCCCATCGGGTGCGAGCTGTGCTTGAGCCAGTCGTGGCAGGTGCCGCACAGCTCGACCACGTCCGACTTCACGAACAGGAGCGGCACGTCCGCGCCGTGCGGGTCGTGGCAGGCGGTGCACTGCCCCTCGTTCACCGGCTGGTGCTTGGTGGGCGAGAGCTGCTGCCGCTTGATCGAGTCCTCGTGGCAGGCGCCGCAGACGCTCGTCATGCTGGCCTTGAGCAGGCCCTTCGCGGGCGACGCGTGCGGCCCGTGGCAGGCGAGGCAGTTCCCGTCCACCACCGGCCGGTGGACCTGGCCCTTGGTGGCGATCGCGTTCATCTTCTGCGCGTGGCAGCCGCGGCAGAGGTTCGCGCCCTGTGCCCGGGTCCGCAGCGCGTTGGCCGAGCCCGCCGGCTCGTGGCACTGCGCGCACATGCCCTTGGCGACCGGCGGGTGGACGCGGTTGTAGAGCATGCCGCGGCTGTCCGAGCCGTGCGGGTCGTGGCAGCTCGTGCAGCGCGCCTTGCCCACCGGGTAGTTGAGGTGCTTCTGCGCGATGATCGGCTTGTCGATCTTGTGGCACTGCAGGCAGAGGCCCGGCACGTCCGCCCGGAGGAGCGAGGGGCCCTTGTCCGAGCCGTGCGGGTCGTGGCAGGCGGTGCAGCCGCCCTGCTCGATGGGCCGGTGCTTGAACTTCGCCTTGGCGGCGGCCTCGGCCACCGGCTTGTGGCAGCCCGCGCACAGGTCGGCGGCGGGCTTCACCAGGTTGTTCTTGTTGGCCGCGGCGTGCGGGTCGTGGCAGGCGACGCAGCCCTTCTCGGCGATGGGCTTGTGCGTGCTCTTGGGCGCCTTGGGCACCACACCGGCGTGGCAGCGGAAGCAGGCGCCGTTGCCCTGGTTGGCGAGCAGCTTGCCGTGCTCCGAGGAGTGCGGGTTGTGGCAGCCCGTGCACTGGCGCGAGCGCACCGGCGTGTGGACGAAGGGGCGCTTCAGCACGTCCTCGAATGCGCCGACGTGGCAGTCGAGGCAGAGCCGCCCCTCCGCGCCCGCCTTGAGCTTGAAGACGGCGGGGGCCTGGGCGGAGGAGACCGGCTGCGTGGTGGCGGCCGCCGCCGCCTTGCCCTGGGACTTCGGGGCGGCGCGGGCCGCGCCCGCGGCGCCGGCGGAGACGGCCAGCGCGACGACGAGGGAGAGGTGTCTCGCGGTCATGAGCT
The DNA here is from genome assembly GCF_013340205.1 of Anaeromyxobacter diazotrophicus. Lineage (NCBI taxonomy): Bacteria > Pseudomonadati > Myxococcota > Myxococcia > Myxococcales > Anaeromyxobacteraceae > Anaeromyxobacter > Anaeromyxobacter diazotrophicus. Next base: position 110,121 of record NZ_BJTG01000004.1, read on the forward strand.
CGTCCTCTACTTCGGGTTCGCCAGGTGGCAGGCGTCGCACTGGCGCGCCGCGAAGGGAGCGTGGACCATCGCCTTGAAGAACTTGGGATCCTTCGACGCGTGCGGATCGTGGCAGCTGACGCAGCGGACGCGCTGCGGGTCGATGGAGAGGTGGGCCGCCGCGAACTCCTTCGCCTTGAAGTCGTGGCACTGGCTGCAGAGCTCGGCCACCGGCTGGGTGGTGAGCCACGGCTCGGTCGAGCTGTGCGGCTTGTGGCAGGTGAGGCAGTCGTCCACCGGCTGGTGCGGCTTCTCGGCGGCGAGCTTCTCCTTCATCTGCTTGTGGCAGGAGAGGCAGAGGTCGGGGCTCCCCGCCAGGAGGAGCGACTTCAGGGCCGACTTGTGCGGGCTGTGGCACTTGCTGCAGTCGCCCGCGTCGAAGGCGGCGTGCAGGCTCTTCGCGCCGGCCGCCTCCTGGCCCTGCTTCGCGTGGCACTTGAGGCAGACTGCCTTCTGGTCGGTGACCAGCATGCCGGTGGCGTTGGTGCCGTGCGCGTCGTGGCACCCCAGGCAGTCGCCCTTGGCGAACGGCGGGTGGTTCGAGCCGCTGCCGGGGTCCTTCATCAGCTCGCCGTGGCACTGCTGGCAGAGCTGGGCGCCGGTGGCGCGGAGCAGCTTGGGGTTGTCGGAGCCGTGGCCCGAGTGGCAGCTGTCGCACAGGCCGTCGAGCACCGGCTTGTGAGTGTGGGTCTTGATGAAGCGCGTCTCGGCGTCCTGGTGGCAGCCGTAGCAGACGCGGTCGACGCGCGCCTTGGCCATGGCGCTGAAGTTCGAGCCGTGCGGGTCGTGGCAGGCGATGCAGGCGCCCTTGGCGAACGGCTGGTGCACCGTCTTCCGCTTCTGCTGCACCGTCTTCGCGTGGCAGGAGGCGCACAGCGCGGTGGCCTCGGTGTCGAGCAGGGACTTCGCCTTGCTGGCGTGGGGCTTGTGGCAGGAGGCGCAGCCCCCGGTGGCGAGCGGCTTGTGCTTCACCGCCACCGGCTCGGCCATCTTCTTGTGGCAGCGCAGGCAGAGCTGGTCGCCCGCGGCGCGGACCAGCTTGGCGGAGTCTGAGGCGTGCGGGTCGTGGCAGGAGAGGCACTCGCCCTTCTTGAAGGGGGCGTGCAGGACCGTCCCGCCGTTGGCGAGGGCGGCGTCGTCGTGGCAGCTCGCGCAGAGCTTGCCGCCCTGCTCGGTCACCGCGAACGGCTTGGGCGAGGTCGCGGGCTGGTGGCAGGCATCGCAGGAGCCGCTCGACACGGGGTTGTGGAGCGACGCGCGGAGGAGCTTCGGCTCGGAGGAGGAGTGCGGCGCGTGGCAGGTGGTGCAGGACTTCGTCGCCACCGGGTAGTCGCCGTGCGCCTTCTTGAAGTTGCCCTTGCCGGCGTCGTGGCACTTCACGCAGAGCTGGTTCGGCGCCGCGACGAGGAGGGCCTTCTGGGCGGAGGCGTGGGCCAGGTGGCACGCCTTGCAGCCCTCCTTCGCCAGCACCGGGTGGACGACCTTCTGCTCGAAGGGCGCCCGCTTGTGGCACTCGTAGCAGGCCTCGTTGCCGGCCGCGCGCAGCATGTGCGGCTGGTTGGAGCCGTGGGCGTCGTGACACTTGGTGCAGTTGCCGTTGCGGAGCACGGGGTGGACGTTCGGCTTGTCCATCCCGATGGTCTGCTTCGCGTGGCAGGCGTAGCAGAGCTGGTTACCCGGCTGCTTCAGCGCCAGCTTGGGGACGATGCCGTGGCGGAGGTGGCAGTCCTCGCAGCGCTTCTGCTTCACCGCGCCGTGGACGAACTTGGCCGAGCCGTACTTCTCGTTGAACTTCTTGTGGCACTCGGTGCAGTCCTTGCCCTTCATGGCGCGCTGCGCCGCCGCCGCGCCCGGGGCGGCGGCGAGCAGCGCCGCCGCGGCCAGGCCGAGCAGGGTGGTCCACCGTCGCATGGTCCAGGTCACGGGCGTGTCCTCGGTAGGCGTGGAGGGCGTCAGGAGCCGATCTTGGTCAGGTACACCTTCACCGGGTGCGCCTTGCGCAGCTTGCCGGCGTAGTCCTTCAGTGCGGCCTCGACGTGCTCGGCGAACAGCTTCTTCGCGATCTGCCCCTTCACCTCGGCGAAGGGCTGCGCGCCGGTGGCGATGGCGTCGGAGACGTGGACCACGTGGTACTGCGCGCTCTTCGCGGCGTACAGGCGGTAGTCGCCCTTCTTCGTCCCCGCGAGCTGCTGCGCCAGGTCGGCCGGGATGGTGGTGGCCGCCACCGTCGAGCCATCGAGCGAGGGGTTGGCGAGCTCGTCCGGCACCTGCCGCTCGGCGTTGGCCTTGAACCACTTGTAGTCGGTGCCCGAGCGGAGCTTGGTGAGCGCGGCCTGGGCGTCCTTCACGTCGCGGAAGGCGACGCTCTCGAGCTTGTACATGGCGGGGTAGCTGAACTCCGCCTTGTGCTGCTCGTAATACTTCTGCTCCTCCTCGTCGGTGACCTTGATCGAGGGGGCGATGGTCTTCTCGAGGAAGGTGCCGAAGGTGGTGGAGCGCTCGTACTCCGCCAGCTCCTGCCGGTAGGCCGCGCTCTTGTCGAGCCCTTGCCGCCGCGCCTCGAGCACCACGATCCGCGGCGAGACGAGGCCGTCGAGAGTGCTCGCCTTCTGCGCGTTGACCCGCTTCTCGCGGATGGCGCCCTCGAGCCCGTGGTAGAACTGCCCCTCGAGCCCCTTGGCGAGGTCGGCCACGGTGATGGGCTTCTCGCCCTTGAGCTGCACCAGCGGGCGCTCGTCCTTCTTCATCGCGGCGAAGCCGGGCTTGGCGGCCTCGAAGTCGAGCTTCGCGAGCAGCTTCTCGTCCACCTTGGCGTACTTCTTCACCAGGCCCTTGTAGAAGCGCGCCAGCGCGAGCTGCTGGTTGCCGGTGAGGGACCGCTTCTCGGCCTCCTGGCGCGCCTTCGGGTTCTCGGGGTAGCGGAACGCCTCGACCTTGAGGACCGCGAACCCCTCGCCGACCTTGACCGGCGCGCTCACCGCGCCCACGTCGAGCGGCTGCACCGCCTCCAGCACCTGGGGGAGCATCTCCTTGCGAGGCAGGAAGACGGCCGGCTCGCCGCCCTTGGCCTTCTTGTCCGCGACCGCCTTCTTCGCGAGCTCGTCGAAGCTCTTGCCGGCCGCGACCGCCGCGCTCATCGCCTGGGCGTCGGCCTCGGCGGGGAACAGCACCGACTTCACCTTCCACTCCTTCACGGTCTCGCGGTAGGCGCGCTCGACCGCCATCTGGTCGGGCCGCACGGGCGCGAGGACCTTCGCCTTCACCATCTCGCGGAGCGCCTGCTCGCGGTGCTCGGCCACCGCCTTCTTGAGCTCGGGGAGCTCCGGGATGCCCATCGCGCGCGCCTCGATGACGAGGAGCCGCGCGTCGATCATCCGGTCGAGGAGGGGCGCGAAGTCCTTCTTGCCGGCGCTCTTGGCGTCGCCCATGGCGCCGTGGGCGCCGGCGAGCACCTTCGACAGCTCGCCCAGCGTGATGGCCTCGTTCTCCACCTCGGCCACCGGCAGCGTGGCGGAGGCGGGCGCGAAGAGGGGCACCTTCGTGCTCTTCCCGTCCCGCGTGAAGTAGGCGTTCACCCCGGACGAGGAGGCCTTGGCCTCCGCCAGCGCGGCGGCCGGCGAGACGAGGAGGAGGAGCGTGGCGAGCAGCCGGCGGTTGTTCACGTGACTTGCCCCTTCTGGACGGACGGTTCGGTACGGCCGTGGCGAAGCGCCGCGGCGAAGCTCGACAGGGTCCGGTTGTGTGCCCGGCCGTGCTGCAACCCACGTGCCCCGCCGGGGTGACCGCAGCACGCGCAGGTGTAGAGGATCTCAGCAGGTTTTCCCCTGCGACGGCGGGCGCAGCGCAGGACTTGCGCGGTCGCCCCCTCGGGCCGGTGCGAATTGCGCTGCGGCAAGGCGGCCGAAGGGAGGGCGAGCAAGCGGGCGATCTCCGGGGCGTCAGCGGGCATGATCGGGCTTCCGCTGCGGATCGGCCGCGCCCGCTGGCCGGCGCGGCGCGCTCACCATCTGCTCGACCGCGGAGCGCGCCATCCGGCAGGCGAGCCGGGGCACCGTGCCCACCTTGCCGGCGTCGAAGAAGAAGACCCCGTCGTCCCCCTGGTTGTAGGACGTCGATTGCCAGAGGACGCGCCCCGCCCGGTCGTCGAGCACGGAGACCGTGAAGTTGGCGGTCGGCGCGCCGCTGCCGCCGGCGTCCGTGTAGTCGAAGACGTCGCCGGCCACGAGCAGGTCCACGCCGAGCGCGCCGTGCAGCGTCCGCAGCTGGTCGAGCGAGACGCCGCCCTCCATCACGATCCGCTGCCGGAGAAGCACGTCCCGCACCACCCCCGGCTCGACGAGGGTGAGCCCCGGCATCGAGGCGAGCTGCCGCGCGAACGTCAGCGCCACCGCCTCGCCGGCGAAGCGGCGGCGCGAGAGGTTGCGGAATGGGACCACCGCCACCGTGAGCCGCTCCTCGTCCTGCGCGAAAATCCCCGTCCGCGACCGGACCTTGGGGCGGAAGCGCCGGCCGTCGGGGCAGGGCGGGGCGCTCGGCCCCTTCCCCTGGAGCGCGTCGGCGAGCGACTGGCCGAGCCGCGCGAGCACGCGGTCCCGCAGCGTGCGCACCTCGCGCACGATCCCGAGCCCGAGCAGGCCGGGCGACTCATCGCCCGCCTGGGCGACGCCGTCGATCCAGCGCACGGTCGCCTCAGGCCCGGAGACGAGGCGCATGGTCATGCCGAACGAGGGCCGCGACTCGTCGTAGAAGTCGAGCGAGGAGACGACGACCCCGTCCACGTCGAGGTCGCGCGCCGCGGCGGCCGAGGTGGCGGCGTCGATTCCGCCCGTGTAGCGGATGCGGTGTCGCGCGAGGAAGCGCTCGAGGAGGTCGCCGCCGATGACGTCGAGCCCCCGTCGCGCCAGGGCCAGCTCGACGGCGCCGCGGAGCTCGCGCGCGCCGATCGCGGCGCCCGAGAGGTTCTCGACCGGGAACACCGCCACCCGCGCCAGCGCGCCGGGCTCGCGCGGCGGGACCGGCAGCGGGGCCTCCTCGGCCGGCTCGGCCGGCTCGGCCGGCGCCTGCGCCGCCGCGGGCGGGGGCAGCGCCCACGCCGCGGCGGCGAGCAGCGCCAGGAGGGCGCGGCGGCTACTTGAGGAGCTTGTCGATGAGGTCATTGACCGCGGCCTCGGTCACGTCGTTGATGGGCTCTCCGCCGCCGCCCAGCAGCCGGTCCCGGAAGCGGATCCCGCCCTTGGTGGTGGAGCCGGCGAAGACCACCTTGCCGGTGGCGGTCTCCTGCATCTGGATGCTCAGCGAGATGACGTTGGCGCTCGCGGTGCCCGAGCGCACGTCGCCGTACTCCTTCACCACGCCGGTGATGACGGCGTCGGCCTTGAGCGTCTGGCCGAGCTTCACCACCTCGTCCACGCTCGGGGCCGTCGGAGAGGCGACGCCCACCTTGCCGAGCCCCCGGATCACCTCGCCCTGGGGGAGCACGTACACGGCGCCGGTGGAGAGCAGGGCGTTGGCGAAGACGTCGCGCACCCGGTCGCCGGCGAGGTTGTCGCGGCTCAGGTTCGTGAAGGGGACGACGGCCACCGTCTTCACGGAGCCGAAGTCCATGTTCGCGTCCTGATAGCGGTGCGAGGTGTGAGACGCGCACGCCGCCAGGATCACGAGCAGCGCGGCGGCGCGCGATGGGTTGAGGGACGGGTGCATGTGGCTCCTCGGCATGCGCGGTCAGCGGAGCGCCAGCACCAGCCCCGCGAACAGCGAGCGGGAGCTGGTGTCGAGCGCCGGAGAGTGGGTGTCGTTGAGGCTGTAGGAGACGTCCACGAAGGTGCCCTGGCGGATGTTCCAGCGCAGCGACGGCCCGTACTGGCGGGTCTTGAGGTCGGCGGCGGTGTCGAGCGTCTCCGAGTATCCGAATCGGAGCAAGAGGGTGCCGCCGGGGAAGGGCGAGAAGCTGCCGTTGAAGTTGGCGAGCGTGGTGGTGCCGCGGGTCCCGATGACGCGGGCGACGCCGCCGGAGAGCGCCAGCGCGGGCACCGGCGTGAACGAGGCGGTGCCCTCCAGGCGGCGCGAGCGATCGGTCGTCTCGGGGCGGCCGGCCCCGGCCGAGGCGCTGGAGGAGCTGACGGCGGCGCTGCCGGTGAGCGCGAGGAGGCGGTTCGGGGTGAGGGTCGTGTTCGCGCCGAGGACCGCGTTCGTGATCGTCTGGCCGTTCTCGTTCCGGCCCGCGTTGTAGCTGGCGTTGGCGGAGAGGCTCACCCCCTGGTACAGGTCGGCCCGGACGCCGGCGGTGGCGCCGTTGCCGAACGAGGTGCCGGCCGCGTTCTGCCCGAGCTGGGCGTTGTAGGTGGCGCTGGCGCCGAGGGTCGGGAGCGGGTCGGCGGCCAGCGTGGCGCTGAAGCGGTTCGAGGACACGTGCCCGCGCGTCTCGTCCGAGTCGGCGCGGTCCAGGCGAGCGCTCAGGCCGACGATGGGCGAGAGCCGCTTCGTGAGCGAGAGGCCGTTCATGAGGCTCCACGTGTACTGCGCCGGGCCGAGGCGGTGGGTGATGAAGAGCGAGGTGTCGTAGGCGAGGTTCGGGACGCTCAGGATCTGGTAGCGCGCCGAGGCGGTCAGCACGCCGCTCACGTCGGTGTGGCTGGCGCGCGCCTGCTCGGCGGGGACGATCTGCAGGAACTGGAGCTCGGTGACGAGGATGTTCGCGTAGCGCTGGTCCGCGGTGACCGAGGGCAGGATGCCCTTGGCGACGACCTTGAGGTAGCGCGCCTGGGTCTGCTGGATGGTGATCTCGAACCGGTTGAAGAGCGAGCTGAACTGCACCGGCGCCCCGCCGCCGGCGGGGATCGCCTTGTCCACCCGCGCCCAGGTGACGTTGTCGTCGCTCCGGTAGACGTCGAAGGAGACGGCGTTCGCGACCGCGTCCGGGAGCTGCCGGTCCACCCAGAGGTAGAGGGTGTTGACGGTGGAGAGCGAGGTCCCGAACTGCGCGCCGAGATCGCGGAGCTTGACGTCGCCGGCGAGGACCGGGGCGAACCCGAGGTCGATCCCGGCGCTGCCGGCCAGGTCGCCGTCGACGAGGCGCTGGTTCGGCGCCAGGGTGTCGCGCTCCGGGGTGGCCGGGAAGTCCTCGATGAGGGAGAGGCCGGCGCTCGGCACCTGCGGCACCGCCACCGTGCCGCCGTTCCCTACCGCCAGCACGTCCGTGGTGCGCGCCGCCAGGCTGTAGGACACATAGGTCTGGAGCCGGTTGTCGAGGAGGTGGTCGGAGCGGGTGATCCGCCCGGCGTTCACGACGTCGCGCGACTCGCTGCGCTTCACCCGGTCGGTGTTGTCGGTGTAGCGGAAGCTGTAGCGGAGGTCGGTGTCGCGGTCGGGCGGGTAGATCGCGCCGAGGAACACCTCGTCGGTGGCGTTGTCGAGGGCGCGGCGGGAGCCGTCGTAGCTCAGGTTGCGCGAGAGGCGGAGCTGCAGGGAGGGCAGGTCGGCCGGGTTCCAGCCGGCGTAGGCGGTGTAGCTCTCGCGGAACCGGGTCGGGGCGCTCACTGCCTCCCCCGCGGTCGTCACCCTGGAGCTCTCCTCGGTGCGATCGTAGCTGAGGCCGCCGCCCAGCACCGGCGTGCCGAGGGTGAGCCGGCCGTAGCCCGTCCAGCGCTTCAGGTCCTGGTCGGTGCGGACGCCGTCGAGCGAGGTCTTCCCGAGCGTCCACTCGTAGAGCCCGCCGCCCGAGAAGCTCACGAGCGGGAAGAGCTGCTTGTCGAGCGCCAGCCGGTAGCGCTGCAGCCACTGGCTGATGCGGCTCTCGGTGACGTTGCCGGCCGCGTCGGTGGTGCGGGTCACCGAGTTGACGTAGCTCGGCTCGGCCACCGCGGAGAGGCTGTCGCCGCGCGCGGCGGCGGCCCACGCGGCGAGCACCAGGGCGCAGAGCGCCCGGGCCGCGATCGCGCTGGCATCGCTCCGCGCCGGCATCGCTCAGCGGAGCTCCCCCTCGATCGCGGTGGCGTAGGGCGACTCGCCGACGTCCACCAGGCCCGTCAGGTGCCGGCTGGTGAGGTCGATGAAGGCGACGGCGCGGAGGTCGGGGAGGACGGCCAGGAGGGTGTTCTCCACCTCGTCCACCGCCAGCGTCGAGGCGGCGCCGGGCAGCTCGAAGCTGTCGATGGGGACGATGGAGAGCGGGTCGAACACCTCGAGGGTGCGACCGACCGCGACGTAGACGCGGTCGGTGCGGACGTCCACCTCGACCGCGCTCGCCCCCAGCCCGACGTAGAGGCGGCTCGCCACCGTGAGGTCGGGCAGCGTGAGCACCGTCAGGTAGGAGGAGCCGCCGTGGACGACGTAGAGCCGCCCGCCCGTCCGGTCCACCTGGCCGCGCAGCGGCTCGGCGTCCACCGGCACCGTCGCCGCGACCTGCCGGCTTGGCAGGTCCACCACCGTGACGGTGTTGGAGCGCCGGTTGAAGACGTAGGCGCGGCGGCCCGAGCGGTCGAGCCGGAGCGAGTAGGGCTCCTCGCCGGTCGGCGCGCGGGCGAGCTCGCTGGCGGTGGACAGGTCGAGGAAGCTCACTGAGTAGGAGCCCTGGTTGAGGACCACCAGCGCCTGCCCGTCCGGCGTGAGCGCCAGCTCCCGCGGCCGATCGCCGCCGCGCAGCGGGAGGCGCTGCAGATCGGCGCCGGTGGCGAGGTCCAGGACCTCCACCTGGTCCTCGCCAGGGAGCGCGACGTACGCGCGGTGGGCGCGGCGGTCGAGCACGACGCCCTCCGGGGCGCGCCCGACCGGCGTCACCGCCAGCGCCCGGTGCCGGTGCCGGTCGAAGGCGGTGAGGCTGGCGAGGGCGGTGCTGGAGCAGTAGCCGATGAGCTGCTCGACGGGCGTCCGCGCCTGCTCGGCCGTGAAAGCGGGCGAGAAGGCGAAGCTCCGGTCCACGGAGCGCGCGTACTGCAGCGTGAGCGCGACCAGCGTGGCCCGCCCGCGCTCCACCTGGAACGCCACCGGGACGCGGTCGGGCTCCGGCGGTACGAGCAGGTCGGAGCGACCCTCGGGCGAGCCGAGGGTGGCGCGCTTCACCGTGAGGAGGAGCGAGGTGTAGTCCCCGGGCGGTAGCCGTCCCCAGGCGAGCAGCCGCTGCCGGCTGGTCCCGAGGCCACCCAGGTTAGGGAGAAGCAGCTCGAGCGGAGCGGCGGGCCCGTCGGCGCGCGCCACCTGCGCGGCGGACACGGTGAAGGCGAGGTGCTCAGCCTCGGCCGGGAAGGGCTCGAGGTAGACGTACACCTCCCCTTCGTCCCCGAGGGGAGGGAGGGTGCGCTGCGAGCGCGCCGGTGCCGCACAGGCGAAGGCGCACATGGCCAGCGCGAGCCAGGTCGTGGCGCTCCTCATCGGGCCTCCCAGGAAGAGGGCCATCGTAACCCGGCCGAGCGACCGGGCGATCGCGAAATCGGCTGCGGCGGCATCGCGCCACGGTCGGGAATAAAAAAAGGGAGGCCGCTTTCGCGGCCCCCCTCTCACGTCAGCAGCAGCGGAGGACGGCTAGTCCTTCGCGTGGCACTTGTTGCAGAGACCGCGGGCGTACGGCCCGAACGCGGTCGCCGCGCGGCCGTAGTACGCGACCTGCAGGGCGGTCTGGTCGAGGCCCATGTTGATCTTGCCGTCGGCCGTGCTCGGGTCGTAGATGGCGTTGCCCGAGGCGTCCGCGATCGTCATGAACTCGTTGTAGATGCTGTAACGGGTCATGCTCTCGAAGGCCGACGCGTGCGCGCGGTGGCAGGAGAGGCAGATGACGTTCGGGGCGTTGGTGGTGTCCGCGCCGAACTTCGGCGAGGCGACGGCCGCCGCGAGGGCGGTGTAGTCGTTCGTGCCGAGCTCGAAGGGCACCAGGGTGGTGTACGCGGTGGCCTGCGCGCCCGTCATGATGCCCGAGGTGACGTAGCTGTTGTAGTTCGTCACGATGAACGACGGGAGCTTGGCGAGGTTACCGGCCGGGTGAACCAGGCCGGGCATGCCGGAGGTGTAGCCGTTCTCGAGCATCCCACCGTGGCAGTTGGCGCACCACTCGGCCATGCCCTGGCCGTAAGCGACGCGGACCAGCGCGGAGCCGTCCGTGCCCTCGGAGGCGTTGTAGTTGCCGGCGACGACGGCGGCGGGCGGGTCGTTCGCGAAGGCGAAGCTGCCCGTGCCGGAGAAGGACTTCGGCTGGTAGTTCTTGCCGGCGAGGAGGCGATACACGCCGACCGCACCCTTGCCAGCGACCGGGGCGGCGCTGGTGTTGTACGAGCCGGAGTTGAAGATCGGGAGGCCAGTGGTGGCGATCGCGCCGGTCGCGTCACGGCGGTAACGGCCGTGCGGGTCGTGGCAGGAGGAGCAGGCCAGGTTCTCGCGGGGGAACGTGCCGCCCGGCGCGACGGTCTGGATCGCGTCCTTGTTGTAGCCGTAGTCGGCCGCGACGATGTTGTGGCCGTGGCGGTCGCCCTCGATCGAGGTCAGCGCGCCGCGCACCTTGAAGTTCAGGGTCTTCTTCACCCAGCCGAAGTCACCGCCCGGGGTCTGGGTCTGGGGGACCTGCGCCGAGGTGAGGAGCGTGCCCGGCACGGAGTCGCCGACCATCAGGCTGTCCGGGGTGGCGATGTGGTAGCTGCTCGGGCGGTCCAGCGGACCCTCGTGGCAGTTGAGGCAGGCCGACGACTGGTCGCTGGCCTTGAGGAGGTAGATCCCCGACTGGAGGATCGTCCCGCCCTTCGGGGTCATCTTCGCGCCCTCGAAGGAGTTGTGCATCGTGTGGCAGCCTTCGCACTCGCCGACGCCGCCGGAGTGGAAGGCGTACGCGTTGCCGAAGGCAAGCGCGAACACCGCCGCGAACGTGATCTTGAGAAGCTTCATTGACTCTCCCCTTCTGTTGGACTGCTGACCTGCTGCGTTTGAGCTGCGACTGCGACTGCTCTCCCCCACAACAGTGAATGAACTCTCAGTTCAAAAGCTGCGCGGCGTCCTCGATCTGGAAGACGCTGACGCCGCGCCGCGCGTACTGCGAGACGAAGACGCGGCCATGGCCCGCCTCGATGTCGACCGGCGCGAGCAGGTTCTCCGGGTTCGGGCCGCGGTAGCCGAACTCGCGCTGGAAGCGGAGCTCCTTGTCGAACACCAGCACCGCCGACTTGAGGAGGTCGGTGACGTAGATGCGGCCCTGCTCGTCGGCGGCGATCCCGGCGACGATGTTGAACTTGCCCGGCGCGCCGCCGCGCTGGCCGAAGGGGCGGAGCTTGCCGTCGAGCGAGAGGACGAAGGCCCTGAAGAGCGGCTGGATGGTGAAGAGGACGTTGCCCTCGCGATCGACGTTGAACCCCTTGAACCCGAGGTCCTGCCGCTGCTGCTCGTTCTTCACCTCGAGCATCGGGCCGACGTCGAGGAGCTGCTGAAACCGGCCCTCGAGATCGGTGACGACGACCTTCATCGCGCCGAAGTCGCACAGGTACAGGTGACCCTGGGCCTGACGGAGCCCGCCCGGCCGAAAGTTCGTGAGCGACGGAGGCAACCCGGTGACCGCGACCTTGTGCAGCACCTCGCCGCGGAAGTTGCAGCGGACGAGCGTGAGCTGCTGGTCGGCGGTGAGGGCCATGAGCTCGCCGTCGTCGAGCGCGGCGATGGAGAGGACGCTGCCGAGCTCGCGGTCCTCGCCGAAGGCGAAGACCTCCATGCCGCTCTGGTTGAAGACGCGGACCCCGCCGCCGCCGAGGACGAACAGCTCGTCGTCGCGGGCGTCGTAAGAGAGTCGGGCGCCCTGGAACGGGATGAAGCCGTTCAGGGTGGAGAGGCTGTAGAGATAGCGGGCGCGGATCGCCTGCGCGTCGGCGGCCTGCGGCAGGGCCGCGAGGGCAGCGAGGACGGCGGCGATGGCGACGCGCTGCTTCATGTCTCTCCTGTGGGCGGGCGGCCAGGCCCCACCTCTCCCTGCGACCAGCCCCACTTCGGTGCAGGAGCCCTAAGCATCGAAAGTGCCAGCGCGGCAAAGGCGCCAACCGCTGTAAAAGCAGATGGTTGGCTGCGGCAGGGCGATGGGGGAATTGGCGGCGAGTGGGCGCTATCACCCAAGGCGCTGGTCAGGTCGCCCCGGTCCCAGGCGCTCGCTCCATGGGCGCTGCGGCGGAAGGTCGCAGGCCTTACCGCGCAGTGAGCGACGGTCCGTCACTCCCGGTGCGTGCGAGGCGCATCGGTTGCGCGGACGGCGCTCCGCACGGGGGACGAGCGCCTGCTTTGGGCCATCGTCCGGGGGAGAAACCAGCCGGACGCGACCGCTGGGGCTTTTCACCCGCTCGCGAAACGCGAACGGCCGCCCACCCTGTCCGGGCGAGCGGCCGTGAGCGAGGTCTTCAGCGCGTCAGTGACAGCCGAAGCAGCTCGAGCCCCAACGCGGCGCCACGTCCACCGCCCCGTTGACGTGCAGCGCCGGGTTCGAGATGCCGGTGCCCACGCCGGCGGTGGTGCCCGTCGCGTCCGGGTGGCACACCTGGCACTGGTTGCCGCCGCCGTGATTGCCGCTGTGCCAGTAGCCGGTGCGCGGCGGGTTGCCGTGGCAGGAGCCGCAGGTCATCGGTCCGTCCGTCCAGGCGGGCGTGGCGTTCTTGCCGGCGTAGGAGACCGTCACGTAGACGGGCTGGTCGAGCGACCAGTCCCACGAGGTGTACGTGTACGTGCCCTTGAAGCCGCCGTGGCAGTACGTGCTGGCGCAGGTGGCGCCGTTCGGCCGTGAGTAGGCCGGCGGCGCGAACCCCTTCGTCGCCACGCCGCCGAAGGTGACGGTGGCGTAGGGGCCGTCGATGTGGCCCGGCGAGAACATGTCGGTGGGCGTCACGTGGCACACCGCGCAGTCGAACGGCGTGGCCAGCGTCGAGCCCACGTGCTTCGTGTGGGCGCCCACGCGGATGAGGTCGTTCCCCTGGCCCCAGATCGTCCGCGGGGGAGCGCCGGTCGCGTTCGCGTCGCCGCCGTGGCACCCGATGCAGGTGGCGAAGTTCGAGGCCCGGCTGCCGTTGTGGCAGTCGGCGCAGGCGACGCCGCTCACGCCGCCGTCGAGGAGCGCGCCGTGGCAGGTCTTGCAGCTCGAGAGGCCGCGAACGGCCGTGAAGGCGTGGAAGTCGGGGCTCGTCGGGTCGATCCACGAGGGGTCGTGTCCGCTCGCCTCGATGGCGCCGTCGAGGTGGAGGCCGCCGTTCGACGGCGGGATCATGGTGCCGTCGGGGTTCATCGTCTTGTCGTGGCAGATCGAGCAGACGGTGAGGCTGCTCCCGCTCTTCGGGTGCGGCGCCGGGGGCGGGATGCCGTGGCAGGTGCCGCAGGCGGCCTGCTGCTGGCCGACCTTGGTCCAGTCGGGCGCGTTGGCGGTGTTCCCGTTCCGCATGTTGCCGTGGCAGTAGGTGCCGGAGCAGGTCGGGGCGGCGCGGTTCCAGGCGGCGGGCGGCGTGTCGCCGACGGCGGTGCCGCCGAACGTGACGGTGGCGGTCGGGCCGTCGATGTGGCCGGCGGCGAAGGCGTCGGCGGGCTTCACGTGGCAGACGACGCAGCCGAAGCCGGGGGAGATGGCGGTCGGGGCGAGGTGCGCGCTGTGCGCGCCGACGCGAACCGGATCGCTCGCCTGGCCCCAAGTCGCCCTGGGCGGAGCGCCGGTCTGGTTGTCCGTCCCGCCGTGGCACATGACGCAGTTCTGCGACCAGGTGGTCACGCCGGCCGGCAGCGCCTGGTCGTGGCACTGCCCGCACGCCACGCCCACCGAGCCGCCCTTCAGATCCTGGCCGTGGCAGGCCTGGCAGGTGGCGAGGCTCTTGTCCGCGGAGAAGGCGTGGAAGCCAGGGTCGGCCTGGTCCATCCAGGAGGTCGCGTGCGAGATGAACTTGACCGTTCCCTGGGTGTGCTTCGTGACGTCGTGGCAGATCTGGCAGTCGTCGCGGGTCGGGTTCGCGATCCCGAGGGCGGGGTGCGTGGCCGGGAGCGCCGTGAGCGTGTGGCAGTCGGTGCAGTTGAGCGTGCCCTGGTTCCACGCCACCGTGTGGGCGGGCGCGCCGAGCGGGCTGTGGCAGCCGACGCCGCAGGTGGTCGGCGTGGTGCCGCTGCCGGGCGTGAGGGTGCCGGTGGCGGAGGTGCCGCCCGTGTACGTGTAGCCGTTGAAGGCGAGGACGCCGCCACAGGGATGACACACGGCGCAGGCGATGCCGGACGCGTCGTGCTTGGCGTGCGCGCCGGTGGGCGTGCACTGCGTCGCGGTCGCCGCCGGCCGCTTCGAGACGACACGCCGCTGCCACGTGGCGCCGTCGGCGCTCCCGCCACAGCCGGCGACGAGGAGCGAGAGCCCCGCCGCCGCGGCCAGCGTCGCCGACCACCTTGTCGTGCGCGTCATGCTTCCCCCCTGCTCGGACCTTCGCCGATCAGGCGAGGGCCAGTGTCGCCGCGTACCATGGTCCCAGGCGTCAAGACCTTGACGCGGATCCAGCGGTGTGAGGTCAGGTGGGGCGAGGCGAGTTGGCGCTGAGTCAAACCGCGGCGACGGGCCGCAGGCGCCCCTCGTGAGCTGAAGCGGCCGGCGCTCCCTCCCCGTGCCGGGAAGGGGCGCCGGTCCATTCAGGAAGCGGTCGCCACCGTCAGTGACAGCCGAAGCACGTCGACTTCCACGTCGGCGTGACCTCGACCGTGCCGTTCACGTGCAGCGCCGGGTTGGTGATGACCGAGCCGGCGCTCCCGGAAGAGGCGTCGGGGTGGCAGAGCTCGCACTGGCTCCCGCCGGGGTGGCCGACGTGCCAGTACCCGTTCTTGTTCGGCGGGTTGCCGTGGCAGGAGGTGCAGGTCATCGGCCCGTCGGTCCAGAGCGGGAGGCCGTTGCCGCCGCTGTAGCTGGTCGTGACCTGGACCGGCTGATCGACCGAATAGTCCCAGGCGGTGTACGTGTACGTCCCCGAGTAACCGCCGTGGCAGTACGTGCTGGCGCAGGTCGCGGTGGCGCGGTTCCAGGAGGGGTTGGCGCCCCCCGCCGTGGCGAGCCCGCCGAACGTCAGGTGGGCCATGCCGTTCATGATGTGGCCAGGGGTGAACACGTCGGTGATGGCGGTGTGGCAGCTCGTGCACGCCACCGGGCCGGAGAGGGCGCTGCCCGCGAGGTGGAGGGTGTGGGCGCCCACGCGGACCGGGTCGGCGGCGTTGCCCCAGGTGGCGCGGGGCGGGGCGCCGGTCTGGCTGTCCACGCCGCCGTGGCACATGAGGCAGTTCTTCGACCACGCGAGGACGGTGCCGTCGGGCTGCGTCCGGTCGTGGCACTGGCCGCAGGCGACCTGGGCCAGGCCGCCGGAGAGGTCCTGGCCGTGGCAGGCCTGGCAAGGACCGAGGCCGCGCTCCGCCGCGTAGGCGTGGAAGCTCGTGCTCGCCGTGTCCATCCACGACGGGTCGTGGCCGGTGGACTGCACCACGCCGTCGAGGTGCATGCCGCCCTGGCTGGGCGGGATGATCTGGCCGGCCGCGTCCATGGTCTTCGCGTGGCAGACCGCGCAGCCGGTCAGCTCGGCGGCCACCACCGGGTGCTGCGCCGTCGCGGGCGGGAGACCGTGGCAGGTGCCACAGGCGCCCTGGGACGGGCCGCCGGTCCAGACGGGCTGCGCCGTCCCGTGGCAATAGGTGTTGCTGCAGGTGGCGGTGGTCCGGTCCCAGGCCGGCGCCACGGCGCCGACGCGCAGGGCGAGCCCGCCGAACGTCACCGTGGCGGTGTCGCCGTCGAGGTGGCCGATCGCGAAGGCGTCGGCCGGCTTCACGTGGCAGAGCTCGCAGTCGAAGGCGGGCGCGAGCGCGCTGCCGCCGGCGTGCGGGGCGTGCGCGCCCACCCGCACGAGGTCGGCGTCCTTCCCCCAGGTGGTGCGCGGCGGGGCGCCGCTCGCGTCGTTCTGGCCGCCGTGGCACATGGTGCAGTTCTTCGCCCAGGTGGTCACGCCGGCCGGCAGGTTCGCGTCGTGGCAGGAGGCGCAGGCGACGCCGCTCGCGCCGCCGGTGAGGTCGCGGCCGTGGCAGTCCTCGCACGCAGCGAGGCCGCGGTTCGCGGAGAACGCGTGGAAGCTCGGATCCGTCTGGGCCATCCAGGCGGGCTCGTGCGCCCGCAGCTTCACCTTGCCGCTCGTGTGCTGCGACTGGTCGTGGCAGCCGAGGCAGGTGTCGCGGGTGACCGCGTCGGGCAGCTTCGGGTGTCCCGGCGCGAGCGCGGTGGTGCTGTGGCAGGCGGTGCAGTCGAGCGGCCCCGCCGTGCCCCAGGTGACGTAGTGCGGATCGCTCCCGAGCGGCGCGTGGCAGGCGACGGCGCAGGTGGTCTGGCCGGCCGCGGAGCCGACCAGCACCGTGCCGCCGGCCGTGCCGGTGCCGCCGGGATAGGCGTAGGCGCTGAAGCCGTACGTCCCGCCGTCCGGGTGGCAGACGGCGCAGTCCATCCCCATCGCGGCGTGCTTGTCGTGCGCGCCGCTGCCGGTGCAGGTGGCCGGCGCGGTGAGCGCCTTCGAGGCAGCTGCCTTGGCGGCGGTGCCGGTCGCGGCGGACGGCGCGGTGCCGCCGCAGGCGGCGAGGACGAGGCCCATCCCAAGGCAGCAGAGGAGGGCGAGCTGGTGAATCGGCATCTCGAAGCTCGAGCGTGTCATGGTTCGGTTCCCCCTCGGTGCGCTAGTGGCCCCAGCCGCCGCTGCCGCCGCTTCCACTGTCCCAGGTCTCGCTGCCGTGGCAGGTCGGGGAGCAGGTCCGCGTCGAGGCATTCCAGCTGCGGATGCGCGAGCCGTTCACCTCGATGACGCCGTTCACGTGCCGCGTCTTGTCCACGGTCGTGCTGGTGTAGGTGCCGCCGTGGCAGTAGCTGCAGGACACCCGGTGCGCGCTCTCGCTGCTGTGCCGGCCGGTGCTCGGAGGCGTGCCATGGCAGGCGGTGCACGACGTGATGCTGCCGGACCACGCCGGCGTCTGCAGCGTGCCGCCGGAGCTCGAGCCGCTCACGTCCTTCACGGCGTGGCACCAGGTCGAGGCGCAGCTCGCGGCCGTCGTCCCGCTGCGCGCGGTATAGGTGCCGACGTTGAAGCTCGCGCTCGTGCCGTTCGTGAAGGCGACGTTCGTGACGCCGTTCGCGTGCGTCGAGGTGTAGGTCCCGACGCTCGGATGGCAGTCCTGGCAGGCGATGCCGCTCGTGTACGTCTTGCCGGCCACGTGGGCCTGGTGCGCGCCGACGCGGAGGCCGGTCGAGGCGCCGAGCGTGTCGACCGGCGGGGCAGCGTTGAGCGGCGCGGCCGCGGTGGCGGTCTGGCCCGCCTTGCCGTGGCAGGAGGTGCAGGTCATCGCCACGACATCGAGCGCGCCGTTCGCGTGCGTTGCCTTGTTGACGCTCGTCGCCGTGTAGCCGGTGTGGCAGTTGCCGCACGCGGTGTTCTGCGGGTGGCCGCCGCCGGGGGGCGCCCCGTGGCAGGAGGTGCACGAGAGCGTCACGTCCTGCGCCCAGGCGATGGTCGCGTTCGCGCCGTTCTTGAACGCGCCGTGGCAGTACGTGCTGGCGCAGCTCGTCCCGTTCCAGGTGGGGTTGGGCGTGACGCCGCCCCAGCTCGCGTTCTTCGCCAGCGGGCCGAAGGCGAAGGCGACCGCGCCGTTCGCGTGGCTCGTGTCGCCCGCCGCCGGCACGGCGTTGAAGTGGCACTCCGCGCAGCCGATCGGCGCCGCCCGGAAGTTGGCCTGGTTCACGTGGCCGAGGTGGGCGCCCACGCCGCGCGCCGTCACCGCCGCGCTCCCGTGGCTGTCGACCGGCGGCGCCGCCTGGACGTTCGCATCCGCGCCGGAGATCCCGGCGCGGGTCCCGTCGCCGTGGCAGAGGCTGCAGGTCATGGGGACCACGTCGACCTTGCCGTTCACGTGCGCCGCGGCGTTGACCGTCGTCGCGGTGTAGCCGGCGTGGCAGGTGCCGCAGTCGGTGCGCGCGACGTGGCCGGAGGTCGGCGGGAGGCCGTGGCAGGTGCCGCAGGCGTCCTGCGTGCCGTCCACCTTGGTCCAGACCGGCTTCGTGAGGGTGCCGCCGGAGAGCGCGGTGCCGTGGCAGCTCGCGGTCGCGCAGGTGGCGCTCGCGCGGTCCCAGCCGAGCGAGGCGCTCACCTCGGCCGACCCGGCGCCGAGGTGGCCCGCCGCGAAGGCGTCGGCCGGCTTCACGTGGCAGGCGCCGCAGTCGATGGGCGAGGAGAGCTTCGCGCCGACGTGGGACGAGTGCGCGCCGACGCGGACGAGGTCGGCCGCCTGGCCCCAGGTGGTGCGGGGCGGCGCGCCGGTCGCGTTGTCGGTGCCGCCGTGGCAGGTGGTGCAGCGCGACGCCCAGCCCGCCCCGTGGCACTGCGCGCAGGCCACGCCGGCGGAGCCGCCGTCGAGCGCCGCGCCGTGGCAGCTCTGGCAGGTGGCGAGGCCCTGGTTCGCCGTGAAGGCGTGGAAGCCTGGGCTCGCCTGATCACCCCAGCTGGCCGGGTGGTAGGCGTTGTTCTGGACCGTGCCGTCGAGGTGCTGGCCAGCCGGATAGGGCTTCACGGCGCCCGTGGCGTCGACGGAGCCCTGGTGGCACATGGCGCACGAGCCGAGGCCGCCCGAGACGGCCGGGTGCGGCGCCGGCGGCGGCGCGCCGTGGCAGGTGCCGCACTTCGCCTGCGTGCCGTCGAGCGTGGTCCAGGTGGGTTTCGTGTTCGTGCCGCCCTGGAGCGTCGCGCCGTGGCAGTAGGTGCTGGCGCAGGTCGCCGAGGAGCGATCCCAGGTCGGGACGAGCGAGCCGGTGGTCGCGACGCCGCCGAAGGTCACGGTCGCGAGCGGGCCGTCCACGTGGCCGGCGCTCAGCGCGTCGGCCGGGGTGACGTGGCAGACGACGCAGTCGTAGGCCTGCGCGCGGGCGCTGCCGCCGACGTGCGCGCCGTGCGCTCCGGTCCGCACGGCGTCGCCGGACTGGCCCCAGGTGGCCTTGGGGGGCGCGCCGGTCGCGTTGTCTGTACCGCCGTGGCACATCGTGCAGGTGGTCTTCCAGGCCGCCCCGTGGCACTGGGCGCAGGAGACGCCGGCGAAGCCGCCGCCGAGGTCCTGCCCGTGGCAGGTCTGGCAGGCGGCGAGGCCCCGGTTCGCGGAGAGGGCGTGGAAGCTCGCGCTGGCCGGATCGACCCAGCTCGGGTCGTGGCTCGCCTTCACGTCCACCGCGCCGTCGAGGTGCTTGCCGCCGGCGCTGGTCGGCTTCACCGCGCCCGAGGCGTCCACCGAGTCGGGGTGGCAGACCGCGCAGCCGGTGAGCTCGGCAGCGACCGCCGGGTGCGCGCCGCCGGGCGGGAGGCCGTGGCAGGTGCCGCAGGAGGCCTGGCCCTGGCCGATCTTCGTCCAGTCGGGGAGGTTCTGCGCGTTGCCGTTCGGGAAGGCGCCGTGGCAGTAGGTGCTGGCGCAGGTGGGCGCGGCCCGGTTCCAGGGCGGCGGCGCGGCGCCGCCCGCGAGCGCGAGCCCGCCGAGCTGGACCGCCGCCGTCGCGCCGTCGATGTGTCCCGGGGCGAAGGCGTCGGCGGGCTTCACGTGGCAGAGCGCGCAGTCGTAACCCGGCGCGGACGCGCTCGCCTTCACGTGCGCGGTGTGGGCGCCGACGCGGACGAGGTCGGCCGCGTGGCCCCAGGTCGCCTTGGGCGGCGCGCCGCTCGGCTCGTGGGAGCCGCCGTGGCACATGGTGCAGGTGGTCGCCCACGCGGCGCCGTGGCACTGCGCGCAGGAGACGCCGGTGAAGCCGCCCGCGAGGTCCTGCCCGTGGCAGCTCTGGCAGGCGCCGAGGCCGCGGTTGGCGGAGGTCGCGTGGAAGTCGGGGCTCACCGGCGCCATCCAGGTGGTGGAGTGGCCGGCGGTCACGTCGACCGCGCCGTCGAGGTGCTTCCCGCCCGGCCCAGGCAGCACCTTGCCGGCGGCGTCGACCGAGGCGGGGTGGCACGTCGCGCAGCCGGTCAGGTCGCCCGGGACGGACGGGTGCGTGCCGCCCGGCGGGAGCGCGTGACACGTGCCGCACTTCGCCTGCTCCTTGCCGACCTGCGTCCAGTCGGGCGCGTTCTGCGCATTGCCGTTCTTGAAGTTGCCGTGGCAGTACGTCCCGGAGCAGGTGGGCGCCGCGCGGTCCCAGGCGGCCGGGGTGGCGCCCCCCTGGACCGCCAGGCCGCCGAAGGTGACGGTGGCGTTCGGGCCGTCGACGTGGCCCGGGTCGAGGGCGTCGGTCGGGACCACGTGGCAGACGTCGCAGGCGAGCGCCTGGGCGGTGGCGCTGCCCGCCACGTGCGCGGTGTGCGCGCCGACGCGGACGGCGTCGCCCGAGTTGCCGTAGGTGGCCTTCGGCGGCGCGCCGGTCGTCCCATCGGTGCCGCCGTGGCACATGGTGCAGCTCGTCCGCCACGTGGGCCCGTGGCAGCTCTGGCACCCGACGGTCGTCTGGCCGCCGACGCCGTCCAGGTTCGCGCCGTGGCAGGTCTGGCAGTCGGAGAGCTTCCGGTTGGCGGCCAGCGCGTGGAAGGCGGGGCTCGCCGGGTCCATCCAGGTGGCGCCGTGGCCGGTGGTGATGCCGCCGCACGGGTGGCAGTCCGCGCACGTGTACCCGGCCGCCTTGAACTCCTGGTGGCTGGCGGCCGCGGTGGGGGCGTTGAGCGCGCGAGCGCCCGGGGCCACGCGCCGGGCGGCAGTGGCCGGCGAGGCGGCCGGCGGCGTCGCGGCGGCGGAGCCCGCTCCCGTAGCGGCCGGGCCTTGTCCGCCACAGGCGAGGAGCAGTGCGGCGAGGGAGCACAGCGCTCCCCGGTGCATGCGCGGAGCCGGGATACCCGGACGTGATGGCATCGTGAACCCCCATACGCTCCGCGCGCCGCCACGCCTCGCGGGCGCGAGGAGTCGGGTGCTGGAGCCGAGCCGAGCTGCGAAGGCGTCACGGTTAGCAAATGTCGGCGAGCCTGCCTACACTCCGCGTCTCGCGTGCGGCAACGTGCCGCACGCAACGCAGGAACTGCATGATCGTCGTCACTAGGGGTAAGAAAACTCTGGGTTCAGTGGGTGAAGTGCCGCAAGAACCGCCTGCGCGGGTGAGAGGAAACCCCGCCCGTGGGAGGCGCCCTGCGAGAGCACGCCGCGCGCTTGATTCAGCGCCGTCCCGAGGGCGGCGGCGGCAGCGACCCCTCGTCCAGGACCACCCGCGCCCCTCGCCGCAGCCGCGCGACGAGCGCGTCCACCGCCGCCTGGGCCCGCTCCCGGCGCAGCTGCTCACCGATGACCGCCCGGACTTCCTGGAAGGGCCGCGCACCGGCGGGAGTGACCACCGCCAGCTGCTCGCGGTAGCGCGCCTCGATCTCGCGGTCCGAGGGGAGGCCCGCCGCGCTCGCGGTGCGCCTCGCCAGCGCGCGCGCGAGCGCCTTGCGCTCGAAGAGCTGGAGCTGCGCCTCGACCTCCGGCCCCCGGCCGTGGCCGCGGGCGAGCGCCTCCCGCTCGAGGAGCGCTTGATCGTCGAGCGCGGCCGGCGGCCCCTTTTGCCGCTGGTCCGCGCGCGCCTGGCGCTGCCGCAGCCCGGCCACGTACCGCTCCAGCGCGGCCTGCCGCAGGCGGTGCTCCGCCTCGGCGCGCAGCTCCGGGTCCGCCTCGGGGAGCCGCGCCTCGTCGGCGATCTCGCGCTCGTGCACCACGAAGATCGTGTACCCCTTCGCCACCTGGACCGGGCCGGTGGGCGTGTCGAGCGGGGCGGCGAAGGCCGCCTCGGCGAGCGCGGGCGCGAGGTTCCGGCGCGCCACCCACCCCAGCACGCCCGACTTCGACTGGATGATGGGGTCGGGCGAGCCCTTCGCCTCGTCGATGAGGCTCTCGCCGCCCCGGAGCCGCGCCAGCGAGCGCTCGGCCTCCTCGCGGGTGGCGCGCAGCACGAGCGAGAGCCGGACCTGGTCCTCGCGCGCGTGGAACGGCGGCACGAGGTCGGCGCGGGTGACGCGGACCGCGCGCCACACCTCCGCCTCGAGGAGGCTCTCGACCGCGAGCTGCCGGCGCGCGGCGGCCACGGCCTGCGCGAGCTCGGGCTCGCGCTGCAGCCCCTCGGCGCGCGCCGCCTGCGCCAGGAGCACCTCGCGGATCTCCGCCTCGAGCGCGGCGAGCATCGGGAGCCCCGCATCCTGGGCGCGGGCCGCCACCTCGTCGGAGGTGATCGCCTCGTCCTCGACCCGGGCGACCACGGCGCTCGACGGGGGGACGGCGAGCGCGGCGGCGAGGAGGAGCCCCAGCATGGGAGCAGTATGGCACGCCGCGGGCCCAGCGGAGGGCGAGGGGCGTCAGCGCGGCGGGGGAGGGGTGAGCGCCGCGAGCAGCGTCCGCGGATGGTAGAGGTCGCGGAGCGGCCCCGGCGCCGCCGGGACCGCGCCGAGCACCGCCTCGCGCCAGCGGGCGGGGATGGCGGCCTCGCCGTGCGCGGCGCCGGCGAGCGCGCCGGCGATGGCGCCGTTCGTGTCGGCGTCCCCGCCCCGGTTCACCGCGTCGACCAGGGCCTCCTCGAAGCTCGGCGCGTGGAGCAGCTCCCAGAAGGCGAGCCGGAACGCCACGCGCACGAAGCCCTGGGTGCGGTGCAGGTGGACGTCGCGGCCGTGGAGGCGCGGGTCCGGCTCCCCCGCGAGCGCGAGGTCCAGCTCGAGCGCCCGCGCCGCGCTCGCCACGTCGCGCGCGCCGGCGCCCTCCGCCCGCAGCGCCTCCGCGGCGAGCGGGAGCTCCCGGAGGGCGGCGTCGCGCATCGCCTCGGGCCGCGCGTCCGCCTCGATGGCCGCCGCCAGCGCCGCGTCGAAGGCGGCGCAGGCGAGGCGGCAGCGCGGGTCGAAGTGCGTGATGGCCGCGTCGGCCAGGGCCGCCGCGCGGCGCGCCCCGGCGCCGGCGAGGAGCACGGCGATGGGCGCGGTGCGCATCAGGGCGCCGTTCCCGGCCGGTCGGCGCGCGGCGCGCTTCCACAGCTCGAACCCGGCGCGCTGGGCGGGGCGGCCCTCGCGGATGGCGTTCAGCGCCGCGGCCGTCTGGGTGCCGATGTCGAACGCGGCCTCCTGCCAGGCCACGTAGCGCGACGCGACGTCGTCGCAGTCGAAGCCTCCCCGTGCCTGCAGCGAGGCGGCCAGGCAGCAGGCCATCTGCGTGTCGTCGGTGACCTGGCCCGCCACGAGCCGGAATGGGCCGCCGCCGAGGATCTCGCGGTGTGGGCCGCGGGCGAGGGTAGGGAAGGGCGGTGCCCTGGGCTCGCTGAACTCGAGCGTGGTGCCCAGCGCGTCACCGACCGCCAATCCGAGGAGCGCCCCCCGCGAGCGCTCCTGGGACGGCGGCGGCGACGGCTGAGCCCCCGCATCCTGCGAGACCATGAAGTTCGCTGTCAGCCCGAGCCGGCGGGCGACTGCTTGTGAGGAGGAGGTCGGAGGTGGCCCCCTTGTGACTGCGGCAGGACGCCGCAGCTGCGGGACGGCTACGCGGCGCGGGTCCGAAACTGGCCGCGGAACAGGAAGCCCTGCACTGCGTCCACCCCGAGCGCCGCGGCGAGCTCGAGCTGGGACTCGGTCTCCACGCCCTCGAGGATGGTGCGGGCGCCGAGCCGACGGGCGAGGCCCAGCAGCGCCTCCAGGATGGCGCGCTCGCGGGGGTCGCCCATCCGGCCGAGCCAGGAGGCATCGAGCTTCAGCACGTCGGCGTCCTTGAGGGTCTCGAGCGAGAGGAGCGCGTCGGGCGCCCCCACGTCGTCGAGCGCCACCGGCATCGAGCGCTCGCGCAGCGCGCTCACCAGCTCCCGGCCGTAGCGGGCGTCGGCGAAGCACATCGTCTCGATGACCTCCACCACCACCGGCTGCTCCCGCGCCTGGATCACGTCGAGGAGCCCGTTCGCGCTGCCGTTCCGGCCCGCATGGAAGCTGTCGGGGTCCACGTTGAGGTGGAGGGGGCCGTCGGGGGCGTTCTCGATCTGGAACCGCTTCGTCTCCGCCTCCACGTACAGGAGGAGCGAGGGTTCCTCGTGCAGGCGCGCGAACACCGCGCCCGGCGAGACGGGGCCGCCCTGCGCGTCGAAGAAGCGCGAGAGCGCCTCGTGTCCGATCGTCTCGCCGGTGTGCAGGTCCACGATGGGCTGGTACTCGACGGCGAAGCGGCGCCCGAGGACGAGCGCCAGAACGTCACACGAGCTCGGAACCGAGACGGGCAGCCTCGGGCGCCCGTCTTCCGCGAGGTGGCCGTGAGCACGGGCGCTTCCGAAGAGCTGTTCGTTCATGGAGGGGCGCACCTGGGTCATCCGCCTACACGTAGCATTATTGCGGCACGTGTGGGATGACACCAGAGACGCACAGTGGTCTGACGCGAGGTCCCGTCACCGCAAGAAACGCCTGCAGTGACGATGGCTTAGGCCCCAGGGCTTCAGTCCGCGACCACCCAGCCCACCGAGGCGGCGACGGAGAGCGTGAAGCCTCCGACGCTCCCCCCCGCGCCGTCGGACGGACGGGTGAGGTCCGAGAGCCCGGTGAGCGTGAGGCCGACCGTCGATCGATTGCCCAGCCATTCGACGCCCACCCGGCCGCCGAGCGCTGGCATCATGTTGAGCGACGGCCGCTGAGCGGCGTCGAAGCCGCCGACGCCGAGGACGATCGCGTTGAAGCGGGGGCGGAGCGGGATGACGGTGCCGCCGCCCAGCAGGCCGAGCGTCCGGCCGGGGGTCTCGACGCTGACCGAGAGCAGGTAGCCGTCCTGGCGGGCCGTGAAGTAGAAGGCGGGCCCGCCCGACGCCCCCTGGCCGGCGCCGCTCGAGCCCGCGAAGCCGGCCGACAGGATGCGGGTGAACCGCCGGTCGCGATCCACGGGCGAGTCCAGGTCGGCGGGGGTGGAGCGCGCGATCAGGGCGCCGGCCGCGGCCGGCGGGGCGGCGCCGCTCGCAGCGGGCGCGGCGACGCCGCTCGCGGCGGGGGCGGCGACCCCGCTCGTGGCGGGCGCGGCCGCGGCGAGGGCGGGGGCGGCGGCCGCGGGCGAAGCGGGCGCGCCGGCGGTGGGCGCGGCGGCCTGCGGCGGCGGCTCGGCCTTCGCCTGCATCATCGCGGGCGCGGGGGGCGGCTTCACCTCGTGGCACTGCCGGCAAGCCATCGGCCCGCGCTGCTGCTCGCGGTGGCAGCCGATGCACCGGTCGTGGGCGACGCGCGGCGTGAACTCGATCTTCGTGACCGGCCCCTTGCCGTGGCAGTCGGCGCAGTGCGCCTTGCGAGCCAGGTGAGCGCGGTGGTCGATGGTGACGGTGCCGAAGGAGCGGGTGGTGCGGACGACCTTCTCGGGCGGCGGAGCGAGCGCGGCCAGCGCCGCGTCGCGCAGCGCCTCGGCGCCTCCCGACGCGGAGAGCGCCTCGCCGAGCACGGCGCGATCCGGCACCGAGGTCGAGGCGGACAGCGCCGTGTCGCGCACGGCCTGCTGCGGTGCGCCGCCCGCACCGAGCGCCAAGGCCGCCAGCGTGGCGAGCAGCGAGACAGGCATCCACTCGAGCGTACAGCAACTCACCCCCATCTGGGAAATGGGGCGGCTGGTTCGGTGGGTGGCGCGGGACAGACCCTGCGCCCGGGTGCGCGTCAGTGCCCGGGGAGGGCGTCAGGGCGGGGCCGCGGCGAGCATCCGCGCCGCGGCGCCGGGGTCGACGCGCTGCACCAGCGCCAGCTCGAGGTCGATGGCGCGCGCCTCGTCCTCGGCCGGATCGTCGGGGTGAGCCTGGATGGAGACGTAGCGCACGATCGAGGTGCCGCGCCCGAGGTCGGTGCCCTGCACGCGGAAGCGCCGGCGCTCGCCGTCCGCGTTCGACTCGGCCACCCAGCGGCCTCCGCCGTCCTCGCGCGTCTCGAAGCCCTTGCTGAGGAGCTGGCCCCAGGTGTTCTGCTCGGGCTGTCCGACGGTCGCGCGGTCGCGTCCGACGAGCTGCACACCGCGCTCGGAGAGGACCCGCAGCGCGTCTGGCCACACCGCCGCCAGCGGGCGCGGGAGCTGGTACCCGTTCAGCTCGCGGCGAAGCGCCGACTCGCGCTTCGCGCCCGCGAGGGAGGCGCAGGAGAGCGCGAGCGAGGCGAGCAGGGCGAGCGCGAGGAGGGCGCTCGGGTTCCGGAGGCGGGGCATCGGGGCGAGCTCCTGATCGGGACGGGGCGAGTCTACCGCTCGCGCCGGGCGGCGCCAGTTCGGGCGCGCGGCGGTATCGGGCGCTGTCGGCCGGCGGCTCACCGACGTCCGTCGGCGCGGCGCAGGACGTCCTCGACGGCGCGCAGGCCGATGGGCTTCGTGAGGTGAAAGTCGAACCCCGCGTCGAGGGAGCGCTGGCGGTCCTCCGGCTGCCCGTACCCCGTCGCGGCGACGAGGAAGGGCGCCCTCCCCAGCGCGCTCCGGATGCGGCGCGCCACCTCGTACCCGTCGAGCTGGGGCAGGCCGATGTCGACCAGGATCACCTCGAAGGGCTCGGCGAGCGCCTGGGCGACGGCGCTCGGGCCGTCGGAGGCGACCCGGACCTCCTGGCCCAGGCCCTCGAGGCACATCTGCATCACGGCGCGGTTGTCCTCTCCGTCGTCCACCACCAGCACCCGGCGGCGGCGCAGGGGCGGCGCGCGCTGGGCGCCGGCGGCGGGCGCTTCCTGCCCGGCGGGCAGGAGTGGCAGGCGCGCGGTGAAGGTCGAGCCGCGCCCGACGCCGGCGCTCTCGACCGTGATGGCGCCGCCGTGCATGGCCACGAGCGTCCGCGTCACGGTGAGCCCGAGCCCGAGCCCGCCCTGCGAGCGGTCGAGCGTGGTGGGCACCTGCATGAAGAGGTCGAAGACGTGCGCCAGGTGGTCAGGGGCGATCCCGATCCCGTCGTCGCGCACCACGAGGACCGCGTCGGAGCCGTCGCGGGCGAGGGCCACCTCCACGTGCCCGCCGGGCGCCGTGTACTTGATGGCGTTGCGGACGAGGTTCGCGACCACCTGCTCGAGCCGCGCCGGGTCGCCCTCCACGGCGAGCGGCTCGCCCGGCGGCCGGAACGCGAACGCGACCGGGCGCGCGGCGGCGACCGGCTCCAGGGCCTCGAGCGAGCGCGTCACGAGCTCCCCCAGGTCGAGCGGGCGTCGCTCGAGGGTGATCTTCCCGGAGGTGACGCGCGCGACGTCGAGCAGGTCGTCCACCAGCCGCCCGAGCTGCGCGGCCTGCCGCTGCACCACCCCGAGCTGCCGCGCGTCGGCGCCGCCCTTGCGCTCCATGACCTGCGCCGCGAGCGTGATGGCGCCGAGCGGGTTGCGGAGCTCGTGGCCCAGCATGGCGAGGAACTGGTCGCGTGCGGTCATCGAGCGCCGCTGCGCGGCGAGGACGTCGCGGGCGGCGTACTGGCGCCGGCGCGCGCGCAGCGCGGCGCGGGCGGCGCTCACGAGCATCATGCGGCGGAGCGGGCGGTCGAGCAGGGTGACGTTGCCGAGCGTGCCGAGCCGCGCCAGCGCCGGGCCGCGCAGGTCGAGCGGGCCGCCCTGGCTCGTGAAGATCAGTACCGGGAGGTCCGACCAGGGCGGCTGCCGCGCCACCCAGGCCGTGAGCAGGGCCGCCTGCGCCGGGGACAGCACCTCCTCGGCGAGGAGGGCGGCGCCGGCCCCGGCCTCGAGCGCCTCGCACAGGGGCGCCATCCCGCGGCACGCCTCCCCCTCCAGGCCCGCCCCCCGCAGCACCTCCAGCGCCAGCTCCGCGTCGCGCCCGGTGGGCGCCAGGACGAGCAGCCGCTCCGAGCTGGCCTCCTCGTTCACTCCGCCTCGCCCGGCCGCCCGCCGGCCTCGCGCGGGAGCGGCACGCCGGTGAGGACGCCGCGCAGATGGGAGAGCGGCTCGCCCAGCGCGACGCCGCTCGAGGAGAGGAGGTACTCGCGGATGGTCGTCTCGTGCGCTCCGGTGCGCTTCTTCATGACGGAGATGGCCTTGCGGACCGCGCCCTCCACCTCGAAGAACCGGAGCAGCACCACCGTGTCGGAGAGGTAGCTCACGTCGGCGGGGGAGCTGAGCTCCTCGCCGAGGAGGCCGTGCTGCGCCACGAGCAGGAGCGCCATGACGCCCTTCTGCGCGAGGTAGGCGAGCAGCTCGTGCAGCTGCAGGATGAGGAAGCTCTCGTCGGGCATCGCCTGCAGGAAGCCGTTCAGGCTGTCGATGATCACCATCCGCGCCCCATGCTCGTCCACGGCGCGGCGGACCTGGTGCACGAACTCGCCGGGCGCGAGCTCCGCGGGATCGACCTGCTGGAGGCTGAGGAGGCCCGACGCGAGCGCGCTGTCGAGCTCCATCCCGAGCGAGCGGGCGCGCGCGAGCATGGTCGCGCGGCTTTCGTCGAACGCGAACACCGCGACCCGCTCGCCGCGCTGCGCCGCGCGGCGCGCGTAGAGCGTGCCGAGCGAGGACTTCCCGGAGCCCGACGGCCCCATGACGAGCGTGCTCGTGCCGCGCGCGAGCCCGCCGCCGAGCAGCGCGTCGAGGGCGGGGAGCCCGCTCGGGAACGCCTTCTCGTCGAGGCTCCCCCGGTGCTCGGCGGCGACCAGCCGCGGGAAGACCTGGAGGCCGCCCGTGCGGATGACGAAGTCGTGATAGCCGCCGCGGTAAGCCACCCCCCGCATCTTGAGCACCCGGAGCCGCCGCCGCTCGGCGCCGAAGGCGGGGTGGAGCTGCTCCATGGTGAGCACGCCGTGGGCGAGGCTCTGCAGGAGGACGTCGGGCGCGTCGGGGGAAGGGTTGTCCACCAGCAGGATGGTGCGATCCGCGACGGCGAGCTCGCTCTTCAGAGCCAGGATCTCGCGCCGGTAGCGGAGCCCGTTCTGAGCCAGGAGCCGGAGCTCGGTGCAGGAGTCCAGCACGACGCGGGAGGGCTTCACCCGCTCGACTTCGCTCAGGATGCGCCGCATGCGCTCGCCGAGCTCCACCTCGGAGGGGTGGAAGAGGGTGTTCTCCTCGGGCGCGTCCTCGGCCAGCTCGAGCACGTCGAGCGCATCGAGGGACCAGCCATGGGAGCGCGCCACGGCGACGAGCTCCTCGCGCGTCTCGGACATCGAGATGTAGAGCGCGCGCTCCCCGCGCGCGAGGCCGGCCAGCAGGAACTGCAGCCCGAGCGTCGTCTTGCCCGCGCCGGGGGTTCCCTGCAGGAGGTAGAGGCGCCGGCTGGGGAAGCCGCCGCCCAGGACGTCGTCCAGACCCGGGATGCCTGAGGTGCACCTGGGAGAGGAGCCTGCGTCGGGCATGTTCGCTCGTTCCGTTCTCGTTGGACCACCCGGCGGCCGGGCGGGCCATGAGAGGCCACCCCCTTCTTTAGCTCGCCCATCCGGTGGAATCGACTCTCCTGCGGGAGGCTGGCGAGCGGGGCGGGAGCGGCAGGCCGCGCACTCACGGCGTGCATGCACCGCGGGCGCCGCGTTCCGGGCGGGGCGGGTCCCTCGGCGCGGTTGCGGGGCGGGCCTCGCGGTGCTTTGTACCGCTCCCATGAGAGCTTTCGCGCGCTTCGCCTGGGCGGTCCTCGCGTACGACGTGGCCGTGATCGCCTGGGGCGCCCTCGTGCGGGCCACCGGCTCCGGCGCCGGGTGCGGGCAGCACTGGCCGCTCTGCAATGGGGAGGTGGTGCCGCGGGCGCCGGGCGCGGAGATGGCGGTCGAGTTCACCCACCGCGCGACGAGCGGGATCGCGCTGGTGCTGGTGGTGGCGCTCTTCGTCTGGGCGCGGCGGGCGCTGCCGCGCGGGCACGCGGCGCGGCGGGCCGCCGCGGCCTCGCTCGCCTTCATGGTCGCCGAGGCGCTGCTCGGCGCGGGGTTGGTGCTCTTCGGCTGGGTGGCGAAGGACGCCTCGGCCGGCCGCGGCTTCGCCATGGCGCTCCACCTCGCGAACACCTTCTTCCTGCTCGCGTCCCTGGCGCTCACCGCCGGGTGGGCGGACTCCAGCGGGAAGCTCGCCCTGCGCCGTGACACCCTCTCGCGCCTCGCCGCGCTGGGCGCGGTGGCGCTTCTCCTCGCCGGCGTCTCGGGCGCGGTGGCCGCGCTCGGAGACACGCTCTTCCCGGCGGTGAGCTTCGCGGCGGGGCTGCGCGAGGAGCTGTCCGGCGGCGCGCACGTCCTCCTGCGGCTGCGGGTGGCGCACCCGTTCGCCGCGCTGGCGGCGGCCGGGGTCCTCCTCGGCGCGGCGGCGGTCGCGCTGCGGCCGGAGGGGCACCCGCGGGCCCGCCGGGCGGCCCTGGCGCTGGCGGCCCTGGTGGTGGTGGAGTTCGCCGCGGGCGTGGTGAACCTGCTCCTCCTCGCCCCGGTGGCGATGCAGGTGGTCCACCTCGTCCTGGCCGACCTCACCTGGATCGCGCTGGTCCTCACCGCCGGCTGGAGCGCGCTCCCGGACGCCCGCTCGCGCGAGGTGGCGGCGCCCGCGCGGCAGCCCGCTCCCGCGGCAGGGTGAAGGGCTCGCCCGGCGGAACTAGCTTCGGGGGATGCGACCTCTCCCCCTGACGCCCGCCGTCTCGCTCGCCTGAGGACCAGCCATGTGGCTCGTCCGGCTGGCGCTGCGGCGGCCTTACACCATCGCGACGCTGTGCCTCGCCATCGCTCTCTTCGGGGCGCTCTCGCTGGCGCGGCTGCGCGTCGACATCCTGCCCTCGGTGGACATCCCGGTGGTGGTGGTGGTGTGGGCCTACCCGGGGCTCAGCGCCGACGAGATGGAGAAGCGCGTCATCTACCTCACCGAGCGCGCCTTCTCGACCACCGTCGGCGACATCGAGCGCATCGAGTCGCAGGCCATCGACGGCATCGGCCTGGTGAAGGTCTACTTCCAGCCCGAGGTCGAGATCGGCGGCGCCATCGCCCAGATCACCGCCGTGGGCCAGACCATCCTCCGCGTCATGCCGCCCGGCATGACGCCGCCCACCGTCCTCCAGTTCAACGCCTCGAACGTCCCGGTGGCGCAGCTCACGCTGGGCGGCCGGGCGGGCGAGCAGGAGTCGTTCGACTACGGGCTCAACGTCCTGCGGCTGAAGCTCTTCACCATCCAGGGGCTCGCCACCCCGGCGCCGTTCGGCGGACGCCAGAAGCAGGTCATGGTGGACCTCGACCCGGAGCGGCTCGCCGCGCGCGGGCTGTCGCCGCAGGACGTGGTGAACGCGCTGACCGCCGGCAACGTCATCCTGCCCGCCGGCACGGCCCGCCTGGGCGACACCGAGTACGACGTCCTGCTCAACGGCAGCCCCACCCGCGTGGGCGAGTTCGACGAGCTGCCGCTGCGCCAGGTGGAGGGGCGGCTGGTGCGGCTGGGCGACGTCTCGCACGTGCGGGAGGGCTACGCCGTGCAGACGAACGTGGTGCACGTGGACGGCCGCCGCTCCACGTACCTCGCCATCCTGCGCAAGGCGGGCTCCTCGACCCTGGCGGTGGTGGACTCCGTCCGCGAGCTCCTGCCGGCGCTGCAGAAGACCGCGCCGGAGGGGATCGAGCTCCGGCTCGACTTCGACCAGAGCACCTTCGTGCGCGCCGCGCTGCACGAGGTGCTGCGCGAGGCGCTCCTCGCCTCGGCGCTCGTCTCGCTCATGATCCTCTTCTTCCTGGGCAGCTGGCGCGGCATGGTGATCGTCTGCAGCTCGATCCCGGTCGCCATCCTGGTCTCGGTCATCGGGCTCTTCCTCACCGGCCACACGCTCAACGTCATGACGCTGGGCGGCCTCGCGCTCGCCATCGGCATGCTGGTCGACGACGCGACGGTGGAGGTGGAGAACATCCACCGCAACCAGGGGAACCGCTGGCCCGACGGCACCCCGCACTCGCTCACGCGGGTGGTCATGGACAGCGCCCAGCAGATCGCCACCCCCGCGCTCGCCGCCACGCTCTCCATCTGCATCGTCTTCTTCCCGGTGGTGCTGCTCACCGGGCCGGCGCGCTTCCTGTTCCGGCCGCTGGCGCTGGCGGTGGTGCTGGCTATGCTCGCCTCGTACGCGCTCTCGCGCACGCTCGTCCCGACGCTGGCGCGGCTCCTCATGGAGAAGCAGCACGGCCGTCCGGACGAGGGGGCCGGGCGCCTCGCGCGCGCCTCGCGCCGCTTCAACGCGTGGCGCGACCGCCAGTTCGACCGGCTGCGCGACGCGTACGGGGCGGCGCTGGCCGCCGTGCTGGCGCACCGGGGGCTGGTGCTGGTCGCGGCCACGGTGCTCCTCGCGCTCTCGGCGCTCCTCACCCGGGTGGTCGGGCTCGACTTCTTCCCGGCGGTGGACACGGGCCAGCTGCGGCTCCACGTCCGCGCCGCGGCGGGCACCCGCATCGAGGTGACCGAGCAGCAGGTCATGGCGGTGGAGGGCGCCGTCCGCGAGCTGGCGCAGGGCGACGTGCAGGGGCTGGTGGACAACCTCGGCGTCCCGGTCTCGTACAACCTGGGCTTCGTGGCCTCGAGCAATGCCGGGGGCGAGGACGCCGAGGTCCGCGTCTCGCTCCGGCCCGGGCACCGGCCCACCGCGGCGCTGCAGGACCGCCTGCGGGCGGAGCTGCCGCGCCGCTTCCCCGGCGTCCAGTTCTGGTTCGAGCCGGCCGACGTGGTGAGCCAGGTGCTCTCCTTCGGGCTGCCGGCCCAGCTCGAGGTGGAGGTGGCGGGGCACGACACGGCGGCCGCGCTGAGGTACGCGCAGGCCGCCATCGCCGAGGTGCGGCGCGTCCCAGGCGCGGCGGACGCGCACATCGCGCAGGTCTTCGACCGGCCCGCGATCCAGGTGGACGTGGACCGGCAGCAGGCGCAGGCGCTCGGGCTCTCCGAGCGCGACGTGGCGGCGAGCCTGCTCACCTCGCTCTCATCGAGCTCGCTCACCGCGCCGAGCTTCTGGGTGAACCCGGCCACCGGCATCAACTACAACGTCGCGGTCCAGACCCCGCTGGCGCGGCTGCGCGACCTCGGCGACCTCGCCACCACCCCGCTCTCGGCGCCCTCGGCCGCGCCGCAGCCCGCCTCGCCGGCCGACCCGGGCGTCGGCGCACCCTACCTCGGCTCGCTCTCGGTGCTGCGGCCGCGCACCACGACCGCCTACATCGCGCACGACACGGTGCAGCCCATCGTCGAGGTGCAGTTCGCCGCCTCCGGGCGCGACCTCGGCGCGGTCGCCTCGGACGTGCAGCGCGCGATCGACCGGCTGAAGGCGCCCCCCGGCACGACCGTCAAGCTGCGCGGCCAGAGCGAGGCCATGTTCCAGGCGTTCGGCCGGCTCGGGCTGGGGCTGTTCCTGGCGGTCGCGCTCGTCTACCTGCTCTTGGTGGTGCTGTTCCAGTCCTGGTCCGACCCGCTCATCATCCTCATGGCGGTGCCGGGCGCGCTGTGCGGGATCCTGTGGCTGCTCTCGGTGACCGGCACGACGCTCAACGTCGAGTCGTTCATGGGCGCCATCATGGCGGTCGGGATCGCCACCTCGAACAGCATCCTGCTGGTCTCGTTCGCGAACGACTTCCGCGCCGAGGCGGAGCGCGATCCGGGGCCGCTCCCCGCCATGCTGGCCTCCGGGGAGACGCGCCTGCGGCCCGTGATCATGACCGCGCTCGCCATGATCCTCGGCATGCTCCCCATGGCGCTCGGGCTCGGGGAGGGGGGCGAGCAGAACGCGCCGCTCGGGCGGGCGGTGATCGGGGGGCTCCTCGCGGCGACGGTGACCACGCTCTTCCTGGTGCCGGTCGTCTACACGTTCGTCCGCCGCAAGCCGCCGCACAAGCACGTGCTCGACGTGCGCTTCGAGGGCGAGCTGCGCGACCCGGGGGCCGGCGGGCCGGCACCCGCGCACGGGTGAGGGGGAGGGCGCGTGGACTGGCAGCGGCACGAGGCGGAGCCGGCGGCGGGCGAGGGCGCGCGGCGCGGGCGGGAGCGGCGGGCGCTCGGGCTCGTCCTCGCCGTCGCGCTCGTGGCGGCGCTGGCAGGGGTGGCCCTGCTCCTCGCCGCCCGCCACCGCCGCGAGGCGGGGGAGCGCGACCGGCTGGCACGCGCGGCGGAGCGCGGGCCGGCGGTGCTGGTGGCGCGCGCCGAGCTGCCGAGCGGCGCGCGGACGGTGACCCTGCCCGGCGACGTGCGCGCCTTCTGGCAGGCGACCCTCTACGCCAAGGTGAACGGGTACGTGCAGGAGATGAGGGTCGACAAGGGCCAGGCGGTGAAGAAGGGCGAGGTGCTGGCCCGCATCGCCTCGCCCGAGACCGACCAGCAGGTGCGCGCCGCGCGCGCCACGCTCGAGGTCCGCCGGCGAAACGCGGCGCGCGCCGAGCGCCTGGCGCCGCACGGCGTGGTGTCGCGGCAGGAGCTCGACCAGGCGCGCGCCGATCTGGGCGTGGCGCAGGCCGACGCCCGCCGCGTCGCGGCGCTGCAGGAGTACCAGGTGCTGCGCGCCCCCTTCGACGGCGTGGTGACCGCGCGCTACGTCGACCCCGGCGCGCTCCTCACCGCCAGCGCCACCGGCGCGCCGGTGGTCGACGTGGCCTCCCCGGGCCGCGTCCGCATCCTCGTCTACGTGGGCCAGGACGTGGCGCCGTTCGTGAAGCTCGGCGACCCGGCGGAGGTGGCGCTCGACGCCGTGCCCGGCGTCCGGATCGCGGGGCGGGTGGCCCGCCTCGCCGACGCGCTCGACCCGCGCACGCGCTCCATGCTGGTGGAGGTCTGGCCGGAGGGCGAGGCGCCGCTGCGGCTCGTGCCGGGGCTCTTCGTCCACGTCGCGCTGCGCCTCTCGATGCCGCCCTTGCCGTCGATCCCCTCGCAGGCGCTGGTGGCGCGCGGGGCGAAGCTGCAGGTGGCGCTGGTGCAGGGCGGGAAGCTCCACTTCGTGGACGTCGAGCCGGGCGTCGACGACGGCCGCCGCATCCAGGTGCGGCGCGGCCTCGCGGGCGGCGAGGTGGTGGCGCTCTCGCCCCCGAGCGACCTCGGCGAGGGCGCGCCGGTGGAGGCGCTGACGCCGGAGCAGCAGCAGGCCGCGCAGCCAGGCCGGACCCCCGGCGGGGGAGGGAGCGCGCGGGCGGCGCGCGCCCCGCTCGATCGCTGAGGTTGCCCCAGTTGGGCCCGGGGGAGGTCGCGCCCTTCCGGACCGCGGCCTCCGCCGATAGACACCATGAACCGACTCCGAGCTCACCTTGGACCCTTCCCCCACGCCCGCGCCGCTGAACGACCTCCCGCTCTCGCTCGACGGCGCCCACGCGCTGGCGCGGCTCCGGGCGCACCTCGCCGCCGCGCTCGAGGCGGCAGGGCTCGGGACCTTCTCCCTCGACCCCGGGAGCTTCGAGGGCGAGTGGGATCCGCGGGCGGCGGAGGTCCTCGGCGCGTCCACCTGGCGAGGCCGCCTGCTCGACCACGCCGCGCCCGAGGAGGAGGCGCCGCTGCGCCGCGCGTTCGGAGCCCTGCTGGGGCCCCGCGCGGCCGGGACCGTCCATCTCGACTTCAAGGTCGCCGGCGCCAGCGCCCGGCCGCGCTGGTGCTCGCTCGCCGGCGCGCTGGCGCCGCGCGAGGGCGGCGGCCTGACGGTGGTGGGGACGCTGCAGGACGTCACCGAGGCGCGCCTGTCGCGGGAGCAGCGGCAGCGCCTCGAGGCGGAGCTCCGCGAGGCGAACCAGCGGCTGGCGCGCTCCCAGGCCCTCCTCGACGCGATGATCGAGCACGCCCCGGTGGGCATCGGCCTCGTCGACCGCGAGCTGCGGTTCCAGCGGGTGAACGAGCGGCTGGCGGCCATCAACGGCCTCGCGGCCGCGGAGCACGCCGGGCGCACGCCGCGCGAGCTGCTGCCGGACCTGCCGCTCGACGCGTGGGAGGCGGCCTGGCGGCGCGTCCTCGAGACCGGGGAGCCCGCCACCGGCCTCGAGCTCTCGGGCCGCACGCCCGCGAGCGACGAGCTGCGCTACTGGAAGGAGGCGCTGTACCGGGTCCGCGCCGGGGAGGAGACGCTCGGGGTCGGGGTGCTGGTCGAGGACGTCACCGACACGAAGCGCCGCGAGGAGATGCAGCGCCTGCTCGTGGGCGTGGTCGGCCACGACCTGCGCAACCCGCTCTCCACCTTCCTCAACGGACTCCACGTCCTGCGCGCCGAGCCGGCGCTGAGCGAGCGGGGCCGCCGCACCCTCGACCGCATGCGGAACGCGGCGGCGGGGATGGACCGGCTGGTGAGCGACCTCCTCGACTACACGCGCATCCGGGCCGGGCAGGGCATCCCGGTGAGCCGGTTGCCCGCGCGCCTGCGCGACGTCGTCGTCCCGCTGGTGGAGGACGCGCGGCTCGCCCACCCCGATCGCTCGATCGTGTGCTCCGGCCAGGGGGACGACGCCGGCCGCTGGGACCCCGACCGCCTCGGCCAGGTGGTCTCGAACCTGCTCACCAACGCCCTCAAGCACGGGGCGCGGGGGGAGCCGATCGAGGTGCGGTGGCGGGGCGAGGAGCGCGCGGTCGTGCTGGAGGTGGCGAACGGCGGCCCGCCCATTCCCCCCGAGCTCCTCGCGCGGCTGTTCGAGCCGATGACGCAGGGCGAGGCCCGGCGCGACGGGGTGGGGCTCGGGCTGTTCATCACGCGCGAGGTGGTGCGGGCGCACGGCGGCCGGGTGGTGGCGCGCTCCTCGCCGGAGCTGGGCACCGTCTTCGAGGTGGAGCTGCCGAGGGGCTGAGGCCGCGCGGCGGGGGACGAGCCCCCGCCCTACGGCCCGCTGCCGGCGGCTCGCGCCCCCTCCCTACGGCCCGTTGCCCGCGCTGGGCTCGAGCCGCAGCCGGAACGAGAAGGTGCTGCCGCGGCCGACCTCGCTCTCGACCGACACCTTCCCCCCGTGCGCCTCCACGATCTCGCGCACGATCATGAGCCCGAGCCCCGTGCCGGCGATGTCGCGCGGCAGGTCGCCCGCGCGCGCGTAGGGCCGGAAGAGGTGGGGGAGGGCGCTGGCGGGGATGCCGCGCCCGGTGTCCTGCACCGCCGCCTCGACGGCGTCGCCCTCGAGCCGGAGCCGCACCAGCACCCGGCCGCCCGAGGGCGTGAACTTGAGCGCGTTCGAGACCAGGTTCGACAGGACCTGCCCGATGCGGCGGCGGTCGCCGAGCACGCGGGCCTGCGCCGCCGCCGGCTCGAACCGCAGCTCCAGCCGGCTCGCCTGCGCGACCGCCTGGTACTCGTCGACCACGCGGCGGACGAGCGCGTTGAGGTCGATGGGCGCCGGCTCGAGCTGCACCCCGGCGCTCTCCATCCGGGCGAGATCCAGGAAGTCGTTGATCATCGAGACGAGCTCGCGGATGCGCGCCTCGATGCGCTCCACGTCGGTGCGCGCCTCGGGCGGGAGCGCCCCGCGCCGGCCGGCCAGCAGCCACTCGACCCGCATCAGCATGGCGCTGAGCGGCGAGCGGAGGTCGTGCGCCACCATGGCGTAGAAGTCCACCCGGCGCGTCTCGACCCGTCGCTGCTCCGTCACGTCCCGCAGGGACACCGCCAGGGAGACGCCCCCCTCCTCCACGAGCCGCTTCACCGCCGGTGCGTAGTGCCGGGCGCCCAGTGCCAGGTCCGGCAGGTGGGCGGGCGCCGCGCCGAGCCCCGCGTCGGACTGGAGCGGGAGCTCGGGGGCGCACTCCGCGAGCGGCCGGCCGAGCAGCGGCCGGTCGAGGGCGGCGAACAGGCGCGCCGCCTCCTCGTTCGCGAACACCACCCGCCCGGCGGGGTTCACGAGCAGCACCGCCTCGGGGAGCGACGCGAGCAGGGTCCGGAGCGAGGCCTCGGCCTCCTCGGCCCGCCGCCGCAGGGCGCGCGAGCGCGCCAGCGCGTCCACCCGCGCCCGCAGCTCCTCGGGCGCGAAGGGCTTGGCGAGGAAGTCGTTGGCGCCGGCGCGCAGCCCCTCCACCACCTGCGCCGTCTCGCGGTGCGCGGTGAGGAGCAGCACCGGCGTCTCGGCGGTGGCCGGCGAGGCGCGGAGGAACTTGCAGACGTCGATGCCGGAGACGCCCGGCATCATCCAGTCGAGCACCAGCACCTCGGGCTGGCCGCCGGCCGCGAACCGCTCCAGCACCGCCGCGCCGTCGGAGAAGCTCTCGACCCGGTGCTGCGGCTCGAGCACGCGGCGCGCGTGGTCGCGCTCGAGCCCATTGTCGTCGACCACCCACACCCAGGGTAGATCGGCCGGCCTGGCGTCGGGAGCGGGCACCGCCCACGTCGTGTAGCGCGGGCTGGCCCGCGCGCCAAGCGCGCCGCGGGGCCCAAGGGGGGGCCGCGCGAAGCGTGGGAGCGGCGGGGGGCCGGGAGTAAGTTCACCCACCGAGCGGTCAGCGCGGAGGCGTGCGTGGCGGACGTCCTGGTGGTGGACGACAGCAAGGTGATGCGCGACATGATCGTCGCGTGCCTGCGCGCGCGGGCGGGCCTCGAGTTCGTCCACGCCGCGAGCGGGCTCGAGGCCATCGAGCGGCTGTCGCTGCACCCGTTCGACCTCGTGCTGCTCGACCTCAACATGCCCGACATCGGGGGCATCGAGGTGGTCGAGTTCATCCGGGCCCAGGACAAGCTCCGCGCGCTGCCGATCGTGGTCATCACCACGCGGGGCGACGAGGCGTCGCGCGCCCGGGCCCTGGCGGCCGGCGCCGACCGCTTCCTGACGAAGCCGTTCACGCCGGAGGCGCTCGTCCGCGAGGTGAGCGGGCTGCTCGGTGCCGCGCGCCCATGACCGGCCGGGTCGACCTGGGCGAGTTCGTCGCGGCCTTCCTGGTGGAGGCGGAGGAGCTCCTGCGCGCCGCCTCGAGCCAGCTGCTCGCCGTCGAGGCGGAGGCGAAGCAGGGCCGCGCGCGCCCGCGCGCCGTCCGGGAGGCCTTCCGCGCCACCCACACGCTGAAGGGGCTCGCCGCCATGGTGGGCCAGGAGCCCATCGTGGGGCTGGCGCACCGGATGGAGGCGGTGCTGCGAACCGCGGACGCGGCCGGGGGGCGGCTCGACCCGGCCGCGCTGGACGTCCTCCTCCGCGGGGTCCGCGAGCTCGAGCGGCAGGTGAGCGCCGTCGGGAAGGGCGGGGCCGCCCCCGAGCCCCCCCGCGCGCTCGTCGAGCGGCTCCAGGGGCTCGAGGAGGAGGCGCCCGCCGCGGCCGCGGCGGCGCCCGCGCGGCTCGATCTGGACCCGGCGCTGGCGGCCAAGCTGTCAGGCTACGAGCGCGATCAGCTCCTCGCCGCGCTCGGCGAGGGGCGGCGCGCGCTGCGGGTCGACTTCACCCCCTCGCCCGCCCGCGCCGCCGAGGGGCTCAACATCACCACCGTCCGGGAGCGGGTGGCCGGCGTGGCCGAGATCGTGAAGGTCCTGCCGCGCTCGGTGCCCGCCAGCGACGAG
The DNA here is from genome assembly GCF_013340205.1 of Anaeromyxobacter diazotrophicus. Taxonomy (NCBI): domain Bacteria; kingdom Pseudomonadati; phylum Myxococcota; class Myxococcia; order Myxococcales; family Anaeromyxobacteraceae; genus Anaeromyxobacter; species Anaeromyxobacter diazotrophicus. Next base: position 149,448 of record NZ_BJTG01000004.1, read on the forward strand.
GCGCCCGGGGGGATCGCCTTCGCGCTCCTGCTGGTCGCCGCCGGCTCCGACGAGGAGGTGGCGGCGGCCGCCGGGGTCGCGCCCTCGGCGCTGCTCCCCATCGGGCGGACCCGAGGCGAGGCCGCCCCGCCGCAGCACGCCCCCGAGCTCGAGCTCGAGCTCCCGGAGGTGGCCGCCGGCGCCGGCGTGGTGCGGGTCGAGGTGGCGCGGCTCGACGAGGCGCTGGAGGGGCTGTCGGCGCTGGTGGTGACGCGCTCGCGGCTGCGCGGGGCGGCCGCCCGGCTGGCGGAGCGGGGCGCCGACGTGCGCGAGCTCGACGGCGTGCTGGCGGAGGCGGGGCGGCAGCTGCGCGACGTGCGCCGCGCCTTCCTGCGGGTGCGGATGGTGCGGGTGACCGAGGTGCTCGACCGGCTGCCGCTGCTGGTCCGCGGGCTGCAGCGCGCCACCGGGAAGCGCGTGCGCCTGGAGATGGACGCGGGGGAGGCCGAGCTCGACAAGGGCGTGGCGGAGCGCCTCTTCCCGGCGCTGGTGCACCTGGTCCGGAACGCGGTGGATCATGGGCTCGAGGACGCCGCCGGGCGGCGCGCGGCCGGGAAGCCCGAGGAGGGCGCCATCACCGTCTCGTGCTTCGAGCGCTCCACCAGCCAGCTCGAGCTGACGGTGGCGGACGACGGCGCCGGCATCGACCGCGAGGCGGTGGCGCGCCGCGCCGGCGCGCCGCCGCCGGAGACGGATGCGGCGCTGCTCGACCTGCTCTGCCGGCCCGGGCTCTCGACGCGGCCGGCGGCCAGCACCACCAGCGGACGCGGCATGGGCATGGACATCGTGCGCCGGGTGGTGGTCGAGGAGCTCGGCGGCGAGCTGTCGCTCCGCACGGTGCGGGGGCAGGGGAGCGCCTTCACCCTGCGGGTGCCGCTCACCATCTCGATCGTCGACGCGTTCTCGCTCGTCGCCGGCGGCCAGCGGTACGTGGTGCCCGTCTCGGCGGTGGAGGAGATCCTGGAGCTCGATCGGGCGCGGGTGGTCGAGGGGCCTTCGCCCGGGCGCGGACGCGGCGTGGGGCTCGTCGAGCGCCGCGGCGAGGCGGTGCCGCTCCTCGATCTGTGCGCCGCGCTCGGTGCGCCGCGGGCCGGCCCGCCCGCCGGCCAGGCGCTGCTCGTGCGGCGCGGCGGCGACCCGGTGGCGTTCGCGGTGGACAAGATGGTGGGGCAGCAGGAGGTGGTGCTCCGGCCGCTGCTGGACCCGCTGGTGCGCCGGACCGGCGTCGCGGCCGCCACCGACCTGGGTGACGGGAGGCCGACCCTGGTGCTCGACCTCGTCGCGCTGGGCGGCGCGGCCCTGACGGCGGGGCCCGGGGAGGCGATCGCGTGAGCCGCGCGCTGCACGTGCTGTTCCGGGTCGGCGCCGCCGAGTACGCGCTGCCCGCCGCCGAGGTGCTCCAGATGGAGTCGTACGCCGGCGCGACGCCCGTCCCCGGCGCGCCCGCCTTCGTGGCGGGGGTGGTGCAGGTACGAGGCCGGGTGCTGCCGGTGCTGGACCTGCGGGCGCGCTTCGGGCTCGCGCCGGCGGAGCCCTCGCTCGATCGCCGGCTCGTGGTGGCGCAGCACCGGGAGCGCCCGGTGGCGCTGCTCGTCGACAGCGCGCGCGAGGTCCTGACGCTGGAGGCGGACGACTTCCGGCCGCCGCCGCCCATGGTGTCCGAGGAGGCCGAGGGCCTCGTCAAGGCGGTGGCGCAGGTCGGCCCCCGCCTCGTCCTGATGCTCGATTTCCCGAAGCTCATCGGTGAGGAGGCGCTCGATGCCGCGCAGCAGGCCTGACACGAAGAAGGCGGGCCGCGGGGCCGCGCCGCGCCGTGGCGCCTCGCCCGCGGGCCCCGCCGCCCCTTCCAGCCGGGGCGGGGAGCTGTCGGCGATGCGGGACGCCACGCAGCGGCTCATCGCGGGCCGCAACGAGCAGGCCGCCGCCGGCGAGCAGCTGCGCGCCGGCATGGAGGGGATCGCGGCGGGCGTGGAGGAGTCCGCGGCCTCGGCGCAGGAGCTGGCGCGCGCGCAGCGCGGCGTGGCCGAGACGAGCGCGGCGCTCCAGCAGGGCTCCGACGCGAACGCCGCCTCCGCCCGGGAGCTCGCCGCCTCGGTGGCGGGGGTGCGGCAGGACGCGGAGCGGCTCGCCGCCTCGGCGGAGGGGAACGCGGCCACGGTGGAGGAGCTGGCGCGCTCGGTCAAGGGCGTCGCCGGCAACGCCGAGGAGCTGGCCGCGTCGAGCGAGGAGCTGCTGGCGTCGGCGACGCAGATGGGCGCGACCGTGCGCGAGCTCGGGTCGCAGGGCGAGGCGGGGGCGGCCGCGACCGAGCAGGTCGCCGCCACCGCCCAGCAGATGTCGAAGGGGCTGGGCCGGCTGGCGGCCGACGCCAGGACCGCCGGGGAGCGGGTGGCGAGCGTCGCCGCCGGCACGGCCAGGGTGGGCCGCGGCGTGGACGAGGTGGCGCGCGACGCCTCCTCGGCCGCCGCGGCGGTGGAGGAGAGCTCCGCCGGCGCGGAGGAGCTGGCGCGGTCCATCAAGGCGGTGGCGGAGCACGCCCGCGGGCTCGAGGCGTCGGCGGCCTCGAGCGCGGCCGGGCTGACCGAGGTCGCCGCCTCGGTGGAGCAGGTGACGGCCAACGCGGAGCGGACGGCCTCCTCCGTGGAGGCGAACGCGGCCACCGTCGAGCAGCTGGCCCGGAGCGCCGCCGGGACCGCCCAGGCGGTGGACGAGGTGAGGAAGCTCGCCGAGTCGAGCGCGGCCGGCGCCGCCCAGCTCGGCGAGTCGGCCCGGCGCATCGCGCAGATCGGCGAAGAGGCGCGGGCGGTCGGGGAGCACGCGGCGGCGGCGGCCCGGGCCGGCGGGGCCACCGTCCAGCGCTCGATGAAGGGGTTCGGCAAGCTGCGCCAGGCCATCGGCGGCTCGGCCGCGGTCATGAAGGAGATGGGCGAGCGGGCGGAGCAGATCGGCGACATCGTGCAGACCATCAACGTCATCGCCGACCGGACCAACCTCCTCTCGCTCAACGCCAGCATCGAGGCCGCCCGCGCCGGCGAGCACGGCCGCGGCTTCGCCGTGGTGGCGGAGGAGATCCGGGCGCTCGCGGACCGCGCGGCGGCCCAGAGCGGCGACATCGCCAAGATCGTGCGCGGGCTCCAGGCGGTCGTGCGCGAGGCGCTGGAGGCCACCTCCGAGGGCGTGCGCGCCGCGGACGAGGGGAGCGCCCAGGTGGAGGAGGCGGAGCGGGCGCTCTCGACCATCCTGGAGGGCGTCGAGTCGCTGACCGGGTCCGTGCGCCAGGTGACCGCGGCCGGCGCGGAGCAGGCGGCGGCGGTGCGGACCGTGACCGAGGGCACCTCGCGCGTGAGCGAGCAGGCGCGGCTCATCGCGCGCGCCGCCGCCGAGCAGGTGGACGCGACGCAGGCGCTCGCCCGCAACGGCGGCGAGCTGCGGCAGATGGCGCGGCAGACCACGCAGGCGCTGGCCGAGCAGGCGCGCACCATGAAGGAGCTGGTGCGGCAGAACGCGGGGGTGGCCACCGCCGCCGAGCAGGTCTCGCGCGCGGCCCAGGAGCAGGCGGCGACCTCGGCCCAGCTCGCGAAGGCCATCGTCGAGGTGCGCAACGTCACGCAGCGCACCGCCACCGCGATGGGCGAGCAGAGCCGCACCGTGGCGGAGGTCGCGGGGGCGGCGCAGGAGATGGCGGGGCTGACCGAGGCCACCCTGCGCGGGCTGGCGGAGCAGGCGCGGGGCGCGGCCGAGGTGGCGAAGGCGATGGACGACACCCGCCGGCAGGCGGCGCAGACCGCGCGGGCGCTGGCCGAGCAGGGGCAGGGGACGAAGCAGGTCGAGACGGCGGCCCGGGACGTCGCGCGGCTCGCGGCGGAGGTGACGCGCGCCACCGCGGAGCAGGGAAAGGCCGCCGGGAACATGGCCCAGGCGGCGGAGGAGGTGCGGCGGGTGGCCCGCCAGACGGCGCTCGCCGTGTCGGAGCAGGACGAGGCGATCCGGAGCTTCGGGGAGGTGGTCTCGCGGCAGGCGGTGGGCCTCGCCAGCCTCGCCCGCTCGAACGGGGAGCAGGCCGTCGCCACCGAGCAGCTCGCGCGCGGCCTGGCGCAGATGCGCGGGCAGGTGCGGGAGATCGCGACCACGCTCTCCTCGCAGGCGCGCGGGTCCCAGGGCATGGCGGACGAGATGGACCAGATGGCCGACGGCCTGGTGCGGCTCGGCGCGGCGCGCCGGCGCGGCCGGCGCGGCGCGGCCGCAGAGCCGGGGGAGGGCGCGTGAACCGGCCCCTCCCGCTCGGGCTGTCGCAGGACGACCAGCGCCGGCTGGGCGAGGTGGAGGCGCTCGCCGGGCGCGGGGCGGTGCCCGAGCTGGTGCAGCGCCTCTCCGACCCGAGCTGGGCGGTCCGGCGCGGCGTCGTCGACGCGCTGGCGAGGCTGGGAGATCCCGCCGTGGAGCCGCTCTGCGCCGCGCTCGCGGGGGACCGGGGGGACGAGGCGCTCCTGGCGGCCGCCGTCGACGCGCTCGCGGCCAGCCGCGGCGAGGTCGACGGCCCGGTCGGCCGGCTCGCCGAGCACGCCGACCCGCACGTGGTGGCCGACGCGGCGCAGATCCTGGGCCGGCGCCGCAGCGGGAAGGCGGTGCCGATCCTGACCCGCCTCGCCGCGCACGCCGACGACAACGTGGCGGTGGCGGCCCTGGAGGCCCTGGGCCGCATCGGCGGCACGGCGGCGGTCGACGCGCTCCTCTCCACGGTGGCCGGGGGCAACTTCTTCCGGACCTTCCCGGCGCTGGAGGTGCTCGGACGCAGCGGGGATCCGCGCGCGATCGCGCCGCTCGCCAGGCTGCTCGACAGCACCTTCTACGCCCCGGAGGCCGCGCGCGCGCTCGGACACACCGGCCTCGCCGCGGCGGTCCCGCCGCTGGCGGCCCAGCTCCACCGCGGTCCGGAGGCGCTGGTGCGCGCCGCCGCCGTCGCCCTGGCCGACTTGCACGACGCGCAGCGCCGGCAGTACGGCTCGGGGCAGGGCGCGGAGAAGGCGCTCCGGTCGGCCGCGCTCCCGCAGCTGGCCGCGAGCCGGCTGGCGCAGTCCGTCCCCGGCGCCACCCCCGACGAGCAGCGCGCGCTGGCGCGCGTGCTCGGCTGGCTCGGGTCGCCGGAGGCGAGCGCGACGCTGCTCGGGCTGCTCGAGGTCGCGCCCGAGCCGGCGGCCGAGGGCCTGCGCTCGGTCGGGCACGACGCCGATCGGCAGCTCGGGGAGGCGGTCCGCCTCGGCGACAGCGCCCGCCGGAAGCTGCTCCTGCCCCTGCTGGTGGGGCGGGCGCACGCGCTGGAGCACGCCCTGCTCTGCCTCGACGACCCGGCGCCCGAGGTCCGCGCCGCGGCCGCCGAGGTGCTGAGCAGCCTGCGCGAGCCCGCCGCGGTCCCCGTGCTCTTCGCGCACCTGGGCGACCCGGACCTGGGCGCCGCGCGGGCCGTGGTGGGGGCCGTCGAGTCCATCGCCAGCGCCGAGACCGAGCAGCTCGCGCTGGCGGCGGCGCGCTCGCCCGACCCGCGCGTCCGCCACGCCGCGCTGGGCGTGGTCGCCTACTTCGGGTTCTCCGGCGGGCTGCAGGTCATGGAGGAGGCGCTCGCGGCCGGGGACGAGCGCCTGCGCGACGCCGCGCTGGCAGGCCTGCCGTACCTGGACGAGCCGCGGGCGCAGGAGCTGCTGCTCGCCGCCGCGGAGCACCCGTCGCCGCGCACCCGCGCCTCGGCCATGCGCGCGCTGGGGCAGACCGCCGGCGCGCCGGCCGCGCTGGCGGCCCTGCGGCGCGGCGTCGGCGACCCGGACCCGTGGGTCGCGTACTACGCGTGCCAGGCGCTGGGGAAGCAGCGGGACGAGGCGGCCGCGGGGCAGCTCGTCGCCGCGGCCCGCCACCCCTCGGGCCAGGTGCGGGTCGCCGCGGTGGAGGCGCTGGCGCACCTCGCCTCGGAGGCCGCGGGCGCGGCGCTGCGGGCCGCGGCGAGCTCGAGCGACCAGGACATCAGGCGCGCCGCGCTGCAGGGCCTCGGCGCGTCGCGCGCGCCGGGCGCGCTCCCGACGCTGCTCGCCGCCGCCGGCGCGGGCGACCGCGCCACGCGGGTGGTGGCCCTGACCGCGCTGGCCGACCGCGACGAGCCGGAGGTGCTGCCGGTGCTGGCGCAGGCCGCGGCCGACCGGGACGAGGAGGTGCGCGCGGCGGCCGTGGCGCGCCTGGCCGAGTGGCGCAACGCCGGAGGGACGCACGTCCTCATCGGGCTGCTCGGCAACCCCGCCGCGCGCGAGCGCGCCCTCGAGGCGCTCTCCCTGCCGACGCCGGGGCGCATCGCGGGGCTCCTCTCGGCGCTCGAGGTGGCCGACGGCGAGCTGCCGCCGCTGCTCGTCTCGGCCCTGGCGCGCATGGATCGTCCCGACGCGCGCGCCGCCATCGTGAGCGCGGTCGAGCTGGGTGGCCCGGCCACCCGGGCCGCGGCGGTGGAGGCGGTGGGCGCGCTCGACCTCGCCGACGGGCGGGAGGCGCTGGCGCGGGCCGCGGAGCGTGACCCCGACCCGGGCGTGCGCCGGCTCGCCGCGGCCGCCCTCGCTCGCTGATGCCGCACCCGGTGATGCCCGCGCTCACGGTCCATCCCCAGGTGCTGAGCCTCCTGGCCGGCCTCGTCGAGGACCGCGCCGGGCTGCACTACGGCCTCGACGACCGCGCGCTGCTGGCGGAGAAGGTGGTCCCGCGCGCGCTCGACCGCGGCTTCGGCTCGCTCCTCGACTACTACTACTTCCTCCGCTACGACCCGGCGGGCGACGCCGAGCTGGACCGGCTGGTGGAGGCGCTCTGCGTCCACGAGAGCTACTTCTTCCGCGAGGTCCAGCCCCTGCGGGTGGCGGTGGAGGAGGTCCTCGCCCCGGCGATCCGGGCCGGCCGCCGGCCGCGGGTGTGGTGCGCGGCGGCGGCGCAGGGCGAGGAGCCTCTCACGCTGGCGATGCTGCTCGACGAGCGCGGGTGGCTCGGGCAGGTCGAGCTGGAGGCGACCGACGTCAGCCTCCGCGCGCTGGAGCGGGCGCGGGCGGGCGTTTTCGGCCAGCGCGCCCTGCGCGCGCTGCCGGCGGGCGTGCTGGGCCGGTGGCTCGAGCCGCAGGGGCAGGGGGCGGTGGCCCGGCGCGAGCTGGTGGAGGCGGTGCGCTGGCGGCGCCTCAACCTGATGGACGCGGCGGCGGTGCGCGCCATGGGGCCGGTCGAGCTCCTGCTCTGCCGGAACGTCATCATCTACTTCGCGGACGAGACGGTGCGGCGCCTCGTGCGCAGCCTGGGCGAGGCGCTGGCGCCCGGCGGGGCGCTGGTGGTCGGCGCCTCCGAGTCGCTCCTCCGGTTCGGCAGCGCGCTCGCCTGCGAGGAGCGGGGCGGGGTCTTCCTGTACCGGGCGGCGCGATGAGCGGCGCGCGCGTCAAGGTGCTGGTGGTGGACGACTCCGCCTTCGCGCGCAAGGTGGTGCGGGAGACGCTCGCGGCCGAGCCGGACCTGCAGGTGGTGGGCTCGGCCCGCGACGGGCTCGAGGCGCTGGAGAAGATCGCCGAGCTGGCGCCCGACGTCGTCACCCTGGACCTGAGCATGCCGGGCCTGGACGGCCTGGGCGTGCTGGGGTCGCTGGCCGGGCGGCCGAAGCCGCGGGTGGTGGTGGTGAGCACGGTCGAGAGCGACAGCGAGCGCGGGCTGGCGGCGCTCGAGGCGGGCGCGGTCGAGCTGGTGCGCAAGCCGACCGCGCTCGCCACCGGGCGGCTGCTCGGGATGGCGGGCGAGCTCGTGCGCGCGGTGCGGGCGGCGGCCAGCGCGCGCAGCCCGGAGCCCTGGGAGGTGTTCGAGGCGCCGCTGGCCGCGCCGCCGACCGCGCCGCGCCGGCGGCTGGTGGTGCTGGGGGCGTCCACCGGCGGCCCGCAGGCGGTGACCCGGCTCTTGAAGGCGCTGCCCGGCGACTTCCCGGCGCCGGTGGCGGTGGTGGTGCACCTCCCGCCCGGCTACACCGGGCCGTTCGCGGAGCGGCTCGACCGCGAGTGCGCGCTGCGGGTCCGCGAGGCCGAGCCGGGGCTGGCGCTCGTGCCGGGGCTGGTGGTCGTGGCGAAGGCGGGGGTGCACCTCAAGGTGCGCGCCGGCGCGCGCGGCGAGCTGACGGCCGTGCTCGATCCCGCCCCGGCCGACGCGCTGCACCGGCCGGCGGTGGACCAGCTCTTCGCGAGCGCGGCCCGGGCGACCGGCGCCGCCACGCTGGCGGCCGTCCTGACCGGGATGGGCCAGGACGGGCTGGAGGGCGCGCGGCTGCTGCGGGCGGCGGGGGCCGACGTGCTCACCGAGACCGAGGCGAGCTGCGTCGTCTACGGCATGCCGCGCGCGGTGTGGGAGGCGGGGCTCGCCACCGCCGAGGCGCCGCTCTCCCGCATGGCGGCCGAGATCCTCGCGCGGCTGTAGCAGCGCTGGGCAGCGGCGGGTGCACCCACCGTGAGGCCCCCCCCCTTTTTTTGGCCCTCTCCGCCGGTGGAATGCGCAGCGGGAGGCGTCGCTCAGTGACCGCCCCGCCTCGCGCGAAACGCTGGCAGCGGTTCCGAGCGGGCGGCGGGGTGGCCCGCCGGCGTCGCTCCGGACGACCTACCGGGTTCGTACGGCGGCCGGCCCAGAAACGCGCGGAGGCCGGGCAACGCATCGTGCCGCGCCGGCACGGCGCACGAGGTCCGCGCGCCGGCGCGGCACCGGCGTTGCTGGCGGCAGTACGGCGGGCGGGAGTCTCACGCAGGTCGGCCTCCGCTCCTTCGGAGGGCCACCCCGCCGCCCGCTGGCGGGCGGTGCCGTCCGCAGGTCGGGGTCGCGGTCGCGGTCGCGGTCCCCACCCCAGGCGGCCCTTGACTCCGGCTGGCCAGGCGCGTATTTGCGAGCCGCAACAATTGCGTATGCAAGAATATCTCGGTCTCCTCATCGCCGCGGCGCGCAGCCGCATCAAGCAGGTGGTGCTCGCCCAGGTGGCGCAGTTCGGGCTGGCGCCGCAGCAGTTCTGGATGCTGGTCGCCCTCCGCGAGCACCCCGGGCTCTCGCAGGCGGCGCTCGCCGAGCGCGTCCGCGCGGACGCGCCGACGGTGAGCCGCACGCTCGCGGCGCTGCTCGAGCGCGGCCTGGTGCGCAGCGAGCCCGATCCCGAGGACCGGCGGCGGTCGTGCGTCTTCCTCACCCCGGCGGGCGAGCGGCTGGCGGGCGAGGTGGCGGCGGTGGCGGAGGGGGTCCGCAACGCCGTGGTGGACGGGATGAGCCCCGCCGAGCAGGCGACCGTGCGGCGGGGGCTGAAGCGCATCCTCGAGAACCTCGACCGGTACGAGGCGCAGGTGCGCGGGAGGCGGGCGTGAACGCGATGACCCTGGTGCTGCTGCTCGCGTCGGCGCAGGCAGGGCCGCAGCCCCAGCCGCAGCCGCCGGCCCTCCCCACCCTGACCCTCGCCGACGCCGAGCGGAGCGCGCACGCGCACCAGCCGCAGCTCCTCCAGGCCCGCTCCCTCTCGAGCGCGGCCTCGGCGCGGGCGGACGAGGCGCGCGCGCCACTCCTGCCGCAGGTGCAGGGGACCGCCGCCTACGAGCGCTCGACCGGCAACTACGTGGCCCGCCCCGGCGCGCTGCCGAGCACGGTGGCCAGGACCGTCCCGAGCCCGAGCTGGGCCACCAGCGACTACTTCAACTTCGGGCTCACCGCCTCGCAGCTGGTGTGGGACTTCGGCCAGTCGAGCGGCCGCTGGCGCGCGGCCCAGGCCTCCGCCGGCGCCCAGCGCGAGAGCGAGTACGCGACCGAGAGCCAGGTGCTGCTCACGGTGCGGGCCGCCTACTTCAACGCGCGGGCCCAGCGCGACCTGGTGCGCGTCGCCCGCGAGACGCTCGCGAACCAGGGGGCGCACCTCAAGCAGGTGGAGGGGTTCGTGCGGGCCGGGACGCGGCCCGAGATCGACCTCCTGCAGGCGCGCACCGACCGCGCCAACGCCCAGGTGCAGCTCATCAACGCCGAGAACGCCTACGCCACCGCGCGGGCGCAGCTCAACCAGGCGATGGGCGTCGCCGGCTCCACCGAGTACGAGGTCGGGAGCGACACCCTGCCGCCGGTGGACGGCGAGGACGCCGCGGTCGACGCGCTCCTCCCCGAGGCGGAGCGGAACCGGCCCGACCTCCTCGCGCTGGAGGAGCAGGCGCGGGCGCAGGAGCTGACGGCGACCGCGCTGCAGGGCGGCTACGGGCCGGCGCTGGGCGTCTCCACCGGCTTCACCGACGCGGGGCCCTCGCTCGGCTCCACGGTGTGGAACTGGAACGCGACCGCCACCCTGACCTGGAACCTGTTCCAGGGCGGGCTCACCCGCGCCCAGGTCGAGGAGGCGCGCGCCAACACCTCGGCCGCGCGTGCCCAGGCCGAGGTGCTGCGCCTCCAGCTCCGGGTCGACCTGGACCAGGCGCGCCTGGCGGTGCGCGCGGCGAAGAGCTCGCTCGGCGCCGCCGGCGAGGCGCTGGTGAACGCGCGGGAGCGCCTGCGCCAGGCGGAGCGGCGCTACCAGATGGGCGTGGGGAGCCTCATCGATCTCGGCGACGCGCAGCTCGCGGCCACCAGCGCCGCCGCGCAGCTCGTCCAGGCCGAGTACAACCTGTCCACCTCGCGCGCGCAGCTCCTGCGCGCGCTGGGGCGCGAGGTGTCGCGTGGCTGAGACCGTGAACCGTCGCGGGCGCTGGGCGCTCGCCGTCGTCGCCGTGGCGCTCCTCGCCGCGGGGGCGGTGTGGCTCCTGCGCGGGCGCGGCGCGGACCAGCCCAAGGGTGGGGCGGCCGCGGCCGGCGCCCAGGCCCAGCGGCCGGTGCCGGTGGCGGTCGCCGTGGCGGCCCGCCGCGACGTGCCGATCTGGCTCGAGGGCCTCGGCAACGTGGTCGCCTACCAGACCGTCACCGTGAAGCCGCAGGTGGACGGGCGACTCGACCAGGTGCTCTTCCGGGAGGGGCAGGCGGTCCGCAAGGGCGACGTGCTGGCCCAGATCGACCCGCGGCCGTTCCAGGCGCAGCTCCGGCAGGCGGAGGGGGCGCTCGCCCGCGACCAGGCGCAGCTCAGGAGCGCGAAGCTCGACCTCGAGCGGTACCGCTCGCTGGCGGCGGAGAAGCTCGTCCCGCAGCAGCAGGCGGACCAGCAGATCGCGGTGGTGGGGCAGCTCGAGGGCGCGGTGCACATCGACGACGCGAACATCGCCACCGCCCGCCTCAACCTCGACTACGCGCGCATCACCGCCCCCATCGACGGCGTCACCGGGATCCGGGTGGTCGACCCGGGCAACGTCGTGCACGCCTCGGATCCGAACGGCCTGGTGGTGGTGACCCAGCTCGACCCCATCGCCGTCCTCTTCACGCTGCCGCAGGACCAGCTCACCGCCATCGCCTCCGCGCAGGCGCGCGGCCGCCTGGCGGTGGACCTCTACGCGCGGGACGGCACGACGCTGCTCGGCTCGGGACAGCTCCTCGTCATCGACAACCAGATCAACCAGGCGACCTCCACCGTGCGGCTCAAGGCGGTGGCCCCGAACCCGAAGCGCGCGCTCTGGCCGAACCAGTTCGTGAACGCGCGGCTCCGGCTCGGCACGCGCGAGGGCGCGCTCGTCCTGCCCGCCTCGGCGGTGCAGCGCGGGCCGAACGGGACCTTCGTCTACGTCGTCGGGGCGGACAGCACCGTCTCGCCGCGCCCGGTGGAGGTCGAGGCCACCGTGGGCGACCTGGCGGTGCTGGCGAAGGGGGTGGCGGAGGGGGAGCGGGTGGTGACGGAGGGGCAGAACCAGCTCAGGCCCGGCGCCAAGGTGGCGCCGCGCGAGCCGGGCAAACCGGGCGGCGCCGGCGCGCCGGCCGCGGCCGCGGGCCCCGGCCCGGGGTCGGGCTCGGCCGCGGGCGGGCAGGGCCCGGCGGGCGGCGACGGGGGCGGGCGCGCGGCGGGGGCGTCGAGCCGATGAGCGTCTCGGAGCCCTTCATCCGGCGGCCGGTCGCGACCGCGCTCCTGACCTTCGGGCTCCTCCTGGCCGGGCTCGCGGGGTACCGCCAGCTCCCGGTGGCGGCGCTGCCGCAGGTGGACTACCCGACCATCGTGGTCTCGACCGCGCTCCCCGGCGCGAGCGCCGAGACCATGGCCTCGGCCGTCACCACGCCGCTCGAGCGCCAGTTCGGGCAGATGCCGGCGCTCTCGCAGATGACCTCGGTGTCGAGCTTCGGCACCTCCCAGATCACGCTCCAGTTCCAGCTCGATCGCAGCATCGACGCCGCCGAGCAGGACGTGCAGGCGGCCATCAACGCCGCCACCACGCTGCTCCCGCGCGGCCTGCCGAGCCCGCCCACCTACTCGAAGTCCAACCCGGCCGACACGCCCATCCTGACGCTCGCCGTCAGCTCGGACTCGCTCCCGCTGCCGCAGGTGAACGACCAGGCCGACTCGATCCTGGCCCAGAAGATCTCGCAGGTGGCGGGGGTCGGGCTCGTCACCCTCAACGGCGCCCAGAAGCCCGCCGTCCGGGTGCAGGTCGATCCGGCGGCGCTGGCGGCCAACGGCCTCACCCTGGCCGACGTCCGGCTGGCGCTGGCGGCCGCGAACGTGAACCAGGCCAAGGGCAACCTCGACGGCCCGCGCCAGGACTACACGCTCGCCACCAACGACCAGCTGTACCAGGCGAAGAGCTTCGGCGCGCTCGTGCTCGCCTACAAGAACGGCGCGCCGGTGCGCCTCGACGCGGTGGCCGACGCGGTGGACGGGGTCGAGAACGACCAGCTGGCGGGCTGGGCCGGCGAGAAGCGCGCCATCATCCTCAACGTGCAGCGGCAGCCCGGCGCCAACGTCATCGACGTGGCCGAGCGGGTGAAGGCGCTCCTCCCGCGGCTCTCGTCGGCGCTGCCGCAGGGGCTGCAGGTCACCATCCTCTCCGACCGCACCGAGACGGTGCGCGCCTCGGTGGACGACGTGCAGTTCACGCTCGTCCTGTCGGTGCTGCTGGTGGTGGCGGTCATCTACGTCTTCCTGCGCTCGCTGCGCGCCACCTTCATCCCGGGCGTGGCGGTGCCGCTCTCGCTCATCGGCACCTTCGGGATCATGTACCTGTGCGGCTACAGCCTGAACAACCTCTCGCTCATGGCGCTCACCATCTCGACCGGCTTCGTGGTCGACGACGCCATCGTCATGATCGAGAACATCTCGCGCTACGTGGAGCAGGGCGACCCGCCCTTCGAGGCGGCGCTCAAGGGCGCGAAGCAGATCGGCTTCACCATCGTGTCGCTCACCGTCTCCCTCGTGGCGGTGCTCATCCCGCTCCTGTTCATGGGCGGGATCATCGGGCGGCTCTTCCGCGAGTTCGCGGTCACCCTCAGCATCGCCATCGGGGTCTCGGCGGTGCTCTCGCTCACGCTCACCGCCATGATGTGCGCCCACCTCCTGCGCGCGCACGAGGAGCCGGGGCGGCTGGCGCGCGCCTTCGAGCGCTTCTTCGACCGGCTGCTCGCGTTCTACGACCGCACCCTGCGCTGGGTCCTCGACCACCAGCCGCTCACGCTGGCGGTGACGATCGGCACGCTCCTCCTCACGCTGGCGCTGGCGCTCGTCATCCCCAAGGGCTTCTTCCCGCTGCAGGACACCGGGCTGCTCGTCGGCGTCACCGAGGCCGCCCCCGACGTCTCGTTCCAGCGCATGGCGTCGCGGCAGCAGGCGCTGGCCGAGGCGGTCCGGGAGGACCCCGACGTCGCGACGGTGGCCTCCTTCATCGGGCCGGACGGCACGAACCCGACCGTGAACAGCGGGCGGCTCTCCATCGCGCTCAAGCCGCGCTCGGAGCGGAGCGCCAGCGCCGCCGAGGTCATCGCCCGGCTCCAGCCGCGCCTGGCGCAGGTGGAGGGCATCCGCGCCTTCCTCCAGCCGGTGCAGGACCTCCAGATCGAGACGCGCGTCTCGCGCACCCAGTACCAGTACACGCTGGAGGACGCCGACCCCGAGGAGCTCGCCACCTGGGCGCCGCGGGTCCTGGAGCGGCTGCGCCAGCTCCCGCAGCTCCGCGAGGTGGCGAGCGACCAGCAGTCGGGTGGGCTCCAGGTGAAGCTCACCATCGACCGCGACACCGCCGGCCGCCTCGGCATCCAGGCGCAGGCCATCGACGACGCGCTGTACGACGCCTTCGGGCAGCGGCAGGTCTCGACCATCTTCACCCAGCTCAACCAGTACCGCGTGATCCTGGAGGTGAAGCCCGAGTTCCAGCAGGACCCGCGCGCGCTCGACCGCATCTACGTGAAGTCGGCCGCCGGCGACCCGGTGCCGCTCTCCAGCTTCACCCACATGGAGCGGACCACCGCCCCGCTCGCCATCAGCCACCAGGGCCAGTTCCCCGCCGTGACGCTCTCCTTCGACCTCGCGCCCGGCGCGGCGCTGGGGAGCGCGGTGGACGCCATCGCCGCGGCCGACGCCGAGATCGGGCTCCCGCCCGGCGTGCGGGCCGGGTTCACCGGCACGGCGCAGGCCTTCCGCGAGTCGCTGGCGAGCGAGCCGCTGCTCATCCTGGCGGCGCTCCTCACCGTCTACATCGTGCTGGGCGTGCTCTACGAGAGCTACATCCACCCGGTGACGATCCTGTCCACGCTGCCCTCGGCCGGGGTGGGGGCGCTCCTCGCGCTCATCCTGTGCCGGAGCGAGTTCGACATCATCGCGCTCATCGGGATCGTGCTGCTCATCGGCATCGTGAAGAAGAACGCCATCATGATGATCGACTTCGCGCTCGAGGCCGAGCGCGAGCAGAAGCTCCCCACCCGCGAGGCCATCTACCAGGCCTGCCTGCTGCGCTTCCGGCCCATCATGATGACCACCATGGCGGCGCTCCTCGGCGGGCTGCCGCTCGCGCTCGGCACCGGCACCGGCTCGGAGCTGCGCCGCCCGCTCGGCATCGGCATCGTGGGCGGGCTCGTCATCTCGCAGCTCCTCACGCTCTACACGACCCCGGTGGTCTACCTGTACATGGCGCGGCTGGGGCGGCTGGTGAAGCGCGGCCGCGAGCCCGAGGCGCAGCCGACGGCGGTGGCCGGCGGGGCGGAGTGAGGGGGCAGCGGTGAGCATCTCGGAGCCCTTCATCCGGCGGCCGGTCGCGACGACGCTCCTGGCGGCGGCGCTGCTCCTCGCCGGGGCCGCGGCCTACACCCAGCTCCCGGTCTCGCCCCTGCCGCGGGTGGACTTCCCCACCGTGAACGTCTCGGCCGGCCTGCCCGGCGCGAGCCCGGAGACCATGGCCTCCTCGGTGGCGACGCCGCTCGAGCGACGCTTCGGCCGCATCGCCGGGCTCTCCGAGATCACCTCGGTCTCCTCGCTCGGCTCGACCAGCCTCACGCTCCAGTTCGACCTCGACCGCGACGTGGACGCCGCCGCCCGCGACGTGCAGGCCGCCATCAACGCCTCGCTCGGCGATCTGCCCGCCGGGCTGCCCGTCCGCCCCAACTTCCGCAAGGTGAACCCGGCCGACGCGCCCATCATGATCCTGGCCGTCAGCTCGGAGACCCTCCCGCTCTCGCGGGTGTTCGACACCGCCAACACCGTCCTGGCCCAGAAGATCTCGCAGGTGGAGGGGGTGGGGCAGGTCTTCGTCGGCGGCGGCCAGCAGCCCGCGGTCCGCATCCAGGTGGACCCGGCGGCGCTGGCCGGGGCGGGCCTCTCCACCGGGAGCCTGAGGACCACCATCGGCGCCGCCACCGCGAACGCGCCCAAGGGGTCGCTCGACGGGCCCGAGCAGGCGCACGCGGTGGCCGCCGACGACCAGCTCCTCAACGCCGCCGCCTGGCAGCCGCTCATCGTGGGCTACGCGAACGGCAGCCCGGTGCGGCTGCGCGACGTGGCGCGGGTCGTCGACAGCGTGGAGAACACCCGGGTCGCCGGCTGGGTGGACGGCCGCCGGGCGGTGGTCATGATCGTCCGGCGCCAGCCGGGGGCGAACATCATCGAGGTGATCGAGCGGGTGAAGGCGCTGCTCCCGCAGCTCACCAGCGCCATCTCGCCGGCCATCAAGGTGGAGCTGGCGCTCGACCGCAGCACCACCATCCGCGCCTCGGTGCGCGACGTCCAGCTCACCCTGTTCCTCAGCGTGGGGCTGGTGGTGCTGGTGGTGTTCCTGTTCCTGCGCAGCGCGCGGGCCACGGTCATCCCCAGCGTGGCCGTGCCGCTCGCGATCGTCGCCACCTTCGGCGGCATGTACCTGCTCGGCTACAGCCTCGACAACCTGTCGCTCATGGCGCTCACCATCTCCACCGGATTCGTGGTCGACGACGCCATCGTGGTGACGGAGAACGTGACCCGCTTCGTGGAGGCGGGCGAGCCGCCCATGCAGGCCGCGCTCAAGGGCGCGAAGCAGATCGGCTTCACCATCGTCTCCATCACCGCCTCGCTGCTGGCGGTCTTCATCCCCATCCTGCTCATGGGCGGGGTGGTGGGCCGGCTCTTCCGCGAGTTCGCGGTGACCCTCAGCATCGCCATCGCCGTCTCGGCCGTCATCTCGCTCACCCTCACGCCCATGATGGCCTCGCGGCTCCTCGCGCCGCGCTCGACGCAGCGGCGCGGCGCGCTCTACCGCGCCTCGGAGCGGTTCTTCGACGGCATGCTCCACGGCTACGAGCGCGGGCTGCGCTGGGTGCTCGACCACCACGGGCTCATGCTGGCGGTGACGGTCGCCGCCGCGGCGGTGAGCGTGTGGCTGTACGTGGTGGTGCCGAAGGGGCTCTTCCCCCAGCAGGACACCGGGCAGGTGGCCGGCATCTCCGACGCCCCGCAGGACATCTCCTTCCCCGCCATGCGCGCCCGGCAGGAGCTGGTGAACCAGGTGGTGATGGCCCACCCGGCCGTGGACCACATGGTGTCGTTCATCGGCGGCGGTACCATCAACAACGGCAACGCCTTCATCCAGCTCAAGCCGAAGCCGCCGCGCCGGCAGACCGCCGACCAGGTCATCGGCGAGCTCCGACCCAAGCTGGCCCAGGTGCCGGGCATCCAGCTCTTCCTCCAGTCGGTGCAGGACGTCCGGGTGGGCGGCCGCGTGGCCCGGACGCAATACCAGTACACGCTGCAGGACGCGAACCTGGCGGAGCTCAACGCCTGGGCACCCCGGATGGTGGAGAAGCTGAAGACGCTCCCGGAGCTGCGCGACGTGGCGAGCGACCAGCAGACGAGCGCGCTCGAGCTGCGGGTGGACGTCGACCGCGACACGGCGGCCCGGCTCGGCATCACCCCGCAGGCGGTGGACGACGCGCTCTACGACGCCTTCGGGCAGCGGCAGGTCGCGACCACCTTCACCCAGCTGAACCAGTACCGGGTGGTGCTGGAGATGAAGCCGGAGCTGGCGCAGCACCCCGACGCGCTCTCGAGCATCTACGTCCCCACCCCCGGGGGCGGGCAGGTGCCGCTCTCGAGCATCGCTCGCTGGACGCCCGGCCCCACCTCGCTCTCGGTGAACCACCAGGGCCAGTTCCCGGCCGTGACGCTCTCGTTCAACCTGGCGCCGGGGGTGGCGCTCGGGCAGGCGCTCACGGCGGTGCACCGCGCCGAGCAGCAGATCGGGCTGCCGGCCAGCATCCGCGCGGCGCCGCAGGGGACGGCGCAGGCCTTCGTCGAGTCGCTCCGGAGCGAGCCGTGGCTCGTGCTGGCCGCGCTCATCGCCGTCTACATCGTGCTGGGCGTGCTCTACGAGAGCTACGTGCACCCGGTGACGATCCTCTCCACGCTGCCCTCGGCCGGCGTGGGCGCGCTGGTGGCGCTGATCGTCATGAGGACCGAGTTCAGCATCATCGCGCTCATCGGCGTCATCCTGCTCATCGGCATCGTGAAGAAGAACGCCATCATGATGATCGACTTCGCCATCGAGGCGGAGCGCGACGAGGGGCTCAGCACGCGCGACGCCATCTACCGCGCCTGCATGCTGCGCTTCCGCCCCATCATGATGACCACGCTGGCGGCGCTCCTCGGCGCGCTGCCGCTCGCGTTCGGGGGCGGGGCGGGCGCCGAGCTGCGCCGGCCGCTCGGCATCACCATCGTGGGCGGCCTCGTCTTCTCGCAGGCCCTCACGCTCTTCACGACGCCGGTGGTCTACCTGGCGCTCGACCGCTTCACCCGCCGCCGTCAGCGGCCGGTGTCGCCGCGGCGGTAGGCCGCCGTCAGCTCGTCGAGCCGCGCCTTCAGGTCGGCCGGGAGCGGCGCCTCGGCGGCGGCGAGCGCGGGGCCGAGCTGCTCCGGGCGGCTGGCGCCGACGATGGGCGCGGTCACCGCGGGGTGCGCCATCACCCAGCGGACGGCCATCGTGACGAGGTCGAGCCCGGCCTCGGCGGCCAGCGGGCGGAGCCGCCCCACCACCTCGAACATGTCCTCGTGCCAGTACCGGTCCTGGTAGCGCTGGGCGGCGGTGCCGAGGGTGAAGCGCGAGCCCTCCGGCGGCTGCCCCGGCGCGTGCTTCCCGCTGAGGAGCCCGCCGGCGATGGGGTTGTAGGGGATGACCCCGATCCCCTCCTCCAGGCAGAGCGGCAGGAGCTCGCGCTCGATCTCGCGGAAGAGCAGGTTGTAGCGCGGCTGCACCGAGTCGAAGCGGGCGACGCCGAGCGCCTCGCTCCGCCCCAGGGCGCGGGCCACCTGGTAGGCGAGGAAGTTGGAGCAGCCGGCGTAGCGCACCTTGCCGGCGCGGACCGCGTCCTCGAGCGCGCGCAGCGTCTCGTCGATGGGCGTCTCGGGGTCGGGCGCGTGGAGCTGGTACAGGTCCACGTAGTGCGTGCCGAGCCGGCGCAGCGAGGCGTCGAGCGCGTCGAGCACGTGCTTGCGCGAGTTGCCCCGATCCCACGGCCGGGCGGAGGTGGGGAAGTGGCACTTCGTGGCGAGCACGAACTCGTGCCGCCGGCCCTTGAGCCAGCGCCCGACGATCTCCTCGGTGCGGCCGACGGTGTCGAAGGTCCCGCCGAGCGGGTAGACGTCGGCCGTGTCGAGGAAGGTGACGCCGCCCGCCGCGGCGGCGTCGAGGATCGCCACCGAGGTGCGCTCGTCGCACTGCAGGCCGAACGTCATGGTGCCGAGGCACAGGCGCGAGACCTGGAGGCCGGTCCGGCCGAGGCGGGTGTGCTGCATGGTCGTTCCTCCTCAGCGGGCGGCGGCCGGCCGGGGACGGCTGGCGCGCTCGAGGTGCTCGAGCTCGTCGGGGCCGAGCACGAGGGTGGCGGCCGCGACCAGCTCCGCCACCTGCGCCGGGGTGGTGGCGCTGGCGATGGGGGTGGTCACCGGGGGGTGATGGAGCTGCCAGGCGAGCGCGACCTGCGCCGGCGTGACCTGGAGCGAGGCGGCCACCTCGCCGAGCGCGGTGAGCGCCCGCATGGCCTGCGGATCGGCGAGGTACCTGGCGGCGCGCTCGGAGCGCGGCCCGGCCGGCGCGCCCGGGCCGCCGTACTTGCCGGACAGGAAGCCCGAGGCGAGCGCGTAGTAGGTGCAGACCCCGAGGCCCCGCTCCTTGCACAGCGCCGCCAGCGGGCCCTCGAAGGCGGCGCGCTCGACCAGGTTGTACTCGGGCTGGAGCACGGCGTAGGCGGCGAGGCCGTTCGCGGCGCTCGCGTCGAGCGCGGCCCGGAGGCGGGGGGCGTCGTAGTTGGAGGCGCCGAGCCAGCGCACCTTGCCCTCGCGCACCAGCGCGTCGAAGGCGCGCAGCGTCTCCTCCAGCGGGGTCTTCGGGTCGTCGCGGTGCGCGTAGTAGAGGTCGATGCACTCGACGCCCAGGCGGCGCAGGGAGGCCTCGCAGCCGCGGCGGATGAGGTCGGCCGTGAGCCCGGCGGCGAGGCCCGGCCCGCCCGAGCCGACCTTGGTCGCGACGATCACCTCGGCGCGGCACCGGCGCTCGCGCAGCCACGCCCCCAGGATCTCCTCCGACTCGCCGCCGTGGTTGCCGGGCGCCCAGGCGCTGTAGACGTCGGCGGTGTCGACGAAGTTGCCGCCGCCGGCGCGGTAGGCGTCGAGCACCGCGAAGGAGGCGTCGCGGTCGGCGGTCCAGCCGAAGACGTTTCCGCCCAGGTTGACGGGGAAGACGTGGAGGTCGGTGGCGCCCAGCCGGCGCCGGGCGGGTTCGGAACGCATCGGCGCAGGATAAGGGCCCGGGGACCCGGAGGCGACCCCGAAGTTGCTCAGGGCGCGGCCGCCGCGGTCGCCGGCGCGCCGCCGCGCGCGACCGCGGGCGGGAGCGCCAGCGCGTCGGCGAGGGTCCCGGGGGCGTCGGCCGTGCCGGGGCAGAGCCGTTCGGCCATGTCGACCGAGGCCTGGGCCAGGTCCTGCCGCGAGCCGGCGGACCGCCGCAGGCTCCGCTCGAGCCGCGTCACCTCGTGGAACCGCTCCCGCGAGGCCATGCCGTGCCGCGCGGCCGCCCGGTGGCGCGCCGCCAGCAAGGCGTCGCGGCGGAGCGCGTCGAGGAGCTTCGCCGCGAGCGCCTGGCCCTCGCCGTCGAGCGCGGCGTGGTCCACCAGCCGGAGCCCCTGGCGGTTGCCCGCCCAGACGCGCCCCAGCTGGCCGAAGCTACCGGCGGCGGGGAGGTCCTCCAGCACCAGCGCCGGCCCGCCCTGGACGGGGAAGTCCTTGGCCATCAGCTCGAACAGGAGCGCGCCGTCGCCGCGCGCGCGCACCGCCGCCACCAGGCCGCCGAACGGGAAGAAGGGCTCGTCCGCGCCGCGCGCGCTCGCCAGGAGCGCCGCGCGCTCGCCCGGGTCGAGCGCGGCGGCCGGGTCGGTGCGCGCGGCGGGCTTGGCGCGCTTGAGGGTGGTGAGCAGGTCGCGCAGCTGATCGACGCCCACGACGACGTTGAGCGCGGCGCCCTTGGCGTAGCCGGCGTGGTAGACGCCGACGAGCTCGAACTCGCCGGTGCGGCAGGAGATGGCGAAGACCGGGGAGCCGGAGTTGCCGGGCGACAGCAGCGCGTCGACCACGAAGTCGTCGTGGTCCCAGTCCTTCTCCTCGTCGTGGTCATAGGCGGAGACCACCTTGCCCACGTTGTTGGCGCGCAGCACGCCGAGCGGGAAGCCGCGCACGTCCACCGCGTTCCGCTCGCGCAGCGCCGCGCTGTGGCCGATCTTCCACGGCACCACGGGGAGCGCGCCCTTCGCCTTGAGCACCGCCACGTCGAGGGCCGGGTCCGCCACCACGCGCGCGAGCGGCACGTCGTCGCGCTCGTAGGCGTCGGACTCGTTCTCCACGATGCGGAGCGCGTCCGAGACGCGCTTGCAGCCGGACGGGACGTCCTCGACCGGGTGCTCCTCGGAGGTCACCGCCGGCCACTCGGCGACGTGGTCGTTGGTGACGAGCAGCGTCTCGCCCGCCTGCTGCCGGTAGCCGAACCCGGTGCCGTGGGCCGCCACCTTGCGCCGGGTGCGCCGGAGCGAGCCGTCCGGCGCGTAGGAGGGGCACTCGTAGACCGCCGTCGACCGGATGCAGTAGGTGTACGGCCGCTGCTGCTGCTCGAACTCGCGCGCCTTGGCGGAGAGGGCAGCCAGGTCGTCGGCGTACTCCCCCGAGCAATACGGCCCGGCCGGCGCGGTCGGCGGACGCGCCGCCGGGGCCTTCACGCGGGACCGCGCGGCCGCCCACGCCGGCGGGACGGCCGCCAGGGCCAGCACGAGGGCGAGGCCGGCGAGCAGGGTGGGGCGGCGGAGCGGGAGGAGCGGCACCGGACCTCCGTGAAGGAGAGGGCTCGTGGAGGAAGTTAGCAGCGCGGCGCCCGTGGAGCCGCCAATCGAGCAGGCAAGGGCCCGACGGGGTGGCCGTGGCGCGCCGGGTCCTCCGGACGCAAGATGCGCGCCGATGAGGCGCCGCCCCGTGCTCGCGGCCGCCGCGACGGCCGCGATCCTGCTCGCCGCCCGCGGCGCGCACGCCGCCGATCCGACCTTCACCTTCACGTCGCCCGACAAGGCCAGCCACGACGGCTGGAAGGCGTCCGCCCAGGCCGGCGTCAACGTGAGCACGGGAAACGCGCAGGCGGTCTCGCTCTCGGCGACCGGCTCCGTCTCGCACCGCTCGGGCGACGACCGGTTCTCCCTCGACGCCTTCGGCGCGTTCGCCCGCAGCCGGGTGGACGTGGCCGCCGACACGAACGGCACCCCGGGCATCGGCCCGGACGAGATCCACCGCGTGGTGCAGACGACCTCGCGCGCCTGGTCGCTCAAGGGCCGGTACGACCGCTTCGTCGGCGCGCGCGACTCGCTCTACGGCGCGGTGCTCGCGTCGGGCGACGAGCCCGCCGGCAAGAAGCTCCTCGCGGGCGCGCAGGTGGGCGTGAGCCGCGACGTGCTGCGGCGGGGCCCGAGCACGGTCACGCTGGAGCTGGGCTACGACGTCGCGCACCAGGAGTACGTGGCGACGACGCCGGATCTGACGGTGCACTCGGCGCGGTTCTTCGCGGGCTACGAGCTCACCCCCGCGCCGGTGGTCGGGGTGAAGGTCTCGCTCGAGCTGCTCACGAACCTCAACGCCGAGCCGATCGCGAGCGGGCGTGTCGGCCCGTTCCACGACGACCGGCTGGTCGGGCGCGCCGAGCTCAACCTGAAGCTCACGGACCGCGGCTCGCTGGGCGTGCGCGTGCGCGGCCGCTACGACAGCGCCCCCGCGCCTCGCCCGCCTCCCCAGGGCACGTCCTGGCAGGCGGGCTACGTGCCCCTCGCCGATCGGCTCGACACCGTGAGCGAGCTGGTCTTCAGCTTCAACTTCCTGTGATCCCTCCGCGGGGCTGCGCGAGTGCGCGCAAGCGGGTCGCTCGGGGCGGCCACGCCCGGGATCGACGGCGCGCGGCCTCGCTCTGCGACACTGTGCGGCGAGGAGGCACCATGCTGCCCGAGACGAAGCCGGCGCAGGCACCTGACCCGACGATCGTGATGAAGGACCACGCGTTCGATCGCGACCTCGACGACCTGGGCATGAGCCCGGAGGATCTGGAGCGCGAGGTGGAGAGCGAGACCCCGGCGGCCCCCGAGCACCAGGAGCTGATGCTCCGGCACTGAGCGCCGCCCGCGGGCGGGCGCGGCCGCCGCGCGCGGGTTATCAGACAGTGCATGGCCGAACGGACCACGACGGAGCAGCCGACGCACGAGCTGGCGGTGCGGCACGCGGGCGGCGCGCGCGGCGGCGCGTTCCTCGTCGAGCGCGGCGGGGAGCGGCTGGCGGAGCTCACCTACCGCCGCGACGAGGCGGGGCGCGCCGTGATCGAGCACACCGAGGTCTCCGAGGTGCTGCGCGGGCAGGGCGTGGCCCGCCGCCTCGTCGACGCGGCCGTCGCCTGGTCGCGCGAGTCGGGGGTGAAGCTCGTGCCGGTCTGCACCTACGCGAAGAAGGTGCTCGAGCACGATCCCGCGCTGCGCGACGTGCTGGGCTGAGCGGCCCCGGAGGCGAGCGCTGGCCCTCGCCACCGCCGCTCCCCGAAACATTTCGCAACACTCCGCACACGCAGGCGCGACGCGGCCGGGCGATGGTGGCGGCGTCGCACGGCGCGCTCCCCCGCGCGCCTTTCGCGCTCCGCGCGGACCGGTCGTCGGCGAAACCCTCCCGCCACCGGCCGGTCCGCGGCGGGGCTCGTCCGACGGCCGCGGCCCGGCCGCGCCTTCCAGGGAGGATCCCGCCATGACCAGCGCCGAGCCCGAGCGGTTCCGCGTCCTCTACGTCGAGGACGACGAGCGGCTCGCCTCGATGACCACCCGTTACCTGGAGGCGCACGGGCACCAGGTCACCTGGGTGGGAGACGGGCGGCAGGGCCTGGCCGAAGCGGTGAAGGGCCAGCACGACGTGGTCGTGCTCGACGTCATGCTGCCGCGGCTGTCCGGGATCGAGGTCTGCCGCGAGCTGCGGGCCCGCTGCGGCGTCCCCATCATCATGCTCACGGCGCTGGGCGAGGAGGCGGACAAGGTGCTCGGCCTGGAGAGCGGCGCCGACGACTACCTCGCGAAGCCGTTCTCCTCGCGCGAGCTGCTGGCGCGCCTCAAGGCGCTGGTGCGGCGCGGGCGGGGCGCGGTCGGCCCGCCGCGCGACACCTTGCGGGTCGGCGACCTCGAGGTGTCGCCGCGCAGCTTCACCGCGCGCCGCGCCGGCCGGCCGCTGCGGCTCACCACCGCCGAGTTCGTGCTGCTGCGCGTGCTGGCGGAGCGCGCGGGCCAGGTCCTCACCCGCGAGCAGCTGCTCGACCTGACGAAGGGGAGCGCCGACGAGGTCTTCGACCGCTCCGTGGACGCGCACATCTCGCGCCTGCGGCACAAGCTAGACCCTCGTCGAGCGGAGCCGTCCTCGGTGCTCGCCATCGACGAAGCGGAGGAGGATCTGGCCGGGTCCTCTCGGAGCTGGAGCGCAAGTGAGGGTAGGCCCCCCGCCGGGGAGCGCGCCGGGCAAGAGGGAGGGGGGCAGACACGGTGTCGCGGTCCGTCTCCCCTGTGACGGGGCAGGGGGGCCGCGCAGCCCGTCCTGGGCGGCTCCACCCGCCGCCGGGCGAGCGCACCATGGCGGAGAGGAGGGTGCCGCCATGCTGGTCAAGGACGTGATGAGCCGCCGCCCGGAGATCGTCGCTCCCGGGGAGACCGTGGCTGCGGCGGCGCGGAAGATGCGCGCCGCCGGGGTGGGGGTGCTCCCGGTGTGCGAAGGCGACCGGCTGGTCGGGATGCTCACGGACCGGGACATCGTCGTGCGCGCCGTCGCCGCCGGGGAGGACCCGCGCTCGCTTCGGGTCAGCGCGGCGATGACGCCGCAGGTGGTGTCGTGCTCCGAGGGCGAGGATCTCGAGGCCGCGGCGGCGCTCATGGACGAGCACGCGGTGCGCCGGATGGCGGTGCTCGGCGCCGGGGGTGCCCTGGTGGGCGTGCTGAGCGTGGACGATCTGGCGACCTTCAGCCGCGCGCTCGCGGGCGAGGTGATCGAGCACAGCCGCGACCCGGGCCGCCCGCTGGAGCGGGGCGGCTATCCGTGGTGGGAGGAGGAGGAAGTGCGCTGAAGCGCGCGCCTCTCGCCAGGTTCAGCGCGGACCGCGGCGGCGCCGCCGGCGGTGGCCGCTGCCCGGCGCGGCGGCCGGCGGCGCGGCGTGCGCGCCCGGCGGCGGCCGGGGATGCGGGTGCTGCGCGTGCTGAGGCTGCGCGCGCGGGTGCTGCGGCTGGGAGCGCAGCGGCTGCTGCTGCGGATGTGGGTGCTGCGGCTGAGACTCTGGGTGCGTGTGCTGCGCCGGGCGGCTCACCCTGATCACCTCGGGCCCGGGGCCGCCGCGGGGCGGCGCGCCGGACGGGCGCCGCGGCTCCTGCGCGCGCGGCTCCTGGCGCCGCCCTTCCTGGCGCCGCTGGTCGTGACGGCGCGGCTCCTGCGGGCGCCCCTCCTGCCGGCGCTGCGGGCCGCCCGCCTGCGCGCGCGGAGGCGCGCCGTGCGAGGCGGCGTGCGGCCGCGGGGCCTCGCGGCGCGGCGCCTCGGGGGCGCGCCCGCTCGGGACGAAGTCGGGCCTCAGCTCGCGCCGCTCGTAGGCACGCCAGATCTCGGCGGCGTCGCCGGCCGCGGCGTGCAGCGCCGGGTCCAGGGCGGCGAAGAACCGGCGCACGTTCTCGACGTCGCGCTGGAAGAACCGCTGCGCCTGGCTGTTGTGCGCGGCCCCGATCACCTGCGGGAAGTCGATGACCACCGGCCCGTTCCAGCCGGCGAGCACGTTGTAGGGCGAGAGGTCCCCGTGGATGAGGTCGGCCGCCAGCATCCGCACCGCCTGGCTGCGCAGGTCCGCGTACAGGGCGGCCGCGTCCGCGCGCGCGATCTGCGCGTCGACGAGGCGCGGCGCGGGGCGGCCCTCGGCGTCGACCACCACCTCCATGAGCAGCACGCCCTGGTAGAAGAGGACGGGCTTCGGGACGCGCACGCCGGCCGCGTGCAGCGCGTACAGCGCGTCCGCCTCCTTGGCCTTCCACGCCTCCTCGGCGGCGGCCTGGCCGAACCGCGAGCCCCGGTCCATGGCGCGCTGCATGCGCGTGTCGCGGACCTGCCGCCCTTCCCGGTAGGCGGCGTTGTTGCGGAAGCTGCGCGCCTGGCGCTCCTTGTAGATCTTCGCCGCGACGATCTCGCCGCCGTGGCGCACCAGCCACAGGTCGGCCTCCTTGCCGCTCTTCAGGCGGGCGACCACCTCGTCGATGATGCCGTCGGCGAGGAGCGGGGCGAGCGGGTCGTGCATGCGGGCGGGACAAGTAGAGGAGTGCCGCGGCGCGGTCAACCCCTCCCGCGCGTCCCGGCGCACGCCTAGGCCGCGTGGACCACGGCGGTCGAGCCTTCCTCGCCCCGCCTCACCTCGATCCGGGCCGGGATCCGGCGCCGCAGCTCCGGGACGTGCGAGATGACGCCGACGAGCCGGCCGTGCTCCCGCAGGTCCTCGAGCGCGCGGACGGCGTGATCGAGCGTCTCCTCGTCGAGCGAGCCGAACCCCTCGTCCACGAACAGCGCGTCCAGGCGCAGGCCGCCCGAGCGGCGCAGGACCACGTCGGAGAGGCCGAGCGCGAGCGCCAGGCTGGCGAGGAAGCTCTCGCCGCCGGAGAGCGCGCCGACCGGCCGATCGGTGACCCCCGTCCAGGCGTCCTCGACCACCAGCCCGAGCCCCGAGGCCTGCCCCTTGTGGCCGACCGCGGCGTCGTGGCGCAGGCGGAAGCGCCCGCGCGACATGGCCAGGAGCCGGCGGCTGGCGGCCTCCGCCACCTCCTCCAGGCGCGCGGCCAGCACGAAGCGCTGCAGGCTCATGTTGAGGCCGTTCTTGCCGTTCGCGACCTCCGCCACGCGGCCCAGGACCTCCGCCTCCCGCTCCAGGGCGGCGAGCTGGGTCCCCAGGTCGCCGAGCCGCCGCTCCTGCTTGCCGATGGCCTGGAGCTCGCCGTCGAGGGTGACGGCGGCGTCGCGCGCGGCGGCGGCGGTGGTCGCGGCGGCGTCCCGCGCCGCGCGCGCGGCCGCGAGGTCGGGGGGCGAGCTCGCGGCGAGCTCCTCGCCGAGGGCCGCGGCTCGCTCGGCGGCCGTGCGCGCCGAGACCGTGCGGTCCTCGATGGCCCGCGCCAGCTCGCGCCGGCGCTCCTCGGGCAGGAGGGCGGCCTCGCAGCCGGCGGTGCTCGCGAACTCCGCCGCCTGGCACGCCGCCGCGGCCTCGGCCTGGGCGGCGCCCGCGCGCTCCGCGGCGCGCTCGCGCTCGTCGCGGCAGGCCGCCCGCCGCGCGGCCGCGGCGGCGCGGGCCGCCCCAGCGCCGGCGTGCGCCGCGGCGGCGGAGGCGAGCGCCTGCTCCAAGGCGCGCAGCTCGGCCTGGACCCGCGCCAGCCGCTCGCGCGCGTCGGGGCCGGCCCCGGTGGCCGCGAGCTGGCGGCGCAGCTCGTCGCGGGCGGCGGCGGCCGCGCCGGAGCGCTGGGCCGCGGCCGCCGCGGACTCACCGGCGGCGCGGCTCGCGGAGAGGGCCTCCGCCTCCCGGGCGCGCGCCTCGTCGAGCGCGCGCTCGGCCCGGGCGAGCTCCTTCGAGGCGGCGCGCGCGGCCGCGAGGGCCTGGCCCGCCGCCGCGGCCTCGGCCTGGAGCTGCGCGAGCGGGCGCGGCTCGGCCTCGCGCGCCCGGGCGGCGCGGGACCGCGCCTCCTCCAGCAACGCCGCCGCGCTCGACCGCTGCCGCTCCCGGGCGGAGGCGCCCTCGGCCAGCTTCTCGGCGCCGGCGCGGGCGGCGTCCACCTCCTTCTTGTCCGGCACCTTCGCCGCGGCGCGCGCCGGGGCGGGGTGCTCGACCGAGCCGCAGACCGGGCAGGGCTGAGCGGGTTGCAGCTTGTTGGCCGCGAGCCACGCCGCGAGCCCGGCCTCCCGTGCGGCGTTGAGCCCGTCCGCCTCGGCCCGGGCCCGGGCCGCGGCCTCGGCGGCGTGGGCCGCCTGCCGCTCCAGCCCGGCGAGCTCCTGCTCCAGCCTCCGCGCGTCGGCCTCGAGCCCGTCGCGCTCCTGGGCGGCTCGGGCCGCCGCCTCGAGCGCGGCCGCCGCCTCGGCGCGTCGGCCCTCGTCCTGCGCCGCGGGGCGGAGCGCCGCGGCGCGCGCGCCGAGCGCCTCGGCCTCCCGCGCGGCCGCCTCGTGCGCCTCGCGGGCGGTGGCCAGGGCCGCGGCCGCGCGCGTGGACTCGGAGGCCAGCGCCCGGAGGTCCTCCTCCGCGCGGTCGAGGCGCTCCAGCTCCGGGAGGGCGCGCGCGAGCGCCTGGGCGCGCCCCGCCAGCTCGGGGAGCCGCGCCGCCCCGGCCTGGGCGCGGTCGAGCGCCTCCTGCGCCTGGGCGGCGTCCGCCGCGGCCAGCGCCTCGGCGCGGACGGCCTCCTCCTCGCCGGCCGCGCGCTCGGCCCGGGCTGCCTCGGCCTGCGCGGCGGCGGCGAGCCTCTCGCGCACGCGCTCGGCGCGCTCGGCGCGCGCGAGCCGCTCGCGGTCGGCGGCGAGCTCCGCCGCCGCGCCGGCCGCGCGCTCGACGGCGAGGTGCGCCCGCGCGAGCTCGTCGAAGCGGCCGGCCAGGGCGGCCGCCGCGGCGAGCCCCGCCTCGGCCTCGGCCCGCGCGCCGTCGAGCGCCCCCGCCTCGGCGCGCGCGGCCGCGAGGCGAGCCTCGACGGCGGCCCGCCGCTCCGCCAGGGCCGCGGCGCTCTCGCCTCCGAGCACCTCGTCCTGGCGCTGGCGCAGCTCCTTCGCGCGCCGGAGGAGGTCGTTCTTGCGCTCGGCGAGGAGCCGCTCGACGTCGGCGTACCGCTCGGTCCCGAAGAGCCGTTGCAAGAGCGCTTCGCGCTCGCGGGCGTCGGCGACGAGGAGCTTCTTGAAGTCGCCCTGCGGCAGGAGCACCACCCGCTGGAACTGCTCGGGCCCCATCCCGAGCAGCGCCTCGACCTTCTCGGAGACGGCGGTGGTCCGGGTGGCGAGCGGCGCCGGCTCGCCCTCGCGAAAGAGCGCGGCCGACCCCGGCTCGGCGGTGGTGCCATCGCCGCGCTTCTTGGGGCGGTTCCAGGCGGCGGTGCGCTCGACCCGGTAGACGGCGTCGCCCAGCGAGAACCGGAAGGTGACCCGGGGCGCGGCGCCCTCGGCGGCGCGGTCGGCGCGGAGGCGGCTCTCGGGTCGCGTGCCGGGCACGACGCCGTACAGCGCGAAGGTCATCGCGTCGAACAGGGTCGTCTTGCCGGCTCCGGTCGGGCCGTGGATGAGGAAGAGCTCGCTCGGGCCGAGCGCGGTGAAGTCGACCGACTGCCGGCGCGCGTACGGCCCGAACGCCTGCAGCTCCAGCGACAGCGGCCTCACGCCGCGCGCTCCTGGCGGTCGATCTCGGCCAGCGCGGCCGTGAACACCTGGCGGTGCTCGGGGCCGGGCAGGGCGCCCGTGACGGTGGAGAAGAAGCTCTCGAAGAGCTTCAGCTCGTCGCGGCCCGCGCCCGCCACCTGCTGCCCGAACGCGCCCTGGCCCGGTGCCGCGGCCAGCTCCAGGCGCACCACGTTGAGCACGTGGGCGAAGCGCGCCTGGAGCTTGCGCTTCGCGTCGAGCACGTACCCCTCGTCCTCGAGCGTCACCTCCACCAGATCGCGCTCGTGCCGCGCGAGCTCGGGGCGGCGCAGGAGGTCCGCCAGCTTCCCGCGCAACCGGACCACCTGGCGCTTCGCCCCCAGGGCGACCGTGCGCGCCGTGGCGCGCCCGCGCTCGACCTCCACCAGGGCTACGCTCTTGTCCTGGTCCGCCTCGCTGAAGGAGTACCTGAGGAGGGAGCCGGCATACCGGAGGCCGGGCGCGATCTCCTGCGGCGCGTGCAGGTGCCCGAGCGCGACGTAGTCGAAGCCGGCCAGGGTCTCCGCCGGGACGGAGCCCGCCGTGCCCACGACCACCGGCCGCTCGCTGTCGGGCGTCTGCTGGGCGCCCTGGACGAAGGCGTGGGCCACCAGGACGGCGGGCAGCCCGCGGCGCGCGGCGTCCGCGCGCGCCCCCGCCACGGCGCGCGCGGTGGCGGCGGCGTGCCCGCGGATCGCCTCGTCGCCCTCGAGCCCGCGCACGACGTCCGGATCGACGAAGGGGAGGGCGTAGACGAGCCCCCGGCCCGGGAGCTCGATCGGCTCGGCGGCGCGCTGGAGCTGGCCGCGCAGGTGGACGCCGCGGGCGGCGAGCAACCGGGCGCCGAAGGAGAGCCGCTCCGCCGAGTCGTGGTTCCCGGCGATGGCGACGACGGGGATGGCGAGGTCCGCCAGGCGGGTCAGCACGTCGTCGAGCAGCGCGACCGCCTCCGGCGGCGGGACGGCGCGGTCGTAGACGTCGCCCGCCACCACCAGCGCGTCCGGGCGCTCGTCGCGAGCCAGCGCCACGAGCTGGTCGAGCGCGAACGCCTGGTCCTCGAGCAGCGACTCCTCGTGGAGGGCGCGCCCGAGGTGCCAGTCGGAGGTGTGGAGGAGGCGGAGGGCCACGGCGACCATGGTACTCGGGGGAGCCGACATCGCCCGGCCGCCGGCCCCGGAGCGCGCCTCAGGGCCCGAGGGCCTGGAGGACGCTCCGCGCGAAGGGGAGGTCGGGCCGGGCGCGCAGCGCCTCGAGCGGCCCGAGGTGGACGATCCGGCCACGGTCGAGGACGGCGGTGCGCGGGCCGAGCGCCTGCGCCTCGCGGGGATCGTGCGTCACGTAGAGCGCCGTCGCGCCCCGCTCGTGGAGGAGCTCGCGGAAGAGCGCGAGCAGCTCCTGCTTCAGGCCGACGTCGAGGTTCGAGAGCGGCTCGTCGAGGAGCACGGCGCGCGGTGCGAGGACCAGCGCCCGGGCGATGGCCACGCGCTGCCGCTCGCCGCCCGAGAGCTCCCCCGGGTGGCGGCGCGCCTTCCCGGCCAGGCCGACACGGGAGAGGATGGCGGCCACGCGCTCCTCCCGCTCCGCGCGCGCGACCTTCCTCCCCTCCAGGCCGAAGCTCAGGTTCCCGTGGACGGTGAGGTGGGGCCAGAGCGCGAGGTCCTGGAACACCATCGCGAGCCCCCGCTCCTCGGGGGCGAGGACGAGCCGGCCGGCCTCGGAGGCGAGCGCGTCCCCGATGCGCACGGCGCCGCGCGCCGGCGCGAGGAGCCCGGCGACGACGCGGAGGAGCGTCGTCTTGCCCGACCCCGAGCTCCCCAGCACCGGGAGCGTCTCGCCGGGCGCGACCCGCAGCGAGACCTCGGCGAGCACCTCCTGGCCGCCGCGGAGCGCGGTGACGCGGTCGAGCTGGAGCGCGGCGCTCACCGCCCCCTCCGGAGGAGCAGCGCGGCGCCGAGCGCGAGCACGGCCGCGGTCATCGCCACCTGGGCGCAGCTGAGCGCCGCGACGACCGCCCCCGGCCCGTTGGCCTCGAGCGTGAAGATCCGGACCGTGAGCGGCTCCTGGCCCGCCGGGTAGAGGAGGACCGCCGTCTCGAGGTCCCGCAGGCAGAAGACGACCGCGAGGAGCCAGGCCGCCGCGAGCCCGCGCGCGTGGAGCGGCACGAGGATGCGGCCGAGGCGGCGCAGGAACCGCGCGCCCGCGATCGCGGCCGCCTCCTCGTGGTGCGCCGAACCCTGCGCGAACGACACCGCCGCGGTCCGGAGCGCCACCGCCGCGTGGCGCGCGGCGAGCGCCAGGCCGACCATCGCGCTCGACCCGTAGACGGGCTGGAGCGACGGCCGGTTCCAGGCGGCGACGAGGCCCACGCCGAGCACCGCGGCCGGGGTCACGAAGGCGAGGACGGCGAGGGCGTCGAGCGCGGCGCCCCCTCGCCGGCGGCGTGCGGCGGCGTGGCCGATCACGATCGCGAGGGCGAGGACGACGGTGCCGGCGCCGAGCGCGTCGAGGAGGCTGTACCAGGCGCTCGCGCCGATCCACCGCGGCAGCTCCGCGAAGCCGCCGCCGCGGGCGGCGCGGAGCGCGAGCGCCGCCAGCGGGAGGAGCGGCAGGAGCGAGGCCCCCGCGGCGAAGAGCGCCGCGGGGAGGCGCCAGCGGCCGAGGCGCAGGTCGGGCACCTCCCGGCTGCGGAGCCCGAGCACCGCGAAGGAGCGGCGGCCGGCGGCGCGGCGCTCGAAGGCGAGCAGCCCGGCCGCGACCGCGAAGAGCGGCGCCGCCAGGGCGAAGGCCTCGCCCGGCGCGAAGTCGACGCCGCCGAGCCGGGAGAACACGAGCGCCGGGTACACGGCCACGCGGAGGAACATCGGGACGCCCAGCTCGGAGAAGGCGAGCGAGAACACGATCAGCGCCGCGAGCGCGATGGCCGGGCGGATGAGGGGGAGGAGGATCCGCGCCGCGGCGCGCCCCGGCCCCGCGACCAGGAGCGCCGCCTCCTCCAGCGAGGGATCGACGGCGCGCAAGGCGACCGCGACGAGGGAGGTGACGACGGGCGTGAGCGCGAGCGCGAGGACGAGGACCGCGCCCGGCGCGGAGAAGAGGAGCCGCCCGCCGGGCCCGCTGGCGGCGATCCCGCCGCGGCCGAGCAGGTGGAACCAGCCGAGGGCGAGCAGGAACGGCGGGAGGAACAGCGGGAACGCGTGCAGCCCGAGCGCCAGCCGCCGGAGCGGGAGGTCTGCGCGGCCGAGCAGGACGCCCAGCGGGAGCCCGATCCCGAGGGCGAGGAGCGTGACGGCGGACGCGAGGCCGAGGGACGACAGGAGGAGGAGCCACGTCCGGGGCGCCGAGAGCGCCCGCGCGGCGTGCCGGAGCGCCTCGGCGCTCGCGAGCTGGCCGGAGAGGGCCACGAGGGGCGAGAGCGCGAGCGCGGCGAGCGCGAGGCCCGCCGCGGCCAGGAGCAGGGGCTCCTCGCGCCGCCGCAGCGCTAGAGCCCAGCCCATTCGCGGAGCCATGGCTGGAGCCGCTCCATCGTGTCGGCGAGGCGGGCGTAGTCGACCCGCATCGCCCGGACGTCCTCCGCCCGCCGGCCGCCGGGCGCCGGCGACACGCCCGCGCGGAGCGGGAGGTGCGCGGCGAGGTCGACCAGCTTCTGCTCGGCCGCCGTGGACAGGAGGAAGTCGACGAGGCGCCGCGCCGGCTCGGGGTGCGGTCCCGCGAGCATCGCCACCGCCGTCGGCATCAGCAGCGTGCCCATCCCGTCCTGGTCGGGGTAGACGACGTCGACGGGCGCGCCCTCGCGGAGCGCCTCCGCGGCGTCGTCCGTGTCGGCCAGCCCGAAGGCCACCTCGCCCGAGGCGACGAGCCGCTTCACCTCGCCGTTCGAGCTCGCGATCCGGCAGCCGTTCGCCCGGAGCTGGCCGAGGAAGGCCTTCAGCGCCTCGTCGCCCCAGACGTCCGCCAGCGCGGCCACGTGCATGGTGGTCGTGCCGAAGAGCGGGTTGGCGAGCGCGGTCTGGCCCTTCCACCTCGGGTCGGCGAGATCGCGCACCGAGCGCGGCCGCGCGTCCGGCTTCACGCGGTCCCGGTTCACGAGCAGCAGGCGCGCCCGCGCCGCGCCACCCGTCCAGCTGCCGTCGGCGGCCTTGAACGCGGGCGGGACGCCGGCCGCGCTCGGGGACGCGTACGGGCGCACGAGGCCGCGCTTCGCGAGCAGGAGCGGGCGGACGGGATCGCCCGACCAGAACACGTCGGCCTGCGGGCTCCCGGCCTCGGCGACGATCCGGTTGAGCACGCCCGTGCTCTTCGTCTCCTCGGTGTCGAAGACCGCGCGGACCTTCACCCCCTCCTGCCGCTCGAAGTCGCGCAGGATGGGCTCGGTGAAGACCTGGTCGATGGAGAGGTAGACGACCACCTCGCGCCCGCGGCTCCGGCAGCCCAGGGCGGGGCCGAGGGCGAGGGCGAGGAGGAGGAAGGTCGGCCGCAGTCGGCTCATCTCGGGAACCCCAGGCTCCAGGCCCACGTGAGCCCGGCGCGGAGCTCGGTCGTGCTCACGCCGCCGGCGCGCGCGAGGCGCAGGGCGGCGTCGAGGGAGAGCCCCTCGGAGGCGCGCCAGATCGCGCCGGCGAGGCCGGAGACCGTAGTCGGCAGGGCGCGCTCGCGCTCCACGAACGCCTCCGCGACCGGCCGGACCGGCCAGGCGTCGTGCCCCTCGAGGATGACCCCGCCGAACACGCCCGGTCATGGGCGCGGGTCCAGGCGGCGGCCCCGTTCACGTGCACGGTCAGGTCGCGCCAACGCTGGGAGACGATGAGCGCCCACTCGGCGCCGACGCCGCTGTCGCCGCGGAGGGTCGGGAGCAGGATCCCGAGCTCCGTCGCCACGCTCGGGCCGGCCTTTTCCTGGAGACTCCCTTCGCGCAGGACGCGCTTCAGGGACAAGGCCGTGTCCTCGACCCGCAGCCTCGGCTCGTGGAGGGCGCTCCCGAGCCCCACGAAGTGCCGCCCCTCGAGCACGGCCTCCCACCGGTCGGCGAAGCCCCAGTTGAGGACGAGGCTCGGCGCGACCAGCGTCCGGTCGGAGCCCTCCACGAGGTATCCGAGCGGCCCCAGCTCGATCTCGAGCGCTCCTGTTCCTCCGGCCGGCTCATGAGAGCGGTCCGCCGAACCATCCCGGCGCGAACGCGCGCAGCAGCCCGAGGACGCCGCCGGCCAGCACCACGACCACCACGTTGAGCCGCCACCTCCACCAGGTGAGCGCGGCGAAGGCCGCGAGCCCGAGCGCCACGGTGACCCAGTCGATCCTCCCCGCGGGCCTGAACGCCACGTTCGCGAGCGGGATCGAGATCGAGAAGATGAGGCCCACCACGCCGGAGGTGACGCCCTTCAGGAACTCCTTCAGGCCTGGCCTGGAGGTGAACCAGTTCATGTGCCGGGCGGCTGGCAGCACGAACAGGAACGACGGCAGGAACAGCCACAGCGTCGCCGCGGTGGCGCCGAGCCACGGCGCGTGCACCCCCTGCCCGGCGAGGAAGCCGACGAAGATGCCGATGGAGATGAGCGGCCCCGGCGTCGTCTCGCCGAGCGCGAGCACGTCGATCATCTGGCGGTCGCTGATCCAGCCGTAGGTCGCGACGGCGCCTTCCCGGAGGTAGGGCAGCACCGCGTAGGCGCCGCCGAAGGAGAACAGCCCCACCTTGAAGAAGAACCACGAGACGTCGAGCAGGCGGCTCGCCGTCGAGCCGGCGGCGTCGGCGCGCGCGGCGAGGAGGAGCGAGGCGGCGGCGGCGGCGGTGCGCGAACCCGGCCCCAGGCGGTGCCAGGCGACGTAGCCGAGGCCGCACGCGAGGAGCACGAGGACGAAGGGCACGCGTCCGAAGTAGAAGGCGGCGAACGCCGCGGCCGCGAGCACGGCCGGGAAGACGCCCTTCAGCGCGGCGCGCGAGATGCGGACGAGCGCGGCGAGGAGCAGGGCGAGGCCGACCGGCCGGAAGCCCCACAGCACGCCCAGCACCTCCGGCGTCTTCCCGAAGTGGACGTAGATCCAGGCGAGCGCGGTGAGCGTGAGGTAGCCGGGCAGGATGAACAGCACGCCCGCGAGGAGGCCGCCCCGGTAGCCCCCTTTCTTGTAGCCGATGTAGATCGCCAGCTGCAGCGCCTCGGGGCCGGGCAGCAGGTGGCAGAAGTTCAGCGCGCGGACGAACTCGTCCTCGTCGATCCACCGCTGGCGCTCGACCACCTGCAGGTGCATGAGGCCGATCTGGCCCACCGGCCCGCCGAAGGCGAGCCAGCCGAGCGCGAGGAAGTACCAGAAGATCTCGGAGATCGAGACCCGCTGGTCGGCCGCGGACGCGGCGGGGGGAGGCGCTGGGGTCGGCTCGGGCATCGGACACCGGCGCGGCGGGGGCACCCCTCCCGTTCACTCGAGCGGCGTCGCGGTCAGCGCGTCGAAGGAGGTGACCGAGTCGGCCTTGGTCCAGACGCCCACCTGGCCGGCCTCGCGGAAGGTGTCGTCCCGCGCCTCGAGGATCGGCTTCCCCTCCCAGTACACCCGGAGCCGGTCGCCGCGCGCCTCGACGGCGAGCGCGTGCCAGGTCCCCGTCGCGACCCGGCCGCGCCAGCCCTCGACCTCACGGCGGCGGCCGTTCACCACCTTGTAGAGGTTGACGTTGTCCTCGAGCGCGTTGGCGCGCACGACGTAGTAGTCGCCGGCGTCGCGGTACCGGAAGACGAGACCGCAGGCCTGGTCGATCTTCCCGCTCACCGGCTTGCACCGCACCTCGAGCCGGAGGTCCGCGAGCCTGGGCGCGTCCGCGATGGCCACCGGAAACCGGTAGTCCGTGCCGTCCGCGTCGAGCTGCGTGAGCACGTGGTCGCCGGCCGGGGCCGACGGGTCCCGGGTGACCACCCACTTCCCCTCGCGCCCCTCGCCAGTGCGGCCGAACGAGAAGCCAGCCGGCGCGGCGTCCAGGGCGTCGGTCTGGAAGTCCCAGGTCCTCGCGGCCGCCCCCTGCGCGCGGGCGATCGCCCAGGCGCCGAGCAGCGCCGCCAGACCGGTGATCGCGAGCCCTCGCATCCCGTGCTCCTCCCGCGCGGCGCGCGGTCAGTGCCTCGTCGCGCCGCCGTGGACGGCGTACAGGTCGTCGAACACCGCCGCGCCGCGCGCGAGCCGCGCCTCGTCCTCCGGGTGCGCGGCGGCGATCCCCGCCACCAGCTGGCCGATGCCGGGCGCCTCCTCGCGGCCGTGCTTCGCGTCCTTCACGTCGATGTCGTGGACGATCTCCGCGATGGCTCGGAGCGCGGGATCGTCGAGCCCGAACCGCCGCACCAGCACCTCGAAGGTGCACAGCTCGCCCTCGTGGGTGAACTCCGCCCCCTCGAACATGTCGAAGCGCAGCTCGCCCGGCGCGGGCCGGTAGCCCTTCGCCGGCACGAACTTGAAGGTCGCCCGCGGGTCGATGAACCGGCGGATGAGCCAGGCGCTCGCCATCCGGTCCACCTTGATCCCCGCGCGCGTCACCCAGGTGCGGCCCTGGTGCTGGGCCCGATCCAGCGCCGGCTTCGCCGGCTCCACGCCCTCGACGGTCCTCATGCGCGCCTCCATGCCGGACAGGAGGCCCTCGACGACCTCGCGCCCGGGTGCTCCGAAGAAGTCGATGGCGGCGAGCTCCACGGCGCGCTGGCGGAGCCGCGCCACCTGCCCGGCCAGCTCGCCCCCGCGGGCGCGGGGGAGGGCGTCGCGCCGGGGCAGCGCCGCGGCCACCGCGCGCGCCTGCCCGGCCAGCTCCCGGTAGTCGGCCTCGCGGGCCGCCTGGAAGAGCGCGGTGAGCTCCTCGTCGGTCAGGCCGTCGACGAAGCGGGCCTCGACCAGCGAGCCGTCCCCGCCGCCCTCCACGATCTCGCGCAGGATCCACTGCAGGTCCTCCTGCGTCTCGTCGTTGTGCGGCAGGGCGTAGACCGAGTTCTTGATGGCCACCGCGCCCACCCGCGCGAGGTGCCGGCCGACCTTCACCCGCAGGTAGGCGGGCACCGGTGGGATCTGGTGGATGAGCAGCATCCAGCGCGCCACGGAGCGGGCAGGGGAGTCGGGGGATCGCCTCGTCGAAGGGCTCAACTGTATCGGAGATGTAGCAACCGCATCATGGCGCGGGAACCCCCGGCACGACGCACGGGGGGCCGGCCGCCAGCGCGCCCGGCCGCTTCCCCGCTCGCCGGGCGCACGGGCAGCGGCGCCCCTCGCTGGTGGTGCGCCCAACTGAGGATGGCTCCCGCGCCGCGCGGGCGCGAAGAGGCGGAGCGCACCCTCACTCGCAGCGGAGGTCCCCATGAAGATCGCAACGGCCCTCGCCCTCGCCCTCGCGGCCGCGGGCTGCAGTTCCTCGCGCTCGGCGGAGCGGACCAGCTCGGCGCCGCAGCCTGTGGCGACCGCGGCGCCGGCGCCGGCGCGCGCCTCGATGATGGACGTGTGCCCCATGGCCGTCCCAGGCACGACGGTGTCGGCGGCGGACACGCCGCAAGGCGAGGCGCTCACGTTCGTCACGAGCTCGGGTCAGGTGGACGACCTGCGCCGCCGCGTCCGCGCGATGGCCGACATGCACAACGAGCACCACGCCGGGATGCACGGCGGGATGCAGGGCGGGATGGGGGAGGGCGGGATGATGGGCGGCAGCGGCGAGGGCGGGATGGCCGGGATGGGGCACGGCGGGATGATGATGCCGCCGCCGTCCCGCGCCAGCGCCGAGGACACCGAGGGCGGCGCGCGCCTCACGCTGGTGCCCGAGGACCCCGCGCAGGCCGACCAGCTCCGCAGCGCGGTCCGGATGCACTCGGAGCGCATGCAGCAGGGCGGCTGCGCCGGGATGATGGACGGCCACGCGCAGTGATCGCGCCTGCGGGCGACGGCCAGCGCGGGTGACCGGGAGCGGCAGCCCGGAGTGACAAATGTCGTCACCCGCGCGCGGCGGGGAGAGGTGGGCGGGGTGCGTGCCCGCGCCCACCTTCGAAACGGCAACGCGTCCGGCCGCTTGAGCGCAGGGTGGCCGCGACCCGGATCGGTGCGGGCGCGGCGTGGAACTTGCTGACTGCTCCGTGGCCGGGCGCGCCCCGCGCACCCCTCACGGAGGACGCCGTGTCCCTCGAACGCAAGCCGAGCAAGGTCGCAGGAGAGCCGCCCCCGGACGGGAAGCCGTTTCACGTCGGCGCGCACGTCGTCCGGGTGAGCTCCACGAACGCGCGCTGGCACGTCACGGTCGACGCGGCCGCCTTCGACCGCTGGTTCACCAGCGAGGCCGAGGCGTGGGCCGCCGGGGTGCGCGAGGCCGATCGGCTGCAGCGGCTGGCGGATAGCTGACGCCGCGCGGCGCCTAGCGCGGCCCGGCGGGCGCGGGCGCGAACAGCCGGTGATGGGCCCGGTCCTGCTGCGCCAGGGCCTCGAAGAACCCGCGGACGTCGGGGTCCGCGTCGCGCGCCATGCGCTCCGCGTGCAGGCCGAGCCGCTCCTCCATCTCGAGCAGGCGAGGGTGGACGAGCGCGACCTCGGTGCCCCAGGCGCCGCGCGCGACCTCGTCGCGGAGCTCCCGCACGTAGCGGTCGACCGCGTCCAGGTCCTCCTCCAGCCACTCCATCCGCTCGAAGAGGGCGGGGTTGGTGCGGTACCGCTCGCGCATGAGGCGGATGCGGAGCGCGTGCTGCTGCTCCTCCTCGGCGAGGGCGCGGAAGGCGGCGCTGACCTCCTTGTCGGCGGCGAAGTCGCGCGCGAGCTGGGCGTAGATCTCCGCCGAGAGCTGCTCCACGCGCTCCGCCCGCCCGAAGTATTCGTAAGCCGTCACGTGGGCTCCTGCTCGCTCGCTCCCCACCTTTCCTATAGGCCTGCCCGCGCGGAAGAGCCTGTGCCGCGTCCATGGCGGGTGCGATCCCATGCCACGCGGTCGGGGTGCCCGGGAGGCGATCGGGCGCCCTGCCCCCCTCGGCGTAGACGGACCGACGGTCGCGGAGCGCGCGCCCGCACGATCAGTGCAGATCGCCGGCGCAGGCGGCAGCTTGGGGGGTGGCCTGCGCGAAGATCCTGCTCCTCGAGACCGACGAGGACCTCAGCAGCTCGCTCACCGACGTCCTGGCGGGCGACGGCTTCCAGTGCTGTGTCGCGAGCTCCGCCGGAGACGCGCTGCGCCTGCTCGACCGGGGCTGCGCCCCGGCGGTCGCCATCATCGACGTGCCCGAGCCTCCGGGCCGGACCGCCGAGCTCTTCCAGCGCCTCCGGACGGAGGAGCGCCTCCTGAAGGTGCCCGTGGTGGTGCTGACGGCGCGGGACGCCGAGCCGGTACCGGGCGCGGCGACCGTGCTGGCGAAGCCGTTCACCGTCGAGGAGATCGTCGAGGCGGCGCGGGCGTCCCTGCGGGCGGCCGGCCGGGGCTAGGAAGGCCCCCCCACGCGCTCCGTCCCGCGGCGGCGGAGTGGACAAACCCCGGCGCTGCTCCAGAATCGCGGGCCATGAGCGCTCCGCGCCGGCACGCGCCACCCGACGACCTCGGGGCCGAGTTCGGCCCCGCGCTGAGCTTCCTGCGCGCGCTGTGGGAGCTCAACCACACCCTGGAGAGCGCCTCGAGGGCGATGAAGCGGCACCTGGGCGTGACCGGGCCGGAGCGCCTCTTCATCCGGATCGTCGGCCAGATCCCCGGGATCACGCCCGCCGCCGTCGCCGAGATCCTGCACCTCGACCGCAGCAGCGTGACGCCGCTGCTCAAGCGCGTGGAGCGGCGTCGGCTGGTGAGGCGGGACCGGGACGCCGCGGACGGCCGGAGCTTCCACCTGACGCTCACCCCCGCCGGCGAGCGCATCGACGCCCTGCAGACCGGTACCATCGAGGCGGCCGTGGGCGCGGCGATCGCGGCCACCGCCGCGAGGGACGTCGACGTCACCGCGCGGACGCTCGGGCACGTCGCCGGCCGGCTCCGGGCGAGCGCCGCGCGCACCCGGCGTCGCGCGCCGCGGCGCCGGCCCCGCTGAGGCGCGGGCCCGCGCGCGGGACGGCGAGCGCGCCGTGGACCGCGCCGCCGCACTTTGATATGCAACCATCGCCAGCGCCCGGAGGGCCTCCGCGTGCGCGGCGCTGGACAGCCCCCGAGCGTGAGCGACATGGACCGGCGAGACCAGGCGAAGCCTCCCCAGGGCGGAGTGCCGCCGGCCGCGGACTCCGGGCGCGGCGCCGGCTGGCGCAGCGCGCCGCCGCGGGCCTTCGCCCTGCTCGGCGAGGTCGCCCCCCTCGACCTCCGGATCGTGGGCCGCACCTTGCTGTACGCCGGCGTGGTGGGCGCCGTCGCGGGGCTCCTGGGCGCCGCCTTCTTCGCCTCGCTGGAACTCGCGCAGCGGGTGCTCCTCGGGCTGGCCGGGTTCGAGCCGCTCCGCGCGCGCGGCGAGACCTTCGTCGCGCCCGGCGTCGCGGCGCCGCTGCGCCCGTGGCTCCTGGCGCTCCTCCCGGCCGCGGGAGGGCTCGCCAGCGGGCTCCTGACCAGCCGCTTCGCCCCGGAGGCCGCGGGCGGTGGCGGGGACGCCGCCATCGAGGCCTATCACCACGGCGGCCTCGTGCGGCGGCGGGTGATCCCGGTGAAAGCGGCGGCGGCGATCCTGGCGCTGTCGTCGGGCGGCTCGGGCGGTCGCGAGGGGCCCACCATGCAGATCGGCGCCGCCATCGGGGCGGCGGTGGGGCGGCTCCTGCCCACGCGGCGCGCTGAGCGGCGCGTACTGCTCGTCGCCGGAATCGCCGCCGGCATCGCGGCCGTCTTCCGGACGCCGCTCGGCGCGGCGCTGCTCGCGACGGAGCTGCTGTACCGCGACGACTTCGAGGCGGACGCGCTCGTGCCCGCCATCTTCGCGAGCGTGGTGTCCTACTCGGTGGTCATCACCCTGTTCGGCGAGACGACCCTGTTCGGGCACCTGCCGCGGTTCGGCTTCCGCCCCGTCCACCTGCCGCTGTACGCGCTGGCGGCGCTGCTGGTGTCGATCGCAGCGGTCCTGTTCGTCCGGCTCCTCCGCGCCGTCCAGCGGGCGAGCGCCCGGAGCGGCCTCCCCGGCTGGCTTCGCCCCGCGGTAGGGGGCCTGCTCATGGGCTGCGCCGGGGCGGCGCTCGTCGCCTTCATGCTCCGGCATCACGGGCCGGCGGCCGGCGCCTTCGGCGTCTTCGGCGGCGGGTACGGCGTGCTGCAGGTGGCGATCACCGGGGCGGACTGGCTGCCCGCGGGCGCGGGCGTGGTCGGCCTGCTCGCGGGCGTGGCGGCGCTCAAGATGCTGGCCTCCGCGCTCACCATCGGCTCGGGAGCGGCGGCGGGGGACTTCGCCCCCTCGCTGGTCATGGGGGGGCTGCTCGGGAGCGCCTTCGGACACGGCGCCCGGCTGGCCCTCGCCGACCCCTCGATCCAGCCGGGCGCGTTCGCGCTCATCGGCATGGGCACCTTCTACGGCGGGCTCGCGCATGCGCCGCTGTCGGCGCTGGTGCTCGTGGCGGAGCTGGCGGGGAGCTACGACCTGCTCGTCCCGATGATGCTCGCCATCGGGATCGCCTACGTCGCGCTCCGGAAGCACTCGCTCTATCCGGCCCAGGTCGCTAGCCGCGCCGCCTCGCCCAGGCACGCGCCGCGGCCCCTGCGCGAAGAGCTCGACGAGCTCGGGGGCCGCCCGGCTGCGCTGCTCGTCCCGTCCGAGCTCGCGCCCGTCGCGGAGCAGGCGCCGCTCGCGCAGCTCGCGGAGCCGGCGCGGGCGGGGCGGCGCCAGCGCGTCGTCCTTGTCCGGGACATGGCGGGGCCGCGCGGCCTCCTCGAGCTCGAGGTGCTGCAGCAGGTGCCCGCGGCGGAGCTCGCCTGGCTCCGGGCGGCCGACGCGATGGTGCCGTTCGCCGGGGTCGACCTGCGCGCGACCTGGAGCGAGGTGGCCGCCGTGCTCGAGCGGTGCGGGGTGAGCCAGGTCCCCGTCATGGAGGGAGGCGAGGTCGTCGGCTGGATCGGGGACCGCGAGCTGCGGCTCGCGCTCCTCGAGCGGAACCGGGCCGCGGGCGCCTGAGCGTCCGGCCGGTGCCGGTCAGGCGTGGGTGAGCGCCGCGGTGGCTGTCAGGCGCCCGGCGGCGGTGCGGTAGGCGCGCAGGACGCCACGGGAGGTGAGGAGGCCCACCGCCCGGCCGGCCTCCACGACCGGGGCCGTGTCGGTGCCGGCGTCGGTGAGCACCTGCATGCCCTCCTCGAGCGTCTGGCCGGGCGCGAGCGCCACGCGCACCGTCGCGGTCGAGACCGGGGCCGTACGCTCGTCGGGGGCGACGCGGCGGAGCGCATCGCGGCTGACGCTCCCCACGACCCGGCCGTCGTCGGCGGTGATCGCCGCGCCGTCGGCGCCGGCCTCGGCGAGCCGGGCCAGCGCGTCCTCGATCGGCGTCGCGTCGGACAGGCTGAGCGGGACCCGCTCCCACGCGTCGCGCACGGCGAGCGAGGCGAGGAGCGGGACGCTGAACCGCGCGCGGTGGAAGGCAGAGCTCGCGCGGTCACGGAGCTGGGCCCGGTAGATGGTCTCGTCCCCCACCATCGCGGTCGAGATCGCGACCGCGATCATGGCCGGCGCGAGCAGCGAGAGCGTCCCGGTCATCTCCGCCACCATGAGCATGACCGCCAGCGGCGCGTGGGCGATCCCGCCGAACAGCGCCATCATGCCGATGATGACGAACGGCGCCGGCTCGGGCGGCAGGGAGGGGAGGCCAAGGGCGTGCCCGGCTAGCCACAGCGCCGCGCCGAGCATCCCGCCCACCACCATCCCAGGGCCGAAGATGCCGCCCGAGCCCCCGGAGCCGATGCTGAGCGACGTCGCCACGATCTTCGCGATCGGGATGATCAGGATGAGCAGCGGCGAGAACGCGAGCAGGCCCTCCCGGCTCATGACGAGCTGGACCCAGCCGTACCCGGTGTGCAGCACCTGGGGTAGCGCGAGCCCGAGCAGGCCCACCGCGAGGCCGCCCAGCGCCGGCTTGAGCCAGCGCGGCAGGGCCAGCCGGTGGAACGCGTCGCCGACGCGGTAGAAGGTCCGCGCGTAGAGGAGGCCCCCGGCGCCGCTCAGGACCCCGAGCGCCGCGTAGTAGAGCAGCTGGATGGGCGCGCCGAGCTCGAGGGCGGGGTGAGCGCCGAAGATGGGCGCGAAGCCGTTCGCCGCGCCGTAGACCGTGTAGCCCACGATCGAGGCGATGAGGGAGGGGATGATCGCCTCGACCTCCATGTCGTGCAGGTAGAGGATCTCGGCCGCGAGCAGCGCACCCCCCAGCGGCGCCCGGAAGATGGCGCCGATGCCGGCACCGATCCCCGCCGCCACCGCGATGCGCCGGTCCTGGGGACTCTTGAGCACGGCGTGGCCGAGGAGCGCTCCGAAGCCTGCCGAGATCTGCGCGGCCGGCCCCTCTCGCCCGGCGGAGCCGCCCGTCCCGATGGTGATGGCGGAGGCGACGAGCTTCACGAGCGGGATGCGCGGCCGGATCCAGCCGCCGCGGCGGTGGAAGGCCTCGATGGCGGCATCGGTCCCGTGCCCCTCCGCCTCGGGGGCGAGCCCGAAGACGAGGACCCCGGAGACGAGCCCGCCCAGGGTGGTGAGGACGGGGAGGAGCCAGGGACGGGCCATCCGGGACACGGCCGCGCCGCCTTCGCCGACCGGCCCCGGGGGCGCCCAGCCCACCAGGGTGCCGAGCCCGAGCTGCGTCACGCCGCGGATGGCCCAAGTGAAGGCGACCGCGCCCAGCCCCGCGACCGCCCCGATGGCGATGCCGACGAGGAGCCACTTGCCGAGCCGCCGCGAACTCTCATAGCCGCCGCCGGTGCCGAGCGGCGCGAGCCAGCGCACGAGGGGAGCCCAGGCGGGCGCGGCGGGGTGATCGCGGTCTTCCGGGGGTCGCGCTCCGGTGGCGGGGAAGGTCTGCACGACGGGCCTCTCCGGTGCACCGCGCGAGAGAGCCTGCGGGGGAGGGGCGAGGCGCGGAGCGAACCGATAGTTGGAGAACAAAGTATATGCCCGCGGGCGGCGCCGCGCCGCCGCGGGACGCCGCCGCTGAGGGCCGCTGCCGGGCGGTCCTCAGGCAGGAGCGCCCTCCTCGGGTCAGCGCCCGAAGACGACCGCGAGCCGTCGGCGCAGCTCGTCCCGGACGTCCCGAAAGGCCTGGAGCCGCTCCTGCTCGTCCATCCCCGAGGCGGCCGGATCGGGCAGCCCCCAGTGGACCCGGTGGGCCTTCCCCAGGAACACCGGGCAGACCTCCTCGGCGCACAGCGTGACGACGGCGTCGACCCCGTCCGGCGAGATCGCGTCGAGGCCCTTCGAGCACTGGCCTCGGAGGTCGATCCCGAGCTCGTCGAGCGCGCGGACGGCGAGCGGGTTCACGCCCGTGGGGCGCGACCCGGCGGAGGAGATCGTGACCCCCGCCGGCGCGAGCGCGCGCGCGATCCCCTCCGCCATCTGGCTGCGGGCCGAGTTCGCGACGCACAGGAAGAGCACGTGGCGCGGCGCGAGCGCGCG
This sequence comes from Anaeromyxobacter diazotrophicus, assembly GCF_013340205.1. NCBI lineage: Bacteria > Pseudomonadati > Myxococcota > Myxococcia > Myxococcales > Anaeromyxobacteraceae > Anaeromyxobacter > Anaeromyxobacter diazotrophicus. Next base: position 194,325 of record NZ_BJTG01000004.1, read on the forward strand.
CAGCTCCTCCGCCTGGCGCCGCCAGGCCTCGCTGCTCACCGGGTCGCCTCGCGCGAGGCCGGGAAGCGCCCGGCGCAGTTCTTGACGCCTGCGAGCTCCGCGGTCTCGCCGGGGAAGAAGCGGTCCCGCAGCCTGAGCGCCACGTGGACGAGCCCGATGAGGACCGGCACCTCGACCAGCGGGCCGATGACGGCCGCGAACGCGGCGCCGTGGGACATCCCGAAGGTCGCGACCGCGACGGCGATGGCGAGCTCGAAGTTGTTCGAGGCGGCCGTGAACGACAGCGTCGCGGTCTGTCCGTAGGGCGCCCCGACCCGCCGGCTCATGAAGAAGGAGACGAAGAACATCACGACGAAGTAGACGAGGAGCGGGAGGGCGATGCGGACCACGTCGAGGGGGAGCTGGACGATGGTCTCGCCCTTCAGCGAGAACATGACGACGATGGTGAAGAGCAGCGCGATGAGCGTGATGGGGGAGATGCGCGGGATGAACTCGCGCCGGTACCACGCCTCGCCCTTCCAGGCGCGGAGGCCGAAGCGGCTCGCGACGCCGGCGAGGAAGGGGATGCCGAGGTACACGAAGACGCTCCTCGCGATCTCGCCGATGGTGATGTTCACCTGGGCGCCGTGGAGGCCGAGCCAGCCCGGCAGCACCGTGACGAAGATCCAGGCGTAGACCGAGAAGAAGAACACCTGGAACAGCGAGTTGAAGGCGACCAGGCCGGCGCAGTACTCGGTGTCCCCCTTCGCCAGGTCGTTCCACACGATGACCATGGCGATGCAGCGCGCGAGCCCGATGAGGATGAGCCCGACCATGTACTCGGGCTTGTCGCGCAGGAAGATCACGGCCAGCCAGAACATCAGCACCGGGCCGATGAGCCAGTTCTGCACCAGCGACAGCGCGAGCACCTTGCCGTTCCTGAAGACGCGCGGGAGCTCCTCGTACCGGACCTTCGCCAGCGGCGGATACATCATGAGGACGAGGCCGACCGCGATGGGGAGCGAGGTCGTCCCGACGCTGAGCCGGTTCAGCGCCGGCACGACCCCGGGCACGAGCCAGCCGAGCGCCACGCCGGCGCCCATGGCGAGGAAGATCCAGAGCGTCAGGTAGCGATCCAGGAACGAGAGGTCGCGGGCGACGCCGGCGCGCGACGGAGCAGGGATGGCGGAGGTGGCTTCGGGCACGGGGGCTCCGGGAGGGGCTTCCGACGAGCGCCTCGAGCGGCGCTGGTTGCGGCTCTACGATGAACCCGGCACCCGGTCAACCCGCGCGGCGGGCGAGCGAGGGGGGGGGCCGCGGGGCCGCGGCCGCCCGGGCGAACCTCCCCGGCCCGGGCGGGCTCGAACACCGCACCGGAGGGCGCGGCCATGAGCGAGTTCGACGCGAAGGCGAGGACGTGGGACGACGACCCCCAGAAGGCCGAGCGCGCGAGGTGCGTCGCGGACGCGATCGCGGCGCGCGTGCCCGATCTCGCGCGCCGGAGGGCCCTCGAGTACGGGAGCGGCACCGGGCTCCTCGGGTTCGCGCTGCGGGGCCGCGTCGCAGCGCTGACGCTGGCCGACAGCTCCAGCGAGATGACGCGGGTGGCGCGCGAGAAGATCGCGGCGCTCGGCGCCCGGGACGTCACCGCCGTGCAGCTCGACCTCACGACCGGTCCCGCGCCGGGCGAGGTCTACGATCTCGTCTGCACCTTGCTCACCCTGCACCACGTGCCCGACGTGCCGGCGCTCCTGCGCAGGTTCCACGCGCTGGTCGCCCCCGCGGGATACGTTTGCGTCGCGGATCTCGACGAGGAGGACGGCTCGTTCCACGGCGCGGGCTTCGAGGGCCACCGCGGCTTCAGGCGTGAGGTGATGGCGTCCTGGCTCGCGGAGGCCGGCTTCTCCGCCATCGAGCTGCAGGGGGTGTTCGAGATCGAACGGCCGGGCCCGGGCGGGATCCGGCGCTACCCGGTCTTCCTGGCCGTCGGCCGTCGGGCCGCGTGACCTGGTCGTAGGCGCGCGAGAGTGGCCGCGCCGCCGGCCCGCGCCCGGGGATCACGGCGTGAGGAGCTGCCGGATGGCCTCGACGGTCAGCACCTTGCCCGTCGACCGCACCTGGCCGTCGAGCACGAGCGCCGGCGTGCTCATCACCTTGAACTTCATGATCTCGCGGAGGTCCTCGACCTTCTCGACGCGCGCGTCGACGCCCGCGGCGCGCGCCGCGGCCTCCGCGTTGGCGGTGAGCGCCTTGCACTTCGCGCAACCCGTCCCCAGCACCTGGATGAGCATGACCTCTCCTCTCGCGATCAGAGGACCGCGTTGAACAGCCAGCCGACGAGCAGGATCCCGCCCGCCACCACGCCGAAGAAGGTCGCGATGAGCGGCGGCCGCAGGACCTTGCGCAGGATGATCGCCTCCGGCGCGGACAGCCCGATGACCGCCATCATGAAGGCGAGCACGGTGCCGAGCGCCGCGCCCTTCTCGAGCAGCGCCTGCACCACCGGGATGATGCCGGCCGCGTTCGAGTACATGGGCACGCCGAGCACGACCGCGAGCGGCACCGACCACCAGGCGCCCTTGCCCAGGACGCCGGCCATCAGGCCCGTCGGGACGTACCCGTGGACGCCGGCGCCGACCGCGATGCCCGCCACGACGTAGGGCCACACCTTCCCGACCACCTCGCGCACGGCTGTCAGCCCCTGGTCGAGGCGCTCCGCGAACGGGAGCGGCGGGGCGTCTTCCGCGGGCGCGGCCGCGGCCATCGACTCGTACACCCAGGGCTCCACCCAGCGCTCGAGCCCGAGGCGGCCCAGGATGAAGCCGGAGACGACCGCGACGAGGAGGCCGGTCGCGAGGTAGAGCGCCGCCACCTTCCAGCCGAAGAGCCCGAAGAGGAGGACGAGCGCCACCTCGTTCACCATGGGGGCCGAGACGAGGAACGAGAGGGTGACGCCGAGGGGGATCCCGACCTCGACGAAGCCCAGGAAGAGCGGCACCGCCGAGCAGGAGCAGAAGGGCGTGACGACGCCGAGGAGCGCGGCGAGGACGTTGCCCGCCGACTCGCGCCGGCCGGAGAGGATGGCGCGCGTCCGCTCGGGCGTGAAGTAGGAGCGGACGACGCCCACGGCGAACACCACCAGCACGAGCAGCAGCAGGACCTTCGGCACCTCGAACAGGAAGAAGGCGACGGCGGAGCCGAGGTGCGTGGTCGGGTCGAGGCGCAGCAAGCGGCGCGTCACCAGCTCCGCGCCCGGCTCGATGAGGCGATAGAGCGCGTACCAGAGCACGAGCGCGCCGCCGAGCGCGCCGTAGAGGCGGGCGCGGCCGCGCGGCGGAGGCGCGACCGCCCGGGCGGACGCGGCGAGCTCGCGGGCGTGGGCGCTCACGGCCGGCCCTCCACCCGGCGGGCGCGCTGCTTCACGTCCTCGGCCAGGACCGCCTCGATGCAGGCGAAGAGGCGCGTGATGCACGGCACCCGCAGCCGGTAATGGACGTTCGTCCCCTCGCGCCGGGCGGCGAGGAGCCCGGCGGCCTTCATGAGCGCGAGGTGGCGCGAGACGGTGGACATGTCCGACCCGACGACCTCTTGCAGCTCGCAGACGCACCGCTCGCCCTCGGCCAGCGCGTCCACGATCGCGAGCCGGCTCGGGTGCGCGAGCGCCTTCAGGATCTCGGCGCGGGCCTCGTACACGGTCTCTCGGTTCATCGGTCCCTCTCGGCCGGGTCTTCAGGCGGACCACAGGAAGTACGCGCCGACCGCGGCGACGGCCGCCCCGGCGCCGCGTCGGGCGCGCGCGGTCCACCGCGACCGCTCGCTCCAGCGGAGGTAGGTCTGCACGCTCCCTCCCGCGGCCCCCGCGAACGCGATGGCCGCCGCGTGCCCGATCCCGAACAGCGCCAGCAGCAGGGCGCCGTAGGCCCCCGCGGCTGCGCCGAGGCGGAAGGTGAGCGCCAGGAGCGGCGCCATGAACGCGAAGCTGCACGGGCCGAGCGCCATGCCGAAGACGAGGCCGAGGAGGGCCGCTCCGGCGGGTCCCTTGCGCCGAAACGAGGCCGGCGCGAACCGGACCTGGGGGAGCGGGAGGAGGCCGGCCAGGTGGAGGCCCATCGCGATGAAGACCGCCGCGAGGAGGTAGCTCCCCGCCGGCCCGACGTCGCCGAGCATGCGGCCGGCGAGGGCCGTGGCCACGCCCACCGCGGCGACGCTGGCGAGGATCCCGACCGCGAAGGCGCCCGAGATCCGGAGCGCCTGGCGTGGCGCCGGCGCCTCCTCCGCCGACCACAGGTAGCCGACGACGAGCGGGATGCTGGCGAGGTGACACGGGCTGAGGGCGACGCTCAGCGCGCCCCAGGCCACGGCCGCGGCCATCGCGAGCGGCGCCGAGCCGGCGAAGGCGTGTGCGAACCCGGAGAGCAGCTCGCCCACGTTCACTCCAGCGCGACGCCGAGGGACTCGAAGCGCGCGAGGATCTCCTCGCGGGAGATGAAGCCCTCGTGCCGCCCGAGCTCGCGCCCGTCCGCGGCGAGGAAGATCTGGGTCGGGATCATCGCGATGTGCCAGGGTTCGGCGGCGGCGCGGTCCTGCCAGACGTCGACGAAGTCGACCTGGAGCTTGCCGGCGTAGTCGCTCCGCAGCCCCTCCAGCACCGGCGTCATCGCCTTGCATGAGACGCACTGGTTCGCGCCGAGGTCCACCAGCCGCGGCAGCCGCCGTGCGGTCGAGGCCAGCGCGCGCTGCGCCGCGGGGGGAGGCGTCGCCTCGCCGGCCGAGCTCCTCGCGCATGAGGCGAGGGCGAGTGCGGCGGCTGCGAGGGCCATCCAGGGCGCGCCGGGCTTCTTCGGCGCCGCCCATCGCTTGCGGGGGAGCTCGCTCGGGCACGAGGACATCGTTGCATCCTTGCAGGAATAGCCAAGAACGCATGTGCGGCCGGTTGTCGCACCGTTGCCGGGGCGCTGTTGCCCGGCCCTCGCGTCGCCTCGGCCACGCGTGGCGACGTGGATGGACGGCGGTGCCGGCTTGGGTCGTTCCCGTAGGGCGGGGGCTCGTCCCCCGCCGCGGCGCGCACGGCGGCGGGGCTCCCGAGGCGCTAGTGGATCCGCAGCGCGAGCTTGCCGAGATGGTGCTGGCCGAGCTCCCGGTGGGCCTGGGCCGCGTCCTCGAGCCGGTACGATCGGCCGACCTCGACGTGGAACGGGCCGGCGGAGACGAGCCGGTTGAGCCGCTCCAGCACGTCGCGGCCCGGCTCGCCGTCGTAGGCCAGGACCGAGACGCCCGGGGGGCCCTTCGGCGCCGGCTCGACGCCGTTCGGGTGCGCGATGCGGCCGCCCTTGCGGACCGTCCTGAGGGCCGACTCGAGGCTCTCGCCCTGGACCAGCACGAGCGCCGCGTCGAGCCCGCCCGGCGCGAAGTCGCGAGCCGCTCGCGCCACGTCGTCCCGCTTGCCGTCGACCGCCGCGTCGGCGCCGAGCTTGCGCACGAGCTCGACGCCGTCAGGCCCCGACGCGACCGCCAGGACCGCTCCGCCCATCCGCTTCGCGAGCTGGACCGCGAGGTGGCCGATCCCTCCGCTCGCGCCGTAGATCATCAGGGTCTGCCCCGCCGACAGGTGCAGCTGATCGTCCAGGCCCCGCAGCGCCGTCACACCGTCCGCGCCGAGCGGGCCCGCCTCCTGGGTGCTCAGCCCCTGCGGGAGCGGCGCGATCGTCTCCTCCTCCAGCGCCACGTACTCTGCGTAGAAGCCACCCGCGAACGAGTACGCGTACACGCGATCCCCGACGCGAAAGCGCCGCACGCCGGCTCCGACCGCGACCACCTCGCCCGCGCCGTCGTTGCCGAGGACCTGCGGGAAGCGGCTCGGTCCGAGCTTGAGCTCGCCCGTGCGGACGTACGGGTCCCACACGCCGATCCCCGCGCAGTCCAGGCGGACGAGGGCCTGGGTCGGCCCCGGCCGCGGGACCGGCAGCGTCTCGGCGTGCAGGACCTCGGGCCCTCCGTACCGGTCGAAGGCGGCGGCCTTCATCTGCGCAGGAATGGGTGCAGGCATGACGCGTGTCCCCCGAGTGGTGTTGGAGGAAGCGCGATAAGCGAGGACCGGGGCCGATGCACGGTCGCGGTTCACGTCGGGCCGGCGAGGCGGCGTGCCCTCCCACTGCGACCGGGCCGCCTCACGAACCCGCGGGGGCGGCGCGCCGGAGGTCCGCCTCCTCGCGCTCGTCCCTGGGGCACAGAGGTGTGCTATACCGCCGCCCCGTGGTGCAGCTTCGCGAGCTGGATGAAATGCTTGGCCCCGTAGCTCAGCCGGATAGAGCGGCGGTTTCCTAAACCGCAGGTCCCGTGTTCGAGTCACGGCGGGGTCACCATCCATCGCGGGTGAGGCTCGCGCTACGCCGGGGCCGCCGGGGCGTGCTCGCCGCCCCGCCGCTCGCCGGAGGCGGGCAGGGCGCCAGCGCCGGAGAACGCGATGAGCAAGACCCCCTCAACACCCGCCACCCGGCTGCTCCGCCAGCACGGGGTGGCCTACACCGAGCACCCCTACCGCTACGAGGAGCACGGCGGGACGGCGGTCTCGGCGCGGGAGCTCGGCGTCGACGAGCACGCGGTGGTGAAGACGCTCGTCATGGAGGACGACGGCGGCGCGCCGCTCGTCGTCCTCATGCACGGCGATCGCGAGGTGTCGACCAAGGCGCTCGCGCGCCAGCTCGGCAAGCGGTCGGTCCAGATCTGCAAGCCCGAGGTGGCGCAGCGCCACAGCGGCTACCTCGTCGGCGGCACGAGCCCCTTCGGCACCCGCAAGGCCATGCCCGTCTACGTGGAGAAGGGCGTGCTCGCCCTCGAGCGCATCTACATCAACGGCGGCTCGCGCGGCTTCCTGGTCGGGATCGCCCCGGCGGAGCTGGTGCGGGTCCTCGCCGCGACGCCGGTCGAGGTCGCCATCCAGGCGTGACCTCCGGGCGGGCGCGGGCTCGCGCGGGCCTTGTGGATCGCCGGGCGGGTCCGCAGATCGCCCGTGCACGCACCGTGCGATCCGGAGGATCCATGCGACGCACCTCGCCTTCGAGCTCGGGCCCGCTCGCCCTGGATCGCCGGCGCTTCCTCGCCGGGCTCGGCCTGGGAGGGGCGCTCGCGGCGGCGCGGCTGGGCGGGGTCGCGCGCGCGGTCGAGAGCGCCGGGAAGGGCGAGGTGCTGCCCGCCCCGGTGGGCGGCTCCGCCGAGCCCTCGGCCATCCCCTGGCTGGACAAGAACGGCAGCCACAACCAGTCGCCCGGACCGCGCGCCGAGCCGTCGTCCATCTTCCACTTCAAGGGGCGGATCGCGCGGGCCAACGACTTCGAGGGCACCGGCCAGGACGGGCAGGGGAACGCGCTCCCCTGGGGTGAGCCCTCCACCGACTTCTCCTTCATGGACGGCGTGTACTGGCCGACCACCCGGATCGAGCGGCGGGGCACCTTCTCGCACCTCTGACTCACGCTCTTCAAGGGCCAGTTGGCCCCCGAGCTGAAGGTGCACGACTTCCACCCCGCCATCCGCCCGAACGGCCTCTACTGGATCGCCGACGTGCCGTCGGGCGGGCTCACCGTCTCGCAGGACGGGCGCAAGGCGACCCTGAAGCTCGCGGCGCTCGCCGTCATCGACCAGCCGCGCTGGCCGGCGCCGGACGCGGAGGCGCGCCGCGCCCGGCTCGACGTCACGGTGGTGTGGACCGCCACCGACGAGCCGGTGACCCTCGACGACCCCGCCCACCAGTTCCGGTTCAAGGGGTGGAAGGCGATCGCGCAGGCCGAGTGCCGGGCCGAGGTCCCGTCGCTCGGGTTCACCTGGCGCTCGGGCCCGCTCGCCACCTCCCGCGCCAGCTTCGCGGTCATCGGCGAGGAGGCGAACGGCAAGTACTACGGGGCCTCCTCGCCGTAGCCGCCCAGGGCCACCCGGTCGCGGCCGGCCGCCTTGGCGGCGTAGAGGCCGCGGTCGGCCCGCTCCAGCCAGCGCCGGACGTCGTCGCCGCGCTCGAGGGCCGCCACGCCCACCGAGACCTGGACCGCGATCGTCTGCTCGCCGGCGGGGACGCGGAGCGACCGCACCCGCCCGACCAGGCGCTCGGCGAGCCGGGCCGCGTCGGCCAGCGCCGTCTCGCGCAGCACCACCGTGAACTCGTCGCCGCCGTAGCGGCCGACGAAGTCGCTCCGGCGCATGAACACGCGCGCCAGCGCGTCCGCGACCTCGCGCAGCACGGCGTCGCCCACCACGTGGCCCCGCCCGTCGTTGATCTCCTTGAACCGGTCGACGTCGACGAGCAGCAGGCTGGCCGGCTCGCGGAACGCCTCGAACATCCGGACGGTCTCCTCCAGGTAGGCGTCGAGCGCCTTGCGGTTCGCGAGCCGCGTGAGGGGGTCGGTCTCCCCGTCCCGGCGCGCCGTGGCGAGCTCGTCGCCGAGCGACCGCACCGTCGCGCCCAGGGTCGCCATCTGCGCCTGCTGCCGCGCGCGCCGCTCCTCCAGCGCCTGGGTCAGCGCGCCCACCGTCTCCACCACCTCGCGCTTCAGCTCCGAGGCGGCGCTCGCCTCGACCAGCCGGCCCAGCCGCGCGATCTGCTGCCGCAGCCGCTCGTCGCTCGCCTCCTCGGTCGCGAAGGCCTGGGTGAAGTTCCGGACGAAGACCCAGATCACCTCGCGCAGGTCGGCCGCCACGCCCTGCGCGTGGGCCGCGCTCGACCGGCAGTACTCGCGCACGAAGCGCCGCACGCCGTGCCAGTCGCGGCGGCCGCCGGGCGCGGGCGCGCCCGCCGGCGCGCCGGGCGCCGGCGCGGCCACGACGACGTGCTGGGCCCACGCCTCGGCCTGGAGGCGGAAGCCCTCGAGCTCCACTCCTTCCTGCTCCTGCGCGAACTCCGCCATGCTGCGGAGCGCGGCCGCGAGCGTGTCGAGCGCCAGCTCCGGGCTCTCGGGCGGCTCGGTGGAGGTCGGGGGAGCCCTCATGCCCGGCGGGGAAGGCACGGCGCATGCCACGGCGCAGGGGCGACGGGCCGCCACCCGCGCGGGGCGGACGGGGTGTCGCGACGGACCCGCGGTCGAGCCGCCCCGGGTCAGGCGCGCGGGGCAGGGCCGCTCGCCGGGGCGGGAGCGGGCGCGGCGGAGGTGCTGCCCGCCGCGCCGCCCGCCGGCGGATCACTTCTGCTTGTAGGCGCCGGCCACGATCACGAGGTCGTCGACGCGCTCGATGTACGAGACCTTGGTCTCCACCTTGTTCGTGGCCGGGTTGCGGTAGCCGTACTCCTGCCAGCCCGAGCCCTTGGTCTTCGCGATCTCCAGCCGCTCCTGGACGTAGAGCTTGCCGTTGGGGTCCTTCGCCTTCGACACGTCCATCCCGATGCGCTCGGGGTCGGTCGGGTGCACCAGCGTCTTGCCCTCGATGCTGTTCACGAAGACGTAGAGGTCCTTGTAGACGAACGGACCGTTGAGCTTCTGGAACTCCTTGAACGCCTTCTCGCGGCCGTGGCGCTTCAGGTAGGCGACCGCGTTCTTCACCAGCGCCTCGGCGTCGGCGGGGGTGGCGCGCTCGTCCGCGAAGGCGGGGGCGGCGAGGAGGAAGGCGGCGCCGAGCGCCGCGAGCAGCTTCTTCATGACGTGTGGACCTCCGGACGGTGGGTGGGTCGATCCGCGGGTGGAGCGCCGAGCCAGGGCGACGGGATCGACCCGGCCTGGGCGGCCGCGGCTCGGGGTGGGCTCGAGGCGAGCTCGAGCTGGAACGACGCGATGAGCCCCGCCAGCTCGGAGGCCTGCGAGGACAGCTCGGCGGCCGCCGACGACGACTCCTCGGCGCTGGCGGCGTTCTGCTGCGTGACCTGGTCCATCTGGCCGACCGCGCGGGTGACCTGCTCGATCCCGGCCGCCTGCTCCTTGGCGCCGGCCACGATCTCGGCCACCACCGCGGTGACCTTCTGCACGCCGCCCGCGATCTCGCCGAGCTTGTCGGAGACGTGGCTCGACGTCCGCTCGCCCGCGGCCGCCTCGTTCACCGACTGGCGGATGAGCTCCTCGGTCCGGTTCGCGGCCTCCTTCGAGCGGAGCGCCAGCGAGCGCACCTCCTCCGCGACCACGGCGAAGCCGCGCCCCGCCTCGCCGGCGCGGGCGGCCTCGACCGCCGCGTTGAGCGCGAGCAGGTTGGTCTGGAACGCGATCTCGTTGATGTCCTTGATGATCTGCGAGGTGCCCTCGGCCGAGGCGCGGATCTTGGCCATGGCCGCGGCCATCTGCGCCATGGCGGAGGTGCCCTCGCCGGCGGCTGCGCGCGCCGCGTCGGCGAGCCCGTTCGCCTCCTGGGCGCTGTCGGCCGAGTGCTGGGTCATCGACGAGATGGACTCGAGCGAGGCGCTGGTCTCCTCGAGCGAGCTGGCCTGCTCGGAGGCACCGCCGGCCACCGCCTGGCTGGTGGAGGCGATCTGCTCGGCGGCGTTCGACACCTCGGTCACCGCCCGCGCCACCTGCGCCAGCGCGTCGTGGAGCGAGCCGGCGGTGGCGTTGAGCGCGGTCTTCATCTTCGCGTGGTCGCCGCGGTAGGCGCCGGTCATCCGGGCCGTCAGGTCGCGCTCGGCGAGCTGGCTCAGCACGCGGGTCGCCTCCTCGACGGGCGCGAGCAGCGCGGCGAGCGTCGTGTTCACGCCGTCCAGGATCCGGCGCGCCTCGTGCTGGTACCGGCCTGTGTCGCAGCGCGCGGCCAGATCGCCGCCGGCCAGCCGGTCGAGCGCGGCCGCCAGGTCACGGATGGGCGCCAGCAGCGCGTCCAGCGTGTCGTTCACCCCGGCCATGATCTTCGCGTAGTCGCCGCGGTGGCGCGCGGGGTCGGCGCGCACGTCGAACCGGCCCTCCACGGCCGCGCGCGCCAGGTCCCCGGCGTCGCCGATGAGCGCCTGCACCGCCGCCACCACCGCGTTGAGGCTGTCCCGCACCGCGTTGAAGTCCTGCCCGCGCACCTCCGCGATGGGCTCGGGCATGTCGCCGGCGGCGATCCGGTCGAGGTGGCCGCCCACCAGCGTGAAGACGCGCGTGATGTCCTTCGCCACCAGCGCGCCGATCACCAGCACGAGCGCGATCACCGCCGCGATGGCGAGGCAGAGCGCGACCGTCGCGCCCTGGGCGGCGGCGCTGGCGCGGTGGCCGTCGACCGCGACCTGCGCCTCCACCGCCTCCTTCGCCTTCCGCAGCAGCTCGACCGAGGCGTCGTAGGCGTCGCGGTGCATCATCAGGGCGCCCAGGATGCGCTGCTGCGCGAACTCGACCCGCGGGCTGTCCGCGGGGGCGCCGGAGGCGAGCAGCGCGTCGCGCGCCTTCTCCTGCTCGACCGTCTTCCGCACCTCCTCGCGCCAGGCCTGCAGCGCCGGGCCGACCTTGCTCCAGGCCTCGGCGGTGGCGGCGCTCTTCCTGCGGCCCTGCAGCGCCGCGATCTCGGCGTCGATGCGCTGGAGCCCCTTCTCGACGTCGGCGTGGAGCGCCGCCCGGTAGTCGTCGTCGAAGCGCGCGTTGGAGAGGGCGTGGATGGCGCGCGAGACGTCGGTCTCGGCCTGCTCGATCTGCTGCATCGAGAGGAGGTTCGGCACCCGCACCTCGACGAAGGTGACGGAGATCCCGCTCAGCATGCGCAGGGCGACCACGGTCCCGGCGAGGAGCAGGCCCAGCAGCGCCGCGGTCACGACGTAGCCACCGATGACCTTGGTCCCGAGCTTCATTCGACGCAGCATGGGAACGGCTCCCGAGAGGAGGACGGCCTGGTTTCAGGCCGCTCGTGACGCGCCGCGGCGACCGCTCGGGTCACCCGCGCGGGGAGGGTGTTCAGCACGTCCCGTGCCCAGTGGGCGCCGCGGGCGGATCGCCCAGGAACCGAGGCGCGGACCGTCCCGCGGCCGCGTGACGCGGGACGAGAGGTGCGGGTCGCCGGGGTCCCAGGGTCGGCCGCCGACCCCAGGCTGAACCGCCCGCGTCAGGCGGGGTAGCGCGCCGGCTCCCCGCCGAGGACGCGCAGCACGTCCTCTGCGACCAGCTCGGCCGTCCGGTCCTGCGCCTCGGCGGTGAGCCCGGCGACGTGCGGCGTGAGCAGCACGTTCTCGAGGCCGGCCAGCGCGTCGGGGGCGGGCGTCGGCTCGCGGTGGCGCACGTCCAGCGCGGCCCCGGCGATCGCGCCGCGGGCCAGGGCGGCCCGCAGCGCCTCCTCGTCGACCACCTCGCCGCGGGAGGTGTTGACGAGCCACGCGTCGCGGCGCATGCGCGCGAGCTGCGGCGCGCCGATGAGCCCCCGGGTGGCGGGCGTGAGCGGCACGTGCAGGGAGACGAAGTGGCTGCGCGCGAGCAGCTCGTCGAGCGGCACGCGGCGCGCCAGGCCCGCGGCCGCGTCCGGCCAGTCCGGCGAGGTGGCCAGGACCTCGAGCTCCAGCGCGGCGGCCCGGCGCGCCAGCCGCAGGCCGATGTCGCCCAGGCCCACGATGCCGAGCGTCTTGCCCGCCAGCTCGACGCCGGTGAAGCCGCGCCGGTCCCACTCGCCGGCGCGGACGGAGCGGCTGGCCGCCTCGACCCGGCGGGCGATGGCGAAGAGGCATGCGAGGACGTGCTCGGCCACCGCCACGGCGTTCGCGCCCCGCGCGACGACCACGGCGATCCCGCGCGCGCGGCAGGCGGGAAGGTCGATGTTGTCGAGGCCCACGCCGAGCCGGCCGACCACGCGCAGGCGCGGGGCGCGCGCGAGCAGCGCCGCGTCGACGCGCGTCTGGTTGCGCACCACCAGCGCCTCCGCCGAGGCCAGCTCCGCCTCGAGCCGCGCCCGGTCCTTCCACAGCCCGTCGTCGGCGGTGACGGCCGCGTGCCCGGCGAAGATCTGGTGCGCGCGCTCCGCGACGAACTCGGTGACGACGACGCGCGGGAGCTCGGGCATGCGGCGCAGGGTCCTCGCGAGGTGGGATCGTGTCAAGGTGCGACCCGCACCCTCCGTGGTCCCCCCGCACGTACGTCGTGGGCGCGCGGGGAGCCGCGGCGGCGCGGTGCGGCGCTTGCAGCGACCACGGTGCCGTCGACCACAACCAGCCGCGGAGCCGCGCCATGCCTAGCCTCGTCGTCGAGAGCCTCCCCTCCCGCGCCGCACCGCCGCCCGCGCCGCCGGCCTGGTGGCGGCGGCGCGGCGCCCGGCTGGCCTTGCCCGCTGCGCTCGCCGCCAGCTGCTTCGTGCTGCCGGCGCCGGCCGGGCTGACCGGCCCGGCGTGGCGGCTGCTCGGCATCTTCGTCGCGACCGTGCTCCTCATCCTCCTGAACGCGCTGCCCGAGCCGAGCGCGGTCCTGCTCGGCGTCACCGCCGCGGCGCTCACTGCGGTGCCGCTCAAGGCCGTCCTGGCGGGCTACGCCGACTCGACGTTCTGGCTCATCATCACCGCCGTCATGATGAGCGTCGGCTTCCGCAAGAGCGGGCTGGCCGGCCGGGTGGGGCTCCTGCTGCTGCGCGCCTTCGGCCGCACGCCGCTCGGGCTGGCGTACGTCTTCGGCGCGCTCGACCTGCTGCTCGCGACCTCCATCCCGGCGGCCCCGGCGCGGACGGGCGGGCTCGTCTACCCGCTCGCGCGCGGAGTGCTCGACGTGACCGAGGCCAAGGGCGGGGAGGGGGGGCGACGCCTCGGCGCGTACCTCACGGTCTCGCTCTACATGCTGAGCATGGTGACGGGCAGCCTCTTCCTGACCGGCATGGCGCCGAACGTCCTCAACGCCTCGCTCGCCGCGAAGATCCTGGGGGTGCAGCTCACCTGGCCGCTCTGGACGCTGGCGGCCGCGCCCGGATTCCTCCTCTTCCTCGGGTTGCCGGTGCTGGTGAGCCGCCTCGCCCCGCCCGGCGTCCTCCCGGTCGCCGCGGCGCGCGAGCGGTCCCGCGCGGCGCTGGCGGCGCTCGGCCCCATGAAGCCCCGCGAGTGGATCGTCGCGGCGACGTTCTCGCTGGCCCTGGGCCTCTGGGCGACGAGCTCGCTCACCGGAGTGAACATCGCGGTGGTCGCCTTCGCGGGCGTCTCCGTCCTCCTCGTCACGCACGTCATCGAGTGGAAGGACCTGGCCGACTCCAAGGAGACCTGGTCGGCCCTCGTCTGGTTCGGAGGCATCCTGGGGCTCGCCTCGGCCCTGGACGGCACCGGCTTCTTCAAGTGGTTGACGGCCGCCATCCAGGGGTGCCTCCCGCCGGGCCGCATGGGGACCGGCGCGGCGTTTCTGCTCATCGCGCTCCTCGCCACCTTGCCGCACTACCTGTTCCCGTCGCTGGTGGCCTACGTCGCGACCTTCTCGCCGGTGGTGTTCAGCTTCATCGCCGCCACCGGCGCGCCGCGCTACCCGGCCGCGCTGCTCGCCTGCTTCCTCATGACCATCTCCTCGACCCTCACGCACTACGGGAACGGGCTCGGCCCGATGCTCTTCGACACCGGCTACGTCGGGAAGGCGACCTGGTGGAAGGTGGGGCTCGCCGTCACCGCCCTGGCGGCCGCGCTGTACCTCGCGGTGGGCCTCCCGTACTGGAGGCTGGTGGGCCTCTATCGCTGAGCCCGGCTCCCGGGCGCTCTGCTAGGCTCCGGGGGCGGCGCGCGCGCCGCCGTCCTCCTCTCGACCTGGTGCTCGCCCCGTGACCTCGCGCCGCCTCGCCCTCGCCCTCGACCGCAACCCCTGCGCGGGGGCGGGCCGGTGACCCGGCGCCCGTCCCGGGTGCCGGCCGCGCTGCGGCGCGCCCGCTTCGCGCCGGCCGTCCTGGAGGTGCTGCGCCGGCTCGACGCCGCCGGGCACCGCTCCTGGCTGGTGGGCGGGGCGGTGCGCGACCTGCTCCTGCGGCGGCGGCGGCTCGATCCGGCCGACCTCGACGTGGCGACGCCGGCCCGTCCGGAGCAGGTGAGCGCGCTCTTCGAGAAGGTGATCCCCACCGGCGTCGAGCACGGCACCGTGACGGTGCTGGGCCCGGGCGGCGTGCCGGTCGAGGTGACGACCTTCCGCGGCGAGGGCGCCTACCTCGACGGCCGGCGGCCCTCGTCGGTCGTGTTCCTCTCCGAGGTGGACGAGGACCTGTCCCGCCGCGACTTCACCGTGAACGCGCTCGCGTACGACCCCCTCGGCGGCGAGCTGCGCGATCCGTTCGGCGGCCAGGACGACCTGCGCCGGCGGCGCCTGCGCGCCGTCGGCGACCCGGCCGCGCGCTTCGCGGAGGACGGGCTCCGGCCGCTGCGCGCGGCCCGCTTCGCGGCGCAGCTCGGGTTCGCGCTCGATCCCGCCACCCGGCGCGCCATCCGCCCGGCGCTGGCGGTCACCGCCAAGGTCTCCGCGGAGCGGGTGATGGCGGAGCTCTCGAAGCTCCTGCTGGCGGCCCACCCGGCGGCCGGGCTCGCGCTCCTAGACGCGACCGGCCTGCTCGAGGTGGTGCTGCCCGAGCTCGCGGTCCGCCCCCCCGCCGCGCGCCGCCACGCCTACGAGGTCGTGCGGCGCGCCCCCCGCGAGCTGCCGCTCCGCCTCGCGGCGCTGCTGCACGTCCTGCCGCGCGGCGGCGATCCGGCCGGCGGCGCCGAGGCCGCGGCGCGCGCGCGCCAGCTCCTCGTCCGGATGCGCTTCCCGGGCGCGGTGGCGGAGCTCGCGGCGGCGCTCGCCGCCGCCCAGGGGTGCGTGCTCGCGGCGCCGAGGCCGGCCGCCCCCCGCTCGCCGGCCGAGGTGCGCCGGTTCGTCGCAGGCGTGGGGCGGGAGCGCCTGGCGCCGCTCCTCGCCCTGTGGGAGGCCGACGCCTCGGCCGCCCGCCCGCCCGCTCGCTCGCGGAGGGAGCTGGCGACGCTCCGCGCGCTCCGAGCCCGGATCGCGCGCGTGGAGCGGACGCGCCCCCCGCTCACCTCGGCCGAGCTCGCCCTGGACGGCCGCGCGGTCATGGAGGCGCTGGGCCTCGCGCCGGGGCGCGAGGTGGGCGAGGCGCTGCGGCATCTGCTCGAGCGCGCGCTGGAGGACCCGGGCCTGAATACGGCCGAGGCGCTCACGTCCGAGCTGCGGACCTGGTGGGCGAGGCGGCCCGGCCGGGCAGCGCCCGGCGCCCCAGGGTGAGCGGCGGGCGAGCCCGGCGCGCCTCCTTATACTTGGCGCGAGGCGAGCCGATGGCGCAGCAACTCCGGAAGGGTGACGAGCTCGGGGACGGCGAGGCGGTGGAGCGCGACCGGCGCCGGTCCGCGTTCATGAAGGAACTGGCGCACGAGCTCGCGACCCCCCTCACGCCGCTCGCCGGTTACCTGAAGCTCCTCCAGGGAGGGCGGCTGGGCGACCTCTCGCCGGCGCAGCGCAAGGCGATCGACGCCATGTCGGGCGCGGTGGCTCGCCTGACCCGGATGGTCGACAACCTGGCCGACTTCGCGAGCCTCGCGCCGGGCGAGGCGGCGCTCTCGACCGCGACCCTCGACCCCGACGCGCTGGCGGAGGACGTGGCGGCCGAGGTGCAGCCGTACGTGAAGGACGCGAGGCTCCACCTCGAGATCCGGCGCGCGGGGGGCGGCCCGGTGCTGGCCGACCCGAAGAAGCTCCGGCAGGCGCTCGCGAACGTGCTGCAGAACGCCGTCAAGTACTCGCCGCACGGCGGAGAGGTGCTGCTGGAGGTGACGCGCGACGGCGGCCGGCTCCGGTTCGCCGTCTACGACCAGGGGCCCGGGCTCTCGGCGGCGGAGGTGGAGCGCATCTTCGAGCCGTTCCAGCACCCTTATCGCCCGGAGGAGAGCCGCCGGCCGGGGTCCGGGCTGGGCCTCCCAGTGGCGCGGCGCATCGCCGAGGCGCACGGCGGCGGCGTCACGGTGGAGAGCCCACCGCGCGCGCAACCCCCCGGCGGCAGGCAGTTCACCGGCTCCAAGTTCGTCATCGACGTCGCGCTGCGGAGCGGCGCGCCCGCGGCCGCCTCGGCGGCGCCCGCCTCGTTCCCGGGCTAGAATCGCGCTCCCATGCGCGTCCTCGTCGCCATGTCGGGCGGCGTCGACTCCTCCGTCGCCGCCGCGCTCCTCCAGGAATCCGGGCACGAGGTGCTCGGCGTGTCGATGCGCGTCTTCGACTACGCCGACCCGGCCCGGGGCCGCTCCTGCTGCGCGCCGGACGACCTGGACGACGCGCGGGCGGCGGCCCGGGCCCTCGGGATCCCGTTCTACGTGGCGAACCTCGAGGAGCACTTCGGCCGCGCGGTGATCGACCGCTTCGTCGAGGACTACGTCGCCGGCCGGACTCCGAACCCGTGCGTCGCCTGCAACGGCGAGGTCAAGTTCGGGTGGCTGCTGCAGCGCGCCCGGGCGCTGGGCGCGAAGCTCGCCACCGGGCACTACGCGCGGGTGGAGCGGCGCGGGGGGCGCCTGGCGCTCTGCGCCTCGCCCCACGCGAAGGACCAGAGCTACTTCCTGTACGGCCTGGGGCAGGACGCGCTCGCCGACGTGCTGTTCCCGGTGGGAGAGCTGGAGAAGGCCGAGGTGCGGCGCATCGCGGCCCGGCGCGGGCTGCCGGTGGCGGAGAAGCCCGAGTCGCAGGAGATCTGCTTCGTCACGCGCGGCGACGCGGGCGACTTCGTGGCGCTGCGCGCGCCGGGGCGGGTGCGCGCGGGCGAGGTGGTCTCGACGCGAGGGGAGGTGCTGGCGCGGCACCCGGGCGTGCACCGGTTCACGGTGGGGCAGCGCCGCGGCCTCGGGCTCGGGGGCGGCGCGCCGCGCTACGTGGTGCGCCTCGAGGCGGAGGCGGGGAGGGTGGTGGTGGGGAGCGCCGCCGAGGCGTCGCGGCGGGCCTTCCGGGTGGGCGAGGTGAGCTGGGTGGCGGGCCGCGCCCCGGCCGGCGAGGTGGTGGTGCGGGTGCGGGTGCGGCACCGGCACGAGGGCGCCGCGGCCACCGTGCGGCCCGCCGGCGCGGAGGCGGAGGTGGAGCTCGAGGCCCCGGTGCGCGGCGTCGCGCCCGGGCAGGCGGCGGTGTTCTACGACGGGGACGAGGTGCTGGGCGGAGGGAGGATCCTCGCGGAGTGAACGTTCCGAGGGGGGCAGGGCGCGGGGCGCTCAGCTCCCTCTCCCCCACCGGGGGAGAGGGCCAGGGAGAGGGGGCCGCACCGTGAGGAACCAGCTTGGACGCCTGTGACCTCCTCGTCGTCGGCGCCGGACCCGCCGGCTGCGCCGCGGCGGTCGCGGCGCGGCGGGCGGCGCCCGGCCTCGACGTCCGCGTCGTCGACGCCGCCCGCTTCCCGCGGGAGAAGCCCTGCGGCGGCGCGCTCACCGGGGGCGCGCAGCGGGAGCTGGCGCTGGCGGGGCTCGAGCTGCGGGTCCGGCACGCGGTGGTGACGCACGCGCTCCTCCGCGTCGAGGGGCTCGCGCGGCGGGTGGAGCTCCCCCGGCCCGCCGCGGTGGTCCGCCGGATCGAGCTCGACCACGACCTCGTGCTGCAGGCGCGGGCGGCGGGGGCGCGGGTGGACGAGGAGGCGCCGCTCCTGGCGCTCGAGCCCGGCCTGGCGCGGACCGGCGCCGGGCCGCTCCGGTTCCGCGCCGCGGTGGCGGCCGACGGGGTGGGGGGCCCATCGCGGCGCGCGCTCGGGCTCGGGCCGGGCCGGCGCGCCCCCCTGCGCGAGACGCAGCTCGAGGCGGCCGGGCAGGGGGATCTCCTCTTCGACCTCGACGCCGCTGGCGCCGGCTACGCCTGGCGCTTCCCGTGCTTCGTGGAGGGCCGCCCCGCGGAGAGCTGCGGCGTCTACGCGCTCGCGGGCGGGGCGGCGCTCACGGGCGCGCTGCGCGAGTTCGCCCGGCGCGAGGGGGTCCTGCCGGCCGCGCCGGCCACCCCGAGCGCGCTCCGGCTCTTCGAGCCCGGCGGCCCGGTCGGCGCGGGCGCGGCGCTGCTCGCCGGCGACGCCCTCGGCGCCGACCCGCTGGCGGGCGAGGGGCTCCGGTACGCGCTCTGGTCGGGCCGGATCGCCGGGGCGCTCGCCGCGCGCGCGCTCGCCCGCGGCGGCGCGCCCTCGCTGCGCGCCTACCGCGCCCGGCTTGCGGGCTCTCGCTCGGGGCTCCTCCTGCAGCTCACCGCGAGGCTCGCGCCGCGCCTCTACGCCGGCCAGGGCCGCTGGCGGCGCGCCGCGGCCGATCCGCGCGTGGCCGAGGCGCTCGCGGCGCTCGTCTCCGGCGCGGCGCCGGCGGGGCCGCTCCTCGCACTCACCGTGCGGCTGGCCGCGGGCGCCCCCGCGCTCGTTTCGCGCTCCGGCCCCGCCTAGTTCCTTGCGGGGAGGTCCGGGCGGGCCTATCAAGCCGCCATGCGCCTCGCCGACGGGAGGATCGTCCCCGACCTGCCGCTCGACGCCGGCAAGGTCGAGCGCTGCCGGGCGCTCGCGGACCGCGTCACTGCCCAGGTGCTGCAGCTCGTCGGCCGCCACACCACCACCTCCATCGAGCGCACCGTGCTGCGGATGTTCGGGTTCCACGGCGCCGGGCCGCGCGGGGTGCCGTGGGTGAACCTCATGGTGGACGAGCTCCACGCGCGCGGGCTGCTCGCGCAGGGCGCGGCGTACTGGCTCGGGTACGTGCTGCGCGCCGGGGCGCGCGATCCGGCCGAGGTCGCCGCGCGCTTCGCGGCGCTGCCGCGGTCGCCCGCGCCGCTCGCGCCGGCCGAGGAGGCGGCGCTGCGGGCCGAGGTGGCGGACGAGGCGCGGGCCGCCGCCCGCGAGCTGCGCCGCCGGGTCGAGGCGCGCGAGGCGCTGAAGCGCGAGCTGGGGGTGGGCGCCCGGCCGCACCGGTACGTCATCGTGGCCACCGGCAACATCCACGACGACGTGGAGCAGGCGCGGGCCGCCGCCGAGGCCGGCGCGGACGTGATCGCGGTGATCCGGTCCACCGCCCAGTCGCTGCTCGACTACGTGCCGGACGGCGCCACCACCGAGGGTTACGGCGGCACCTACGCCACCCAGGAGAACTTCCGCATCATGCGGGAGGCGCTGGACGAGGAGTCGCGCAAGCTCGGGCGCTACCTGCACCTCACCAACTACTCGTCCGGCCTGTGCATGAGCGAGATCGCCTTCGCGGCGGCCTGGGAGCGGCTCGACATGCTCCTCAACGACGCCATGTACGGCATCCTCTTCCGCGACATCAACATGAAGCGGACCCTCTGCGACCAGCACTTCTCGCGCCGGATCTGCGCCTTCGCCGGGATCGTCATCAACACCGGCGAGGACAACTACATCACCACCGCCGACGCCGACGAGGCGGCGCACACCGTCATCGCCTCGCAGTTCGTGAACGAGAGCTTCGCCCACCGCGCGGGGCTGCCCGACCGCCTCATCGGCCTCGGCCACAGCTTCGAGATCGACCCCGCCCGCGAGGACACCATCGCCCGCGAGCTGGCGCAGGCGCTCCTCGTCCGGACGCTCTTCCCGGACGCGCCCATCAAGTACATGCCCCCCACCAAGCACAAGCAGGGCGACATCTTCTTCAGCCACGTCTACGACGTGATGGCCGACGTGGTGGGGCAGGTGACCGGGCAGTCCATCCAGCTCCTCGGCATGATGACCGAGGCCATGCACAACCCCTTCCTCCTCGATCGCTACGAGGCGCTCAAGGGCGCCGCCTACGTCTACCGGGCCTGGCGCAGCATGGGGGCCGAGATCCAGCTCCGCCCGGACGGGCTCGTGGCGCGCCGCGCCGACGAGACCCTCTCGAAGGCGCTCGCGCTCCTCGAGGAGGTGGCGGAGGATGGGCTCATGAAGGCCATCGGCCAGGCGCGCTTCGGCGACGTGGCGCGGCGCGAGGACGGCGGCAAGGGCCTCTCCGGCGTCGTCGAGCGCGCGCCCGGCTACCTCAACCCTTTCCTCGACGTGCTGGAGGCCCCATGAACCAAAGCGAACGCTCCGCCCCGCGGGCGCGGGGGAGGCCCGGGACGAGGGCGGCCGTCGCCCTCGCGCTGGCGCTCGCCGGCTGCACCCTCGTCCACGAGCGGGCCCAGGAGCGCGGGCCCGTCTCCCGGCCCGCCGGCGACGAGGGGATGCTGCTCTACACGGTCGGGCGGCTCACCTTCGAGGCGCCCGCTGCGTGGCAGGCGCGCGGCGACGACCGGCACGTGCTCCTGGTGAGCGTGCGCGACGACGCCCGCATCGACGCCCAGGTGGCGGACCGCGCCTTCAAGGACGACGCCGAGTGCCTGGCGCAGGCCGAGCAGGCGCTGGCGCGCGGCGCCGAGAAGCTCCAGAACGTGCGCCGCCACCCGACCACGCTCGCCGGGAAGAAGGCGCTGGTGCAGGAGGCCGACCAGCAGGGCTGGCACGGCTGGGCCTGGGCGGTCTGCGACGGCGGCGAGCAGTACCGCGTCTTCTTCACCGGCCGCTCGCCGCTGGGCGAGGAGGCGCTGCGCGCCTCCCGGCTCATCCCGTCCTCGTCCACCCTGGCGGGGAGGCCCGTCTCTTGACCGCCGCCCCCGCGCCGCAGCTCGTCCGGCCCTACGGCGACCGCCGCGACGACGGGGTGGTGCAGCTCGCCTTCACGCTGCCGCTCGCCGCCGGCGAGCGCGCGCGCGAGGCGGCGGCGGAGCTGGTGCGGCGGATGGGGCTCGAGCAGGTGCTGGTGGCGTCGATGGAGCGCGCCGCCGACGGCTTCACCTGCTTCGTCGTCTACGGGCGGACTCCGGTGGCGGTGGACGCGGCGGCGCTCGACGTCCCGGAGGTCGTCTCGCGCAAGAAGGGGTTCGACGAGCTCAACGCGCTGGTGGCGCGCGAGGTGGGCCGCCGGATCGTCGTGCTGGGGGCGTGCACCGGCTCCGACGCGCACGCGGTGGGCATCGACGCCATCATGAACATGAAGGGGTACGCGGGGGACTACGGCCTCGAGCGCTACCCCATGTTCGACGCCCGCAACCTGGGGGCGCAGGTGGAGAACGCCACCCTGGCGCGCCTGGCGAAGGAGGCGCACGCCGACGCGGTGCTGGTGTCGCAGGTGGTGACCCAGCGCGACGTCCACAAGGAGAACGCCCGCCAGCTCCTCGACGAGCTCGCGCGGCTGGGCGTGCGGGAGCGGGTGATCACGCTGCTGGGCGGGCCGCGCATCGACCACCGCACCGCGCTGGAGCTCGGGTTCGACGCCGGGTTCGGCCCGGGGACCCGGCCCTCCGACGTGGCGAACTTCCTCGTCGGCGAGGTGCTGCGGCGCATGGGGAAGACCTGGACCTGAGGAGGGCGGGATGGCGGACGTGGGCAAGGTGACGCTGCGGCTCCGCCTCTCGCAGGCGGACGCGCACTACGGCGGCGACCTCGTCGACGGGGCGCGGGTGCTGGCGCTCTTCGGCGACGTGGCGACCGAGCTGCTGGTGCGCCACGACGGCGACGAGGGGCTCTTCCGCGCCTACGACGCGATCGAGTTCCTGGCGCCGGTGCACGCCGGCGACTTCCTGGAGGTGTCCGGCGAGATCGTGCGGACCGGGGCCAGCTCGCGCGCGATGCGCTTCGAGGCGCGCAAGGTCATCGCCCCGCGCCGCGACCTCTCCGACAGCGCGGCCGAGGTGCTGGCCGAGCCGGTGCTGGTGTGCCGCGCCAGCGGCACGTGCGTGGTGCCCAGGGAGAAGCAGCGCAGGTGAGCCGAGGAGGGCGCGGCATGGCGGACCCGGTCATCATCACCGCGGCGGTGGTCGGCGCCGAGGTCACGCGCGCGCAGAGCCCGCACGTCCCGTACACGCCGGCCGAGATCGCGCAGGCGGCGGTGGACGCCTGGCGCGCCGGGGCGGCGGCGGTGCACCTGCACGCGCGCTGGCCCGACGGCCGGCCCTCCCAGGAGGCGGCGCACTTCCGCGAGATCCTCGATCGCGTCCGCGCCGCGGGCTGCGACGCGGTGCTCCAGTGCTCCACCGGCGGCGCGGTCGGCATGGGCCTGGAGGAGCGCCTCGGCTCGCTCGTCGAGGGGGCCGAGATGGGCACGCTCAACCTCGGCACCATGAACTTCGGCGACGAGGTCTTCCTGAACTCGCGCCCGGACATCGTCCGGGTCGCGGCGCGGTTGCGCGAGCGCGGGCTCGTCGCGGAGTGCGAGGTCTACGACGCCGGCATGCTCGACACGCTGCGCTGGCTGCTCGCGCACGGGCACCTGGCGGCGCCCTATCACGTCCAGTTCGTGCTGGGGGTCCCCGGTGGCCTCGGCGCCAGCGAGCGGAACCTGCGCTTCCTGGTGGAGGGGCTGCCCGAGCCGGCGCACTGGACGGCCGCCGGCGTCGGCCGGGCGCAGCTCGAGCTGGCGGCGCTCGCGCTGCGGCTCGGGGGCCACGTGCGCGTGGGGCTGGAGGACAACCTGTACCTCTCGAAGGGCGTGCTGGCGCGCGGCTCGCACGAGCTCGTCGCCCGGGCGGTGGAGCTGGCGCGCGACGCCGGCCGCACCCCGGCCACGCCGGCGGAGGCCCGCCGGCTGCTCGGATTGGCGCCCTGTCCCGTCCCCGTTTGACACTGCGGCAAGGCGCACCCCTGCGCGCCTGAGCGCATCAGGCGAGCCTTGACGCCCACCCGAGCGGGGCGCTAGGTTCCCGCGGTTCGCGACGGCGCCGCCGAGCAGCAGGGGGAAGGCTCCAATGACGAAGGCTGACCTCATCGAGAAGGTGCAGGCGACGCGCCCGGATCTCTCGAAGCGGCAGGTGGCCGAGCTGGTCGACACGGTCTTCGAGCACCTCGCGCGCGCCATCCGCAAGGACAAGCGCTTCTCCATGCCGGGGTTCGGGACGTTCGTGGTGAAGCGGCGGGCCGGCCGCGTGGGGCGCAACCCGCAGACCGGCGCCGCGATCGAGATCGCCCCGACCAAGACGGTGGGCTTCAAGCCCGCGCCCGAGCTGAAGAAGGCGCTCTAGGCCACCGATGAGCTTCGCCGACTGGCTCCGCGAGTTCCGCGCCCTTCACGAAAAGTCGAAGCAGGGGGCGCTGCGCGCGGGGGAGCTGGCGGCCTATCGGGCCGGCCGGGACGAGCTGGCCCGGGCCTTCCTCGCGGCCCAGCGGATGGCGCTGCCGGCGGGGGTCCTGCCGCGGCACGCGCTGCGGGTCCCGCGAGCGCTGCAGGTCGATCTCGAGTTCATGGACGGCACCGTGCGCGCCATGACGGTGGACGTGTCGGCGGGCGGGTTCGGCGCGCTCCTCGCGAAGCCGCCCCGGGTCGGCGAGGAGCTCAAGGTCAGCCTGCGCGTCCCCGGGGGCGGCGAGCCGCTCAAGGCGGAGGCGCGCGTCGTCGACGTGAAGTCCCAGGTCGGGACCGCGCGCGCCTCCTTCCAGCTCGGGCGGCTGGAGGAGGCGGACGCGGAGCGGCTGGAGACGCTGGTGTTCGACGCCGTGCTCGAGCGGCTGCAGGGCTAGCGCGAGGCCACTTTCGCCGGCCGCAGGTCGAAGTCGACGTCGAGCTGGACCGTCCAGAGGAAGTCGGGGCGGTTGGCGCCCGGCGCGATCCCCGGCCCGGCGAGCTGGGTGGTGGCGTTCGAGTCGAAGAAGAACACCGGGCCGGTCAGGAGATCGATCGAGGGCGTGAAGTAGAGCCCGATCCCGCCGCCCACCGCGCCGAAGGCGTTCTTCCCCGTCTGGACGTCGGCCATGAAGGTGATCTTGTTGAGGCCGGTGAGGTTCAGCACGAGGTCGGGGCTCGTCCAGGCGGCGAGGAGGCCCGCCCGCTGCTTGTCGCCCGTCGAGCTCACGAGGAGCTTGTCGTTGAGGCCATAGTAGCCGCCCACCACCAGGTTGCCGACGATCGGGAAGGTCTTGCCGATCTCCAGGTGGAGGATGTCGAAGTCGCTCACGTCGGACTTGAAGCCGACGCCGAGGATGCCCGCCGAGAGGCCCGGGGCCCAGTCGCCCAGCGCGCCCTCCGGCACGCCGAGCTTGGCGTTCAGGTAGAGGTTCGTCTGGGCGAGGCCCGGCATGAACGAGTCGATCCCGACCTCGCCCTGGAGCTTCTCGAACGGGAGGAAGCCGACCGTGAGCCCGTAGTCGTTCTGGAAGGCCGACCGCTCCGAGACGTACGTGTCGTACGTGACGTGCGGCACGAGGTAAGGCTGGACGTACGTGGTGGCGGGCGTCCAGAACGTGGTGGAGGGCGTCGCGTGGGCGGCGGTCGAGGCGAGCGCGAGCGCGCACGCGGCGACGGCGCGGAGGACCTGCTTCATCGAGTGTTCTCCTGATCGGGTGGAGTGCGGCGGCGAGCTGTGCAGCGAGCGTGCCGCGGGCCGCCTCCTCGCAGAAGCCCCTCCATCCGCCGCGATCGGCCGGCGCGCCGCGGGCGGCGCGCGCCGCCGGGCGCCGGGTGCCCGCCGGGAGGGCAGGCGTGTGCACCCGGCCAGGGCACCCTCGGCCAGCCCCCGCCACGCCGCGCGCCGCCGGCGGCCGCGTGGCGAGGGAGGAGCGAGGGCGGGGCGGGGGGAGGCCGGCGGGGCGCGCTACTCGGCGGTCGCCCGGTGCAGCTCGGGCGCGTGCGGGCGGGGCGCGTCCGGGCGCTGCCCGAACGCCGACTCGTCGGCGTTGAGGTACGCCCGCTCGCCGGACTCGGCGATGTCGAGGCCCGACCACTCGTCCTGCTCGTCCGAGCGGAGCGGCGTGACGAGCGCGACCAGCCGCAGGATGCCGTAGGAGAGGCCGCCCGACCAGGCGTAGGTGGCGGCGACCCCCAGGAGCTGGACGCCCAGCAGCCGCAGGCTGCCGTCGGCGCCGTCCGGGTTCACGGCGCGGGTGGCGAGGACGCCCGTGAGGAGCGCGCCCAGCGTGGCGGCCACGCCGTGCACCGCGAAGACGTCGAGCGCGTCGTCGAGCCCGAGCCGCGGGCGCACCCGCACCGCCAGCAGCGAGGCGAGGCCCGCCACGGCGCCGAGGCCCATCGAGGCGAGGGGGGTGACGAAGCCGGCGGCGGGCGTCACCGCCACCAGCCCGGCGACCGCGCCGGAGGCGAGGCCGACGCCCGACATCTTGCCGTGGAAGAAGAACAGCTCTGCGAGGCCCCAGGCCAGGGAGGCGGCGGCCGGCGCGAAGAAGGTGTTGGCGAAGGCGGTGGCGGCGAGGCCGTTGGCGGCGAGCGCGCTGCCGCCGTTGAAGCCGAGCCAGCCGAACCAGAGCAGGCCGGCGCCGAGGATGGCGAACGGCACGTTGTGCGGGAGGACGGTGGGGACCCGCAGGCCGCGGCGGCGGCCGAGCACGATGGCGAAGACCAGAGCGGCCGCGGCGGCGTTGATGTGCACGACGGTCCCGCCCGCGAAGTCCAGCGCGCCGAGCTGGCGCAGCCAGCCCCCGGGGGCCCACACCCAGTGCGCGACGGGCGTGTAGACGACCACGCTCCAGACGGCCACGAACAGGAGGAAGGCCTTCACCCGGACGCGCTCGACGATGGCGCCCGAGATGAGCGCCGGCGTGATGACCGCGAACATCGCCTGGAAGAGCATGAACGCCCCGTGCGGCACGGTCGGGGCGAGATCCTTCGCCACCTCGCCCCCGACGCCGCGCAGGCCGGCGAAGCCGAGGCCGCCGACGAAGCGGTCGAGGGCGCCCGGGCCGGGCGCGAACGCGAGGCTGTAGGAGACGAGCCCCCACAGCACGCCCACCAGCGCCATGCAGGCGAGCGACAGGATCATCGTGTGCACGACGTTCTTGGCGCGGACGAGGCCGCCGTAGAAGAAGGCGAGCCCGGGCGTCATGAGCAGCACCAGGCCGGCGCTGACGAGGACCAGGGCGGTGTCGCCGGAATCGACCGTGCCCGGCGCGGCGGCGAGGGCGGTGGCGGGCGCAACGAGCGCGAGAGCCAGGGCGAGCAGCTTTCTCAAGGGGCTTCCTCCGAAGGGGGCGGGCGTCCGGCGGTGGGTTGCAGCCCGTGTGCCGTGCAGGCGCGGGCCCGTTTCCGAGGCACCCGCGGCCCCGCGCCGCGGCGCTGCTCGGGAGGGAGGCAGGGCGCTGCCCGCCGGCCGGGCACGGCGCAGGCCCGCGGGAGGTCCGCAGGGCGCTCCCGGGACCGGAGCCCCTCGGCCCTTCTCGCGCCAGGCCGACGGGCGGCGCGCGGTCCCACGGCCCGGCGACTTGCCGGAGCTCGGCCGGCGCACCCACCGTCGACCTCACCGGGCCGAGCCTGGAGCGTGACCGTGCGTGAGTGCCGCAGGTGCGCCCGCGCGGGGAGCGCGGTGCGCGAGTAAACGGTTGCTTCACGTACCGTGAGCAAGGGAGCCCCGCGGAGGGAGGATGCGACTCGAAGGCACGCCCTGCCAGAGCGCTTGCTGGCCCGCCCGCGGAGCGTGGACGATGCCCGGCATACTTAGCTGTGCGTTGAACGTCCGGCGGCTCGAGAGAGGGGAAACCACGTCGTGAGAGGTCCGCGGCAGGGTCCGCGGCCTCGCAGCACCGCGGGGAATCGCAGGAGGGGGTCTCACGTGAAGAACATGTGGAAGTGCGCCGGCGCGCTCGCCGTCGCTTGTTGCGTCGCGCCCGCGTGGGCGCAGCCGTATCCTCCGCAGAACTGGCCCAACGCGCCGACCGGGAGTGCCTGGCAGGCGCTGTACCCGTATGCCGGGCAGTGCTCGACGACGTCGTTCGCGGGCCTGCCGGCGTGCACGCTCTCCAACGCCCCGTCGTTCGCCTGCGACGCGGGCGGCACGTCGAACCAGACCGCCGCGCCGTGGGGCAAGTGCGGGACGATCGCGCCGCCGGTTCTGAACCAGCCGCTCCTCACCGGCGACACCCAGCGCGCGAACAAGTACACGTGGGAGGTGCTGAACCCGCTCGACTACACGCCGGACACGACCACCTACCCGGGCGCCGATTACTACCAGATCGGCGTTCACGAAGCGTGGGGGTTCCAGGGCATCGCCTCGGCCGGCCTGTTCCCGAACCCGAAGCCGCTCGACCCGGCGGGCGTGCCGAACGGCAAGCAGTGGACCGGCCTCACCGACGCGAGCGGGAAGCCGCTCTACACGCCGGTGTGGGGCGTCGGCCAGATCAACGTGAAGGGCGGCCCGATCACGACGACGCTGCAGTCCCTCGGCCTGTTCCCCAAGACCTCGTCGCCGTCCTCCTGGTCGCGCAACGACTACGTCGCCACCTGGCCCTCCATCAGCATCCGCGGCACGACCGGCCGCCCGGTGGTGGTGAAGTGGACGAACGAGTTCCCCAACAACCACCTCTTCTGCCCGCACCCGGAGGCCGCGGACTGGCCCTGCGCCATCGACCGTACGTTCAT
Organism: Anaeromyxobacter diazotrophicus; assembly: GCF_013340205.1. Lineage (NCBI taxonomy): Bacteria > Pseudomonadati > Myxococcota > Myxococcia > Myxococcales > Anaeromyxobacteraceae > Anaeromyxobacter > Anaeromyxobacter diazotrophicus. The sequence goes on from NZ_BJTG01000004.1 coordinate 222,469, forward strand.
GGGGGTGAAGTCCGAGATCGACCCGCAGAAGGCGCCGGCGACCTTCCAGAACAACCCGCTGCCCTACAACGGCGTGAACCAGTTCGGCAGCCCGATGCAGCCCGACAACTCCTGGGTGACGCACCTCCACGGCGGGGAGATCCCGCCGCAGACGGACGGCTTCGCCGAGAAGTGGTTCGGCAACAAGAACACCGGCAAGCTCTACAGCCCGCAGCCGTGGCCGCTCGATCCCGCCTTCTTCCCGCCCCGGGGCGCGCTCCACGAGTACAAGGTCGGCACGGAGTTCTCCAACATCTTCCGGCCGGGCGGCGACCCCTCGGCCAACGGGCTCACCTCCTGGTACTACGACACGTACGCCTACCCGATGGTCAACCGTGAGTCGACGATCTGGTTCCACGACCACACCCTCGGCAAGACCCACCACAACGTGGTGGCCGGGCCGGCCGGCTTCTTCCCGGTCAAGGATCCCTCGCGCCACCACGCCATCCAGGGCGGGAGGTGCACCGGCCCGGCCGGCGGCTGCGACTTCACCTGGGTGGACGTGCTGACCGAGCCGCGCGACGGGCTGGGGATCCCCAAGTACGACCTCTTCCTGGCGGTGCAGGATCGCGACTTCAACGCCGACGGCTCCCTCAACTTCCCGAACGGCATGGCGAGCGTGCCGGGCGCCTCCGGCTACGCCGTGGCCCCGGGCAACACCTCCTTCGCCCCGGGTCCGAACCCGCAGGTCCACCCGGTGTGGGTGCCCGAGTACTTCGCCTCGAACGCGGTGGTGAACGGCGTCCTCTGGCCGAAGAAGAGCGTGGTGCCGGGCAACTACCGGATCCGGTTCGTCGACGGCTCGGACGCGCGCTGCTACAACGTGAGCTTCAGCACCCAGGACCCGTGGGCGAACCCGGTCATCGACCCCCTCACGAACGCGCCGGCGCCGACGCGGCCCGATCCGAGCACGCTCCTCACGTTCACGATGATCGCGAACGAGCAGGGCTACCTGCCGCGGCCGGTGGCGACCCAGTCGTTCGCGATGTGCCCCGGCGAGCGGTACGAGATCGTGCTCGACTTCGAGGGGTTCGCCCCCGGCGCGCGCGTGTACATGGTGAACGACGCGGCGGCGCCGTTCCCCGGCGGCGGTAACGGCCCGTTCGATCCGGGGAGCCCGTACCCCGACATGGCCACCATCATGCGCTTCGACGTCGTCGCGCCGTCGAGCGCCGTCCCGGCCGTCCCGACCTGCGGCAGCGCCGCCCTGGCCGCGAACCAGCCGGCGAGCTGCCTCGCCATCCCGGCGGTCCTCGACTCGAGCTTCGACGACATCACCCATCTGCCGACGTGCGCCTCGCAGAGCGCGGCCGACACGGTGGGCAAGCGGTGCATCGCGGCGGTGCGTAACCTCTACCTCAACGAGCGCATCGACGGGACCACCGGCGCGTCCCTCGGCCTGCAGATCAACGGCGTGCCCTTCGAGTACGACGTCACCGAGACCCCGCGGGAGGGCACGTACGAGAAGTGGAACATCGTCAACCTGACCGTGGACGCGCACCCCATCCACCCGCACCTCGTGAAGGCGCAGATCGTGCAGCGGCAGCTCTTCGACGTGACCGGCTACCGGCTCGCGCTCTGTCAGGGCGACCCGGCCGACAACGCCTGCACGCCGGGCACGACGCCGGGCGGGGTCATGCAGCTCATCCCCGACCCGACGCCCTTCCTGGCGAGCGCGTTCGATCCGGTCCCGCTCTCCGAGAAGGGCTGGAAGGACGCCATGCGCGCCATGCCGGGCGAGGTCCTCACCTTCGTCGCCAAGTGGGAGGGGAGCTGGAGGCAGGGCACGAGCGCGAAGGGCACGGACGTCACCGCGCCGGGCGCCGGGAACCCGAACTGCATGGTCCAGAGCACCTGCAACGTCACCAGCGGCGCCTACGGCTCGTCCGTGAGCTGCTCCAGCAGCTCGGCGAACACCTCCGCCTGCGGCGCGGGCAACGCCAGCACCTGGGTGTTCCCGAACGTCACCTCCGGCCCGTACGTGTGGCACTGCCACATCAACTCCCACGAGGACTCGGAGATGATGCGGTCGAGCCTGGTCGTGAAGTGACCGGGGTCGGCTGACGCTTCACCAGGGGCGGCGCCGTCCGGCGCCGCCCCTTCGCGTTCCGGGCTCGCGGCGCGTCACTTCCCGCGCTGCCGCCGGAAGGCGCGCGGTGGGCCGTGCGGTGCCGGCGCGGCGGCGCCGGAGGGCGCGGGCCCGGCGGAGGCCGGGGCGGGTCCCGCGCCGACCTCCCAGGTGGTGTCGAGGAGCTCGCCGGGCGCGAAGCCGGGCGCGTCGAGGCGCGCGCCTTGGACCGCGTCGCGCGCGCAGGCGATGAGCGAGGGGTCCGCGCCGCCGTCCGAGGCGACCTCGGCTCCGGTGACCTCCGCGCCGCCGGCGAAGGCGCGGAGCTGCAGCGCCAGCACGGTGGGGCCGGTCCCGCCGAGCCCGCCGCCGCGCAGGCATCGCGCGACCGGGGCGGTCAGCTCGGCCAGCGCGCGCGGCGGGAGCTGGACCGCGCGAGGCGCGGCCGCCTCCAGCGCCGGCGCGGGCGAAGGGAGCGCGGGAGCCGGCGGGGCGTCGGCCCGCGCCGCGCCGGCCTGGGCGAGCGGGGAGGGCGAGGGGACGCCGCCGCGGTCCTGCTCCACCGGCTCGGGCGCGAGGAGCGGCGCGGGGCGCGGCGCGCTCGAGGAGGAGCTGGTCGCTGCCACCACCAACCCGACCGCGGCCGCTCCCAGGGCGACGATGGCTCCGGCCGCGAGCCAGGGCGCGCGCGGCCTCACGGCGCCTGCTCCGGCGCGCCACCCGCGGGAGGCGCTGCGGGGCCGGCGTGCGCCGCCTGCGGCGCCCCCGGGGCGGTGCCGGCCGCGCCGGCGAGCAGCGCGCGGGCCTCCCCGTCGGCCGCGAGGAGGGCCGCGTTGGCCGTCTCGAGCGGCGTGAGCACCGAGGTCTGCCGCGCCAGGCAGCGGCGGGCCGCTGCGCGGGCCGCCTCCACGCGGCGCGCGCGAGCGGGGTCGGCCGCGCTGGCCATCACCACCTCGAGCTCGATCCCCTCGGCGCGGCAGCCGAGGCGCGGGTCGACCGGCCACGGGCGCGCGAGGAGCTCGCGGTCGGCGTCCCAGGCGCGCCGGAGTCGCTCGCGCACGGCGGCGCCGCGCGCGTCCAGCGCGGGGGCGGCTGCCGCCTGGCGCTCCAGCCGGCCGAGGACGTCCTCCTCGTGCAGGCGCTTCATGGTGCGGATGGCGAGCATCCTGCCGTCGAGGAGCCGCGCGTGCGTGGAGAGCATCGAGCCGAGCAGCGCCTGATCCTCCGGCGGCCCCGGGGGCGGGAAAGGTCGCCCGACGAAGGTGGTGGTGGACGCCGTCGCTGCGCAGAGGACGAGCGCCTGGACTGCCGTCAGGAGAGGGAGCGGCATGTGCGCATGATACCCCCGGCGCCGGCGCTCCTCGCACGGCGCGGCGCGCCGCCACAGGGCCCAGGCGGGTCAGGGCCGGGTCGTGCGCGGGGCCGCCTTCTTCTTGGCCTTCGCGTGCGGCGCGCTCTTCTTCACGTGCTTCGCGGCCGCGCCGTGGCCCCGCTGCGGCGCCTTCCTGGGAGCGTCGTGCACCTTGAACCCGTGCAGCACCTGCTGCTGCGGGGCCTCGACGCGGGGCGGCGGAGGGGGCGGCGGCGGCACGTACGGATCGTCGTCGCTGGCGGAGACGAGCGCCGCCGGCGTGCCGTCCGGCACGCGATACCGGTCGCGCTCGACCTCGAGCTGCCCCGAGGCCCGCTGCAGCCAGGCGCGGTTTCCGGCGTCGAGCCCGGTCGCCTCGAGGGTGGCGGCGGCGCCGGCGCGATCCCCGGCGCGCGCCTGGAGCGCGGAGAGGTAGAGCGCGGCGCGCGCGCGCTCGACCTGCGGGCTGCCGGCGGCGTCGCCCGCGAGGCGGCGCAGCGGCGCCAGCGCCTCCTCGGGCGGGAGCTCGCGCGACAGGGCGAGCTTGGCGAGCCCGAAGGTCGCGCGGGCGTGGGGCCCGTCGCCCGCGGCGTCTCCGCCCGACCGTCCGGCGGCGAGCGCCTTGGCCGAGGCGTCGAGCGCGGCGGCGTAGGCGACGCGCGCGTCGGCGGCGCGGCCGGAGCGGCGCAGGAGGTCGCCGCGGAGCGCGAGGGCGGCCGGCAGCTCGGGGTCGGCGGCGAGCGCGCGCTCGAGCGACTCCGCGGCGGCGGCGCCGTTGCCGGCGACGAGGGCGACGCGCGCCGAGATCACGTCCGCGAGGCCGCCCGGGCCCGCGCGGTTCGCGTACTCGAGCGCGGTGCCCGCCTTGCCGTCGCGCAGCGCGAGCCACGCGACCGCCAGCTGCGCCTCCGCGGGCACGCGCGAGGCGCGCATGGGCTCGACGAGCAGCGCGTTCGCCTCGGCCGCCGCCGGGCTCTCCCGGAAGTCCGCGGCGAGGAGGGCGAGCGCGAGCGCGCGGAGCGAGCCGGCCCGCTGCGGATCGAGGCGCGCCGCGCGGACTCCGAGCAGGTCCGCGGCGCGCTGCGCGCCGAGCCAGGTGTCCGCGCGCACGAGCTGGCGGGCGCGCGCCAGCGAGAGCTCGACGATGCGCTGGTCCTGGTGCGACCGGTAAGCGTAGACGCCGAGGGCGGCCGCGGCGGCCAGCGCCAGGGCGAGCGCTACCTTGGCCCAGCGCGGAAAGCCCCGCCCGCCGGGCGCGCGTCCGGCGGGGAGGCCTTCCTGGATGTCCTCGGGATCGACCTCGACCGGCTCGTCACCGGGAGGAGAGCCAGGGTCGTGGGGCCCGGGCGCGGCGGGAGGTGCCATCCGCAGCTGCGGCCGGGAACGCTACGGCGTGCCCTGGCCCTTGATCTCGCGCTCGTCCTCGCGGGCGACGCCGGAGAGCACGTCATTCACGGACGGGAACCGCATGATCTCGCCGCGAGCGATGCGCCACGCCTGCTGCACGATCCACGAGAGGGAGCGGTCCTGACGGTTCGCCTCTGCCTGGATCTCGTTGAGCATGTCCTCGGGAAAGTACAGGGACTGCTTGCGCTTGTCGGTACCGGGCATCGCCACTCCGTCCCCCTTGGGGTAAGTGTGTTGGGTAGCTTGTACGTTAGGCTCGGCCGCCTGGTCAAGTTACCGGCGATCGAGGCACATTGTGCGACAGACTGCCGCAGGCTCAAAAAAATGAGGAGCCGGCATTGCTGCCGGCTCCCCGGTGGGCCTAGAGGGGGAGGGGGGGGACCCCTAGGCCCAGCACCACGTAATCTTCACTCAACAACGAGGAACCCTACCATCGCATTCCCGACTCGACCGGGCAACAATGCGGCCACCGGAATCGGCCTTCGCCGGATGGGTTCGTCGCCAGCCACCCTTGAACGGCTCGCCCCGCCCGAGCATTCCCCGCGTCGCGCGCCGACCGGTTCACGGCGCCGCGGCTCGCGAAAAGACGAGGGACGACGGTGAAGCCCAGCTCGCTCCTCCCGTTCGAGGCCGCCGTCCTCGGCACCGTGCGCCGCCGCGCCCTGGTCCCGCCGGGCGCCTCGGTGCTCGTGGCGCTGTCCGGAGGCCCCGACTCCACGGCGCTCTTGCGGGCGCTCGCGGCGCTCCGCGGCGCCGGCGAGCTGGCGGCGCTCCACGCCTGTCACGTCGACCACCAGCTGCGGGCCGGGAGCGCCGCGGACGCGGACTTCTGCGCCGCCACCTGCGACGCGCTGCGCGTCCCGCTCCTCCGGCGGGCGGTCGAGGTCGGGGCGCGCGGCGGGCTGCAGGAGGCCGCCCGGCGCGCGCGCTACCGGGCGCTCGCCGGCGCGGCCGAGGCCTGCGGCGCGGCCTGGATCGCCACCGGCCACACGCTCACGGACCAGGCCGAGACGGTGCTCCTCCGGCTGCTGCGCGGCGCCGGCGCCCGCGGCCTCGCCGGCATCCCGGCGCGGCGCGGGCGGTTCGTCCGGCCGCTCCTCGATCGGACCCGGCGCGAGGTGCTCGACTACCTGGCGGCGAGCGGCGCCGCCTTCCTCTCGGACCCGAGCAACGCGTCGCCGCGCTTCCTGCGCAACCGCGTGCGGCACGAGCTCGCGCCGCTCCTCGAATCCCTGGCGCCCGGCGCGGCGCGGCGGCTGGCGCGGGTGGCGGACCTCCTGCGCGACGACGACCGGGCGCTCGAGCGGGCGGCGCGCCGGCTCGCCCCCCGCGGCGCGACGGCGGTGGAGGCCGGCCGGCTCGCCGCGGCGCCGCTCGCGGTGCAGCGCCGCGCCGTGCGCAGGCTGTGGCGCGCCGCGACCGGATCGCGGCGCGCGCTGGAGGCGGTGCACGTGGAGGCGGCGCTGCGCCTCCTGGCGGGCGGCCGCCGGGTGGCGGGGCCGGTCGCGCTGCCAGGCGGGCGGGCGGCGTGGTGCGCGGGCGGGCGCCTCCAGCTCGGCGTCACCGCGACGCGGCGCGGCTTCCCGGTGCGGCCGCGCGCCGGCGCTCGCTGAGGGTGCGCTCCCGCGCCCGCCAGGCGAGCGAGACGGCGTGCGTGAGCCCTGCGGGCGCCCGCAGGCCCTGCTATAACCATCGAGCCTGAGCGGCGCGAGGCCCTCGCCCGGATCCCGGAAGAGACCGGGCACCCCGGGGGTTCTGCGGACCAGCGTCTTCTCGGAAGGGGAACAGAGCCTTGCGCCAGTCTTACAAGACCGTCCTGCTGTGGGTCGTCCTGATCCTGATGTTCGTGGCGTTCTATCAGTTCTTCGCCCAGCACGACCGGAAGCAGAAGGAGCTCGCCTTCTCCGACTTCATCGCGAAGGTGGAGAAGGGCGAGGTCCGCGACGTCCAGGTGAAGGACAACGTCAACTACGTCGGGGTCCTGAAGGACGGCAGCGAGTTCCACACGGTCGGCCCCATCGACCCGATGGCCAGCATCTTCACCAAGCTGCAGGGCCAGGGCGTGAAGGTGGTCTACGACAAGCCGGAGGGGAACTCGTTCTGGGTCACGGTGCTCGTCCAGTACCTCCCGCTCGTCTTCCTCTTCCTCCTCTTCTTCTTCTTCATGCGCCAGCTGCAGTCCGGCGGCGGCAAGGCGATGAGCTTCGGCAAGTCGAAGGCGAAGCTCATGACCGAGCACCACAACAAGGTCACCTTCGCCGACGTGGCCGGCATCGACGAGTCGAAGGACGAGCTCGAGGAGATCATCTCCTTCCTCAAGGACCCGAAGAAGTTCACGCGCCTCGGCGGCCGCATCCCGAAGGGCGTGCTGCTCATGGGCCCTCCCGGCACCGGCAAGACCCTGCTCGCGCGCGCCGTGGCGGGCGAGGCGGGCGTGCCCTTCTTCTCCATCTCCGGCTCGGACTTCGTCGAGATGTTCGTCGGCGTCGGCGCCTCGCGCGTCCGCGACCTGTTCGAGCAGGGCAAGAAGAACGCCCCCTGCATCATCTTCATCGACGAGATCGACGCGGTGGGCCGCCACCGCGGCGCCGGCCTCGGCGGCGGGCACGACGAGCGCGAGCAGACGCTCAACCAGCTCCTCGTCGAGATGGACGGCTTCGAGTCGAACGAGGGCGTCATCCTCATCGCGGCCACCAACCGCCCGGACGTGCTCGACCCGGCCCTGCTGCGCCCCGGCCGCTTCGACCGGCGCATCACCGTCCCGCGCCCCGACGTGAACGGCCGCCTCGGCATCCTCAAGGTGCACACCAAGAAGTGCCCGCTCGACGGCGCGGTCGACCTCACCCAGATCGCCCGCGGCACCCCGGGCTTCTCCGGCGCCGACATCGAGAACCTGGTGAACGAGGCGGCGCTCTACGCCGCCCGCCGCAACAAGGAGCGGGTCGAGATCAACGACTTCGAGTTCGCGAAGGACAAGGTGCTGATGGGCACCGAGCGCCGCTCGATGATCATCAGCGAGAAGGAGAAGCGCACCACCGCCATCCACGAGGCGGGCCACGCGCTGGTCGCGAAGATCCTCCCCGGCACCGACCCCGTGCACAAGGTCACCATCATCCCCCGCGGCCGCGCGCTGGGTCTCACCCAGCAGCTCCCGATGGAGGACCGCCTCAACATCAACCAGGAGTTCGCGCTCAACCAGATCGCGATCCTCATGGGCGGCCGCCTCGCCGAGGAGCTCACCTTCGACCAGAAGACCACCGGCGCCGGCAACGACATCGAGGTGGCGACGAACCTCGCCCGCAGCATGGTCTGCGAGTGGGGCATGAGCGAGAAGATGGGCCCGCTCGCGCTGGGCAAGAAGGAGGGCGAGGTCTTCCTGGGCCGCGAGATGAGCCAGGTCCAGACCTACTCCGAGCAGACCGCCCGCGAGATCGACACCGAGGTCCGCCGCATCGTCACCGAGCAGTACGAGCGGGCGAAGAAGGTGCTGCTCGACAACAAGGCGATGCTCGACAAGATCGCCGACGCGCTGCTCGAGCACGAGACCATCGACGCCTCGGACATCGACCTGCTCATGGCCGGCGGGACCATCAACCGCCCGCCCCCGCCCAAGGCGCCGAGCGCCGCCGCGCCGGCGGTGGCCGAGAAGGCCGCCCGCAAGCCGGGCCTCCTCGACACGATCCCGGTGCCGAAGGCCGAGGCGAGCAAGGCGTAGGCGCGGCTCCCCGGCGGGGACGGCCCCCGCCCTGCGGCCGCGCTGGCCGTGCGAGGCATCGTGAATCCGCTGCGCATCGGGGCCCGCGTCTTCGACGGGCCGGGCCCCTTCCTCATGGGCGTCGTGAACGCGACGCCCGACTCGTTCTCGGACGGCGGCCGCTTCCTCGACCCCGAGGCGGCGCGGGCGCACGCGCTGCGGCTCGTGGCCGAGGGCGCCGACCTGCTCGACCTGGGAGGCGAGTCCACCCGCCCCGGCGCGGCGGAGGTCTCGGTCGCGGAGGAGCTCCGGCGGGTGGTGCCGGTGGTGGAGGCGATCCGCGCGGCGGGCTGCACGGCCCCGATCTCCGTCGACACCCGCAAGGCGGCGGTGGCGCGGGCGGCGCTCGCCGCCGGGGCGGACCTGGTGAACGACGTCTCGGCGCTGGCCGACCCCGCCATGGCGGAGGTGGTGGCCGCGACCGGCGCCCCGGTGGTGCTCATGCACATGCGGGGCACCCCGGCCGACATGGCGTCGCGCGCCGTGTACGCGGACGTGGGGGCCGAGGTGGAGCGCGAGCTGGCGGAGGCGCTCGCGCGCGCGGTGCGGCTCGGGATCCCGGAGGCGCGTGTCGTGCTCGACCCGGGGCTCGGCTTCGCGAAGCGCCCCGAGCACGACCTCCGCCTGCTGGCGGAGCTGCCCCGGCTCCGGCGGCTGGGGCGCCCCCTCCTGGTGGGGCCTTCCCGGAAGAGCTTCATCGGGCGGACGACCGGCGCCGCGGTGGCCGACCGGCTCCCGGGCACGCTCGCCGCCGTGACCGCCTGCGTGCTGGCGGGGGTCGAGCTGGTGCGCGTGCACGACGTCGCCGCGGCCCGCCAGGCCGCGCAGGTGGCCGCCGCCATCCGGTCCGCTTCCAGTTCCGCCGGAGAGGGCTAAACTGACGTGCGTGCGAGCCACCGACGAGCAGCCGGAGCGCCCCTGAGATGACGGCCCTCGCGGTGGCCGTGCCGGGCTTCGTGCAGTACCTCCTGGGCCCGGGGTCCACCTGGCGCGAGGTGGGGCTCGCCCTGGCGGACCTCGCCGTGGTGGGCTTCCTCGTCTACCGCGTGCTCCTCCTCATCCGGGGCACGCGCGCCATCAACGTCCTCGTCGGCCTGTTCCTGCTCGGCATCGGCTACCTCGCCTCGCAGTGGGCGAACCTGGTCGCGCTCAACTGGGTCCTCGGGCACTTCCTCAGCTACTCGTTCATCTTCGGCGTCATCGTCCTGTTCCAGGCGGACATCCGCCGCGGGCTCGCCCACCTCGGGCGCGGCACCTTCCTGGTGGGCCTCAGCGTCGACGAGCGCCACGCGCAGGTCGGGGTGGTGGACGCCGTCGCGCGCGCCGCGGTCGAGCTGGCGCGCCGGCGGCACGGCGCGCTCATCGCGGTGGAGCGCATCGGCGACCTCTCCGAGATCGCCGAGACGGGCGTCCGGATCGACGCCGCCGCCTCCGCCGAGCTCCTCCTGGCGCTGTTCCAGCCGGGCGGCGCGCTCCACGACGGGGCGGTCGTGCTGCAGCGCGGGCGCCTGGCCGCGGCGCGCTGCCTGCTCCCGCTCACCGTCTCCCCGAAGCTGCGCGACGTGGGGACGCGCCACCGGGCCGCCGTCGGCCTCGCCGAGGAGGTGGACGCGGCGGTGGTGGTGGTCTCCGAGGAGCGGGGCGAGATCTCGCTCGCGGTGGAGGGCGTGCTGCACCGCAGGCTGGACGAGGGCGCCCTGCGCCAGCTCCTGGCGCGGCTGCTCGTCGAGCCCGAGCCGCGGGGCCTGGCGGGGCTCCTCGCGCGCGTCGCGCGCCCGCCCTCGCAGGACCCGCCGGAGGATCGCCGTGCAGCAGTCTAACCTCGGGCTGCGGCTCCTCTCGCTCGCCATGGCGGCGGCGCTGCTCTTCGTGGTGCACGGCGAGCGGCGCGCCTCGTTCACGGTGGTGGTGCCCATCGAGGCGAAGCTGCCGGCGGGGCTCGAGCCGGCCTCGCCGCTGCCCCAGAGCCTGCGCGTCTCGCTCTCCGGCCCCTGGGCGCGGCTGCGCTCGCTCGACGCCGGCGACGTCGGGCCCGTCACCATCGACCTCTCCCGCACGGGCCCGGGCGTCGCCTCCTGGTTCGTCCGGCCCGAGTCGCTGCGGCTGCCCGCCGGCGTGCGGGTCGAGTCGCTCTACCCCTCGCAGGGCGCCGTGCAGCTGGAGCGCGACCGCCCCTGAGCGGCCCCCGGATCAACCCCATCACCGAGCTCCCACCATGAACGAGAAAGCGCTCTCCCGCCCTCCCTCCGGCGGCGCCCCCGAGGCGGCCGCCGCGCGCCGGCTGTTCGGCACCGACGGCGTGCGCGGCGTCGCGAACGTCTACCCGATGACGGCGGAGATGGCGCTCCAGCTCGGCCGCGCCCTCGCCTACCTGGTGCGGAGCGGCCCGCACCGGCACCGCATCGTCATCGGCAAGGACACCCGGCTCTCCGGCTACCTGCTCGAGCAGGCCATCGCCTCCGGGATCTGCAGCATGGGCGTGGACGTGATGCTGTGCGGCCCGCTGCCCACCCCCGGCATCGCGTTCATCACCGAGTCGATGCGCGCCGACGCGGGCGTGGTCATCAGCGCCAGCCACAACCCGTACCAGGACAACGGCATCAAGTTCTTCTCGCGCGACGGGTACAAGCTCCCGGACGAGATGGAGCTGCGCATCGAGCGCCTCGTGCTCGGCACGCCCGGGGACGGCAACGGCTCGGACGACTTCCACGCGCTCCGCCCCACCGCCAACCGCATCGGCAAGGCCAAGCGGATCGACGACGCGGGCGGCCGGTACATCGTCTTCCTGAAGTCGCTCTTCCCGCGCGAGCTGACGCTCGACGGCCTCACCGTCGTGGTCGACTGCGGCCACGGCGCCGCCTACAAGGTCGCCCCGGCGGTGTTCGAGGAGCTGGGCGCGAAGGTGGTGCGGCTCGGCGTGAAGCCGGACGGCAAGAACATCAACGACGCCTGCGGCGCGGTGCACCCGGAGGCGATGGCGAAGGCGGTCGAGAAGCACGGGGCGCAGCTCGGCATCGCGCTCGACGGGGACGCCGACCGCGTCATCGTCTCCGACGAGCACGGGCACATCGTGGACGGCGACGCCATCATGGCCATCGTGGGGCGCGACATGGTGCGCGCCCGCACGCTCGCCAAGAAGACGGTGGTGGCGACGGTGATGAGCAACGTCGGCCTGGAGCGCTCGCTGCGCGAGGTGGGCGGCCGGGTGGTGCGGACGGCGGTGGGCGACCGGTACGTGGTCGAGGAGATGCGCCGCTCCGGGTACAACTTCGGCGGCGAGCAGTCGGGCCACCTGCTCTTCCTCGACCACGTCACCACCGGCGACGGCGTGTGCGCGGCCCTCAACCTGCTGGCGGTGATGCTGCGGGAGCAGCGCCCGGTGTCGGAGCTGGCCCGCTGCTTCGAGCCGGTGCCGCAGGTGCAGCTCAACGTGCCGGTGCGCGAGAAGCGGCCGCTGGAGCAGCTACCGGAGGTCCAGAAGGCGGTGGCGGCGGTCGAGAAGGCGCTCGCCGGGGACGGCCGGGTGCTGGTGCGCTACTCGGGGACCGAGAACAAGGCGCGCGTGCTGGTGGAGGGGCCGGACGCCAAGGTCATCGCCGCCCACGCCGAGGGGATCGCCGGCGCGCTCCGGCGCGCCCTGGCCTGACCGGAGGGGCGGGGGCCGCGGCGCGCGGCCGCACTCCGCTCGGCAGCGGGGCGCGGGGCTGCTAGATTGCGCCTCCCATGGCACCCCGCCTCGGCGTCAACGTCGATCACGTCGCGACCCTGCGCCAGTCGCGCCGCACCACCTACCCCGACCCGGTCCAGGCCGCGATGCTGGCCGAGCTGGCCGGCGCCGACCAGATCACCATCCACCTGCGGGAGGACCGCCGCCACATCCAGGAGCGCGACCTCGCGGTCCTGCGCAAGACGGTCCAGACGCGGCTGAACCTCGAGATGGCGGCCACCCAGGAGATGGTGAAGCTGGCCTTCGAGACCAAGCCCGACTCCTGCACGCTGGTGCCCGAGCGGCGCGAGGAGCTCACCACCGAGGGCGGGCTCGACGTGGCCGGCAACCGCGACGCCCTGCGCAAGGTGGTGCGGACGCTCAAGGACGCCGACATCACGGTGTCGCTCTTCCTCGACCCGGACATGGACCAGATCCGCGCCGCGCACCGGGTCGAGGCGGACGTGGTCGAGATCCACACCGGCCGCTACGCCGACGCGCGGCTGGCCCAGGACCGGCGGCGCGAGCTGGCGCGGGTGGTGGACGTGGCGAAGGCGGCGGCCAAGCTCGGGCTGCAGGTGGCGGCCGGGCACGGCCTCAACTATCAGAACGTCCTGCCGGTGGCCGCGGTGGCGGAGATCGAGGAGCTCAACATCGGCCACGCCATCGTCGGCCACGCCATCATGGTCGGGATGGAGCGGGCGGTGCGCGAGATGCAGGAGCTCCTGGCGCGGGCGCGGTGATTCGGGAAGCTCCCGCTCCGCCGATCGGAGCGGGGCAGGGGAGAGGATCGGCGAGCATGGTGGTCGGCTTCGGCCTCGACGTGGTCGAGATCGCGCGCATCGCGCGCCAGCTCGGCTCGCCCACCGCGGACCGCTTCCTCGCGCGCTGCTTCACGGCCGGCGAGCGCGACTTCTGCGATCGCTTCCAGGACCGCGCGGCCCGGTACGCGGCGCGCTTCGCGGCCAAGGAGGCCGCCTCCAAGGCGCTGGGCGTGCCGGACGGGATCGGCTTTCACGACGTCGAGGTGCTGCGCGAGCGCGGCGCCCCCGCGCTCGCCCTCAGCGGCGCGGCGCAGCGCCGCGCCGCCGAGCTGGGCGTCTCCCGCGTGCACGTGACGCTCTCCCACGACGGGGGGGTGGCGGTGGCCGGGGTGGTGCTCGAGGCCGCGGAGCCCGCGCGATGAGGGTCGTGACCGCCGCCGAGATGCGCGCCATCGACGGGGCCGCGATCGCGGGCGGCGTGCCGGGCATGGCGCTCATGGAGCGGGCCGGCGCGGCGGTCGCGCGCGCGGCGCTGGTGCTGCGCGGCCCAGGCGGGCGCGTGGTGGCGCTCTGCGGCGGCGGGAACAACGGCGGGGACGGCTACGTCGCGGCGCGGGTGCTCGCCGAGGCCGGCGTGCCCGTGAGCGCGGTGGCGATCGCCGCGCCGGACGCGCTGCGGGGCGACGCGCGCGCGGCCCACGAGGCGGCGGTGCGCGGCGGGGTGGGCGTGGCGCCCGGCGCGGAGCTGGCCGCGCTGCGCGCCGGGCCGGGCGACGTCCTCCTCGACGCGCTCCTCGGCACCGGGCTCGCGCGCGCCGCCGGCGGCGCCTTCGCGGCGGCCATCGCGCGGCTGGCGGAGCTCCGCGCGGGCGGCGCCAAGGTGCTGGCGGTCGATCTGCCCTCCGGGCTCTCGGCCGACACCGGCCGGCCGCTCGGGCCGTGTGTCCAGGCCGACGCCACGGTCACCTTCGGCTTCCTGAAGCGCGGGCTCGTGCTGCACCCCGGCGCGGAGCTGGCGGGGGCGGTCGAGGTGGTGGACATCGGCCTGCCGCGCGCCGCGGCGGAGGCGGTGCCGCCGACGGCCGAGCTCCTGACGGAGGAGGAGGCGCGGGCGCTCGTGCCGCCGAGGCCCCCGGAGGCGCACAAGGGCGACGCGGGGAGGCTCCTCGTGGTGGCCGGCTCGCCCGGCAAGAGCGGCGCGGCGCACCTCGCGCTGGCGGGCGCGCTGCGCGGAGGGGCGGGGCTCGTCACCCTCGCCGCGCGCGCCGAGGTGCTGCCCTTCGCGCTGGCGGGCCGCCCGGAGGCGATGAGCCTGGCGCTGCCGGGCGAGGGGCCGCTCGGGCCGGGCGACCTCGAGGCGCTCCTCGCCGCCGCGCACGGGATGGACGCGGTGGTGATCGGCCCGGGGATCCCGCGCGGGCCGGAGACCGCCGCCGCGCTGCACGCGTTCCTGGCGCGGGCGCGCCTGCCGGCGGTGCTGGACGCCGACGCGCTGAACGCGCTCGCCGAGCGCCCGGACCTGCTCGCCGCGCTGCCCGCGCCGGTCGTCCTCACGCCGCACCCCGGCGAGATGGCGCGCCTGGCGGGGACCACCATCGCGGAGGTGCAGCGGGATCGCCTGGCCGTCGCGGCGGCGCGGGCGCGCGCCTGGGGCTGCGCCGTGGTGCTGAAGGGGGCGCGGACGGTGGTGGCCGCGCCGTCCGGGGCGCCCGCGATCGTGCCCGCCGGGAACCCGGGCCTCGCCACCGGCGGGACGGGCGACGTGCTGGCGGGGCTCACCGGCGCGCTCCTCGCCGGGCACCTGCCGCCCTTCGACGCCGCGCGCGCCGCCGCCTTCGCGCACGCGCTGGCCGGGGACCTCTGCGCCGCGCGGCTGGGGCAGCGCGGGCTGCTCGCCTCGGACGTCGCCGGCGCGCTCGGCGAGGTCTGGGCGCGGTGGGGCCGGTGATGGCCCCGCCGCCGCGCCACGAGGCGCGCCGCACCACCCGCTCGGCGCGCGCGACGTTCGAGCTGGGCGTGCGGCTCGGCGCCGCGCTCCAGCCCGGCGACGTGGTGGCCCTGGTGGGCGAGCTCGGCGCGGGCAAGACCCAGCTCGTGCGCGGGCTCTGCCGCGGCGCGGGCGTGCCCGACGCCGAGGTCGCGAGCCCCACCTTCGCCATCGTCGCGAGCTACCGCGGCCGGCTCCCGGTGCACCACGCCGACCTGTACCGCCTGGCGGACGAGGACGAGCTCTACGCCACCGGCTTCTCCGAGCTGCCGGGCGGGGAGGGCGCGCTGGTGGTGGAGTGGGCGGACCGCATCCCCGGCGCGCTCCCCGCCGAACGGCTGGAGGTGCGCCTCGAGCACGACGACCGCGCCCCCGGCACGCGCCACCTCACGCTGGTGGGCGTGGGCGAGCGGCACGCGGCGCTGGCGCGGGTGGTCTGAAGGGCGCCGTCGCTGCGCTCGAAGCTCGCCGGCGGGTCCTCTCCCTCTGCCCGCGGAGCTTCGGAAGCGCGCTGGGTCCACCGCTCGCTCGCCCCGCGGAGCTTCCGGGAGGCGCCCTGGCTCCTCCTCTCCCTCGCCCCGCGGAACGGGGAGAGGGCCGGGGCTCATCATTCATCACATCTCGAGGAGGGTATGCATCTCAGCGGCCGTCGGTGGGCTTGGCGGGCCGGCGGACTGCGGGCATAGAGGGGCGCGGCAGGATGGGCGGCCAGGCCCGCGCTGGCGGCCCGGCCTCGGACGCCGGGCGCTCCACGCGCGGCGGAGCCGCGCGTTCGAGACGGTTGCGCGTGCCAGGCTCACGACGGTGCTCTGACGGTGAACCACGGTGCGGCCGGCGGCGGCGCACGCCCCAACGGTGAACGCTTTCGCGCTTGACCGAGTCACGGCTGAATCGCGCGCGCGGCCCGGCAATGCAACAGGATCGCCCGCCAGCGCGCCGCGCCCTGCGCCTGCGGGGTGCTCGGCGCCGTCGAAGGCGAAGTCGGCGGGCACATCACGAGAAGGGCCAGGAGTGGCGGCCAGGGGCCTTCCCGGAGGCTCGAAAAGTGCGTGTTACCTTCGGCGAACACGTACCGGAGGTCTCCATGCCCGACGCCGCGCCAGCTTCCCTCGATACCGTCGCCCTCCTCCACCGCCTGGCCGAGCTGGCCGGCCACGAGCGCCACACCCAGGTCGAGTTCCTGCTCCACCTCGACGTCTTCGACCAGCGCCGGGCTTGGGCCGAGGCCGGATATCCCTCTCTCTGGGAGTGGTGTGTCCGCGCCCTCCACTTGAGCGAGGGCGCCGCCGGTCGGCGCATCGCCGCCATGCGCGTGCTGCGCCGATTCCCCGGGCTCGCGGAGCCGCTGCGCGACGGGCGCCTCTCCCTGTCCACCGCGGCTGTGCTCTCTCCCGTGCTCACGGAGGGGAACTGGGAGGAGCTCGTCGGGCGAGCCGCGTACAAGACGAAGGTGGAGACGGAGCAGCTCGTCGCGTCGCTGCAGCCGCGGCCAGCGCCGCGGGAGGGGCTGCGGCGGCTCCCGAGGCCGGAAAAGGCGCCGGCTACCCTCGCGAAGCCGATCGAGGCGGGCTGCGTCGAGGTCGACGGAGCCGGGGAACGAGCCCCCGCCCTACGGCCCGAGGCGACGTCGGTGGAGCCTCTGACGCTCGAAGGGTCTGCGGCGCAGGCATGCCCGCGGGAGCTTCACGCGGCGCAGTCCGCACCTGCGCGTCGGGCCACGCTCGAGCCGGTCGACGCCGATACCTACTCGCTGCGGGTCACCGTCGACGCCGAGCTGAAGAAGGATCTCGACCAGCTGAAGTCGCTCCTCGCCCACAAGGTCCGGAACGGCGACCTCGGCGCGCTCCTCCGGGAAGCGGTGAAGTGCGCGCTGGAGAAGCATGGCAAGCGCCGGGGCGCCGTCGAGCCCTCCCGGAAGCGAAACATCACCGCGCCGGCGGAGAATGCACCCCCTCCGACCCCTGGCGAGCGCGAGCCCATCCCGGCCGCGGTGCGGCGGGAGGTCTGGAAGCGGGACGGCGGGCGCTGCGCCTGGTGCTCGCCGGATGGCCGCCGCTGCGGGAGCACCTGGATGCTGGAGCTCGACCACATCGAGCCCGTGGCGCTCGGCGGGC
Source organism: Anaeromyxobacter diazotrophicus (assembly GCF_013340205.1). Lineage (NCBI taxonomy): Bacteria > Pseudomonadati > Myxococcota > Myxococcia > Myxococcales > Anaeromyxobacteraceae > Anaeromyxobacter > Anaeromyxobacter diazotrophicus. The sequence continues at coordinate 239,659 of NZ_BJTG01000004.1, forward strand.
GCAGCACTGTCGACAACCTGAGACTGTGTTGCCGCAGTCACAATTCGCTGCACGCGGAGCACGTCTTCGGGAGGGAGCGCATGGATCGGTTCCGGAAGGGCGCTGACCGGAGCGCTCCACCTACCGCCGCCAGCGGAAGCACTTCTGGGGCGTGCGGCACGCGCGCTCAGGCCGCTGGCTCGACGTGAACGCTGGGGCAGTGCGGCACCGGATCGTGAGCCGATCTTGCGGCCGACGCCGCCGGGGAGTGACGCCTCGCTGGCGCCGCTCGCCGGACGGTGCCGTGCCTCGACGAGGCGGCGGCCGCGAGACCCCACGCAGCGGCAATGAAGGCCGCGCGGCCTCGGCAAAACTGACGCGTCAGGCCTCGAGGACGCGGTGGTCCGGATCGATCCCGACGAAGCCGCCCTCGGGGACCTCGCGCCAGGGGCCCGCGCCGATGGGCTCGCTGGCGATGGCGAAGACGCCGCTCGTCGCGATGTGCGGCGCGACGTGCAGCGTGCGGCCTCGGCGGCAGACCGCCAGCACCTCGCCGTTCGTGACGAGCAGGTTGAGCGAGGAAGGCCGCGCGGGGCGGCGGTCGGCGAGGCGGGCCACGGTCTCGACCGTCGCGGAGAGCGCGCGGCGCACGTCCTCCAGATCGGGGGCGGCGCCGGCGCCGAGGTGGGCGTCGAGCAGGGTGAGGAAGAGGAAGAAGCACCGCTCGCTGTCGGTGTCGCCCGCGAGGAGGGCGCGGTAGCGCGGGTCGATCTCCGCCTCCAGCGCGCGCCGCACCGCCGGCGCGCGGCGGAAGCGGCTCACCGTGCCGTTGTGCGCGAAGAGCCAGCGCCCGTGGCTGAAGGGGTGGGTGTTCTCCTCGACCACCTCGCCGACGCTGGCGTCCCGCACGTGCGCGAGCACGATCTCCGAGCGCGCCTCGCGCGCCGCCGCGGCGAACGCCTCGTCGGCGTGGGCCGGCATGACCCCGCGCCGGAGCTGGACGCCGGACGCGTCGTACCAGCCGATGCCCCAGCCGTGACGGTGGCGGTGCGACTGCACGCGCAGCGCGTTGTGCGCGACGCAGAGCGGCTCGTGCGGGAGGTGGAGCGGATCGGCGTGCTGGGCGAAGAGGCGGCACATCGCGGCGGCCCCGGAGCTTAGCACTCCGGGGCGAGGTCTCAAACGGACCGCCGCCCGGCCGGTGAGGGGCGCCGCGTGGAGCGCGCGTGCGACCTGGCGGCCCGGGCGAGCGTCACATCGGCTGGTGCTGGTTGCCCGTCTCGTGCGCCTCGGCCGCGCGGAGCGGCTCGAGCGGCAGGTGGGCCTGGCGCCACGCGTCGAAGCCGCCCGTGAGGGCGTACGCCTGCTGGAAACCCTGCCGCCGGAGCTGGAGCGCCACCCGGGCGCTCGAGTGCTCGGCGGTTCAGGTGCAGTAGGCGACGACCAGACCTTCCCGCGGCAATCGGCCGGAGAGCTGGGCGACGTCGGCGTCGGGCGGGATGCGCACCGATCCAGGCAGCTGCTCGGTGGCGGTCTCGTAGGCGTGAGCGCTGCGCGCGTCGACGAAGGTGACGCGCGCGCCGTGCGCCAGGCGCGCGCCGACCTCGGCGACGCTGATGCGGGGGATCTCCATGGCGGCCTCCGCCGGAGAAGCTAAGCCGAGGGGCGCGGCCTCACACCTCCACCGACAGGGGCGCTTGCAGCAGGGGCAGCCCGGCCTGCGCCAGGTCGAAGAGGCGCACCTCGGCCCGGCGGCCCCGCACCACCAGGAGCCCGGCGGCCCGGGGCAGGCTGAAGCGGCGGGGGCCCGCCGCGCCCGGGTTCACGTACAGGATCCCGTCCCGCACCGCCGCCGCCGGCCGGTGCGAGTGGCCGTGGACGACCACCCGGGCGCCGGAGCGCGCCAGCGCCTGGCGGACCGGCGGGAGCGGCCGCCCGCGGGCGCCGAGCTCGTGCACCAGGATCGCCCGCAGCTCGCCCAGCGCGACCTCGGCCAGCTCGGGCAGCGCGTCGAAGGCCGGCCCGAGGTCGTTGTTGCCGCGCACCGCCGTCACCGGCGCGAGGCCCGCCAGCGCCTCGAGCACGGCCGGCCGGACCACGTCGCCGGCGTGCAGGATGAGGTCGCAGCCGCGGAACAGCTCGTCGAGGCGCGGCTCGACGAGGCCGTGGCTGTCCGAGACGAGGCCGACGCGCACCCCTTCTCCGTGCCCGGCGGACCGCCCGGCGTCAACGCCCCAGGACCGAATCAGGTGATCGCGCCGCCGCCGCTCTCGTCTACACTCTCGCGCCATGCTGGAACGCGCCGTCCTCGCCGCCCTGCGCGGCGTCCCCAAGAACGCCCTCTCGCGGCTGGTGGGAGGGCTCACCCGCGCCCGCGCGCCGCGCCCGGTGCGGCTCGCCGCCATGCGCGCCTTCGCGGCCCGCTACGGGATCGACCTGTCGGAGTGCGGGGAGCTCGAGACCTTCCGCACCTTCGGCGAGTTCTTCGCCCGGCCGCTCCGGGCGGGGGCGCGCCCCGTCGCCCCCGGCGACGAGGTGCTCGTCTCGCCGGTGGACGGCGTGGTCTCGCAGGCGGGGCTCGCCGAGGGCGGCCGCCTCGTCCAGGCCAAGGGGCTCGACTACACCCTGGAGGCGCTGCTCGCCGACCCCGCGCTCGCCGCCCGCTTCCGCGGCGGGCCCTTCGCGACGATCTACCTCTCCCCGCGCGACTACCACCGCATCCACTTCCCGCTGGGGGGCGCGGTCACCGGCTACCGCTACGTGCCGGGCCGGCTCTGGCCGGTGAACCCCGCCTCGGTGCGCGGGGTGCCGGGGCTCTTCACGGTGAACGAGCGGCTCGTCACCTCGCTCGAGACCCCCCTCGGCGCCTGCGCGGTGATCGCGGTCGGCGCCACCATCGTGGGCCGCATCCGCGCCTTCTACGACCCCACCATCCCGGTCTCGAACCTGCCGCGCGCCACCCCGGTCGCGCGCGAGTACCCGACCCCCATGCCGGTCGAGAAGGGCCAGGAGCTGGGCGCCTTCGAGATGGGCTCGACGGTGATCCTCCTGCTCGAGCGCGGCCGCGCCGCGCTGCGCCCGGGGCTCGCGGAGGGGACGCGGGTGCGGGTCGGCGAGGCGATCGGCGGCCCCGCGGCCTCCGCCTAGCGGGCCGGCGTGACGAGGGGCGAGCGCGCCGCCGCGGTCCTCCTGCTCGCCGGCGCGGCGCTGCCGTTCTGGGCCGGGCGCTTCCTGCCGCTGCTCGACCTCCCGCAGCACCTCGGCCTGGCCGCGGTGATCGCCCGCGCCGGCGACCCGGCGAGCCCGTTCGGGCGCTACTACCTCCTCGACGGCGGCGTCACGCCGTACTGGGGGTACTACGGCGCGATGTGGCTGCTCACCCGCGCGCTCCCGGTGGAGCTCGCCAGCCGCGTGCTCCTCTCCGCCTACGCGGCCGGCCTTCCGCTCGCCGCCGCCTACCTGCTGCGGAGCTTCGGGCGCGACGCGCGCTGGGCCGCGTTCGCGCTCCCGCTCGTGTGGAGCACGAACCTCTTCCTCGGCTTCGCCACCTTCCTGCTGTCGCTGCCGCTCTTCCTCCTCGCGCTCGGCCTGGTCGAGCGGCACCTCGCGGCGGAGCGGACCGGGGCGGCGCGGAGCCTGGCGGTCGCGCTCGCCGCCGCGCTCGTCTTCCTCTGCCACGCGCAGGCGTACCTGCTGCTCGGGCTCGGCGCGCTCGTGCTCCTCGCCGCCCACGCCCGCGGCCCGCGCTGGCTCGCCGCCCGCGGCGCCGCCTTCGTCCCCTCGCTGGCGCTCTTCGCCGCCTGGTTCGGGCCGCGCTTCGCGGCCGGCGCGGCGAGCGTCGAGGAGCACACGGCGCGGCACCGCACCTACGGCGGCCTCGCGCGGCTCGGCGCCGTCTGGGAGCCGTGGCGGACCGTGCTGGGCGCCGCCCCGGAGCGGCTCTTCGGGTCCTTCACCGACCGGTCCGACCAGCTCCTCGGGGCGGCGGCCGGGGCGCTGTTCCTGGCCGCGCTGGCGTCCTCCTGGGGGCCGGCCCCGCTCCCGGCCCCGCGGGGGGAGGCGGGCGCCGCGCCGGGCAGGCCGCGCCGCTGGCTCCTCGCGCACCGCTGTGACCTCCTCGCCGCGGCGCTCGCGCTCGCCTACCTCCTCGCGCCGATCGAGATCTCGGGGCAGTGGTACGTCGGCCCGCGCCACCTCGTCTTCGCGGCGCTGGCGCTGCCCCTCCTCCTGGCGCGGCCCCCCAGCGGCCGCCGCCGGTGGCTGGCCGGGGGCGCGGCGGCGGCGGGGCTCCTCCTGGCCGGCGACGCGGCGCTCCAGATCCGCGCCTTCCAGCGGCAGGTGGGCGACTTCGGCGCCCTCGCGCGCGCGCTGCCGCTGGGCGGGCGCGTGCTGGGGCTGCCCTTCGACCTCGGCGCCGCCGGGCCGGTGCGGCTCTGGCCGCTCCTCCACTTCGCCTGCTACGAGCAGGTGCTCGCCGGGGGCGACGTCGGCTTCAGCTTCGCCGGGCTGCCCTCGATCCCGGTCCGCTACCGCCCCGGCATGCAGGCGCCGCATCCGTACGAGTGGCGGCCGGAGGAGCTCGACTGGGCGGCGATGGGCGCCGCCTACGACGCCTTCCTGGTGAGCGGCGCGCCGCGCGGGCGCGGCGGGGCGGAGCTCGTCCGGCACGCCGAGCCGGTGGCGCGGGCCGGCCCGTTCACGCTGTGGCGCCCGCGGCGGCCGCGCTGAGCGTTTGACCGGCCCGACCCTTTCCTCTAGATCCCGCGCCCATGAAGATCTCGGGCGTGAAGGGCATGAACGACCTCTTGCCGGGCGTCGTCGGCCGCTGGCAGGAGATGGAGCGCGTCGCGCGGGAGGTGTTCGCGCTCTACGGCTACCGCGAGGTGCGCACCCCGGCGGTCGAGCCGGCGGCGCTCTTCGCCCGCGGGGTGGGCGAGGCCACCGACATCGTGAAGAAGGAGATGTACGTCTTCGAGGACAAGGGCGAGGAGCGCCTGGCCCTGCGCCCCGAGGCGACCGCCGGGCTCGTCCGCGCCTACATCGAGCACGGCTGCCACGTCGACGGCGTCCAGAAGTGGTTCCTGATGGGCCCGATGTTCCGGCGCGAGCGCCCGCAGAAGGGCCGCTACCGCCAGTTCCACCAGATCGACTGCGAGTGCTTCGGGGTGGCGGAGCCCGGCATCGACGTGGAGCAGATCGCCATGCTCCACGACTACCTCGGCCGCCTGGGCGTGAAGGCCGAGCTCAAGCTCAACACCGTGGGCGACGGGCAGTGCCGCCCCGCCTACCTGGCCGACCTCAAGGCGTGGCTCACCGAGCGCAAGGGCCAGCTCTGCGCCGACTGCAACGAGCGCATCGAGCGCAACCCCCTGCGCGTCCTCGACTGCAAGGTGGAGAGCTGCCAGCCGGTGCTGGCGCAGGCGCCGCGGCTCCTCGACCGGCTGTGCGACGGCTGCCGCGACCACTTCGCGGCGGTCCGGAGCGGTCTCGACGCCCTGGGGGTGGAGTACCGGCTCGACCCGCGCCTCGTGCGCGGGCTCGACTACTACGTCCGCACCGCCTACGAGTTCTCGAGCGACGCGCTCGGCTCCCAGTCGGCGGTGGCCGGCGGCGGCCGCTACGACGGGCTCGTCGAGACGCTCGGCGGGCAGCCGACGCCCGGCATCGGCTACGCGCTCGGGCAGGAGCGGCTCGCGCTCATCCTGGAGGCGATCGGGCGCCCCATCCCCGAGGCGCGCCCGCAGGTGTTCTTCGTGGCGGCCGACGAGGCCGGCGCGCGCGAGGCGCCGGTGTGGGCGGCCCGGCTGCGCAAGGCGGGCGTGCCGTGCGAGCTCGACCCGCGAGGCGGAAAGCTGGCGCGGCAGTTCAAGCAGGCGGAGCGGGTGCGGGCGCGCTACGCGGTCGTGCTGGGCGGGAACGAGGTCGCGAGCGGGCAGGCGAAGCTGAAGGACCTCGACACCCGCGAGGAGACCCCCGTCGCCCTGGCGGAGCTGGCGAGCCGGCTTGCCTCGCGGTGACCTCCGCGGCGGGGGACGAGCCCCCGCCCTACCGGAACCGGAGCGCCGCGGGGCGGGGGCCCGCCCGCGGGGGGGCGCGCCGTGATCTCCGTCCTCTGCATCGCCGGCCCGACCGCCTCGGGCAAGACCGCGCTCGCGGTGGCGCTCGCGCGCCGGCTGGGCGGCGAGATCGTGAGCGCGGACTCGCAGCAGGTGTACCGGGGGCTCGACGCGGGCACCGCCAAGCCCACCCCCGAGGAGCGCGCCGCCGTTCCGCACCACCTGCTCGACGTGGCCGAGCCGGGGGAGGGGATGGACGCCGCGCGCTGGGCGGCGCTCGCGGACGAGGCCATCGCCGGCATCGCCGCGCGCGGGCGGCTCCCCATCGTGGCGGGCGGGACCGGCCTCTACCTGCGGGCGCTCCTGCGCGGGGTGGCCGAGGCGCCCGGGCGCGACCCGGCGCTGCGGGCGCGGCTGGAGGAGGAGGCGGCGCGCGAGGGCCGGCCGGCGCTGCACCGGCGGCTGGCGGAGGTCGACCCGGCGGCCGCGGCCCGGATCGGCCCCAACGACCTCGTCCGCGTGGTGCGCGCCCTCGAGATCGCGGCCGGGGGGCGGACGCAGACGGAGGTGTTCGCCGGCCACGCCTTCGCCGCGGCGCGTTACCGGTACCGGCTCCTGGCGCTCGATCCGCCCCGCGCCGAGCTCCACGCCCGCATCGACGCCCGGGTGCCCCTCCTGTTCTCGCGCGGGCTGCTCGCCGAGACCGCCGCGCTCCTCGCGCGCCATGGCGGACGGCTCCCGGCCAAGCTCCCCCTCGGCTACGCCGAGGCGGCCGAGGTGCTGGCGGGCCGGCTCGAGCCGGGCGAGGCGACGCGGCGGGTCCAGGTGGCCCACCGGCGCTACGCGCGGCGGCAGGTGGTCTGGCTCCGCGGCGAGCGCGAGGTGGAGTGGCTCGCACCACCCGTCGACCCGGACGCGCTCGCCGCCGGGCTCGCGGCATGGCGCGCCGCGGCAGCGCCCTGACGCGCCGCGCCGGGCGCGAACGCCTGGGGCGCATGCCGGGCGCGAGGGAGCGTGCTATAAGCGCCCGCACCCATGGCACGACCCGCCTACGTCATCGACTTCGAGCGGCCGCTCATCGCCCTCGAGTCCAAGATCGCCGAGCTGAAGCAGCTCTCCGGTGGCGCCGCCGTCGACTTCACCGAGGAGATCGTCAAGCTCGAGAAGAAGGCGAAGAAGCTGCAGGCCGAGATCTTCAGCGACCTCACCCGCTGGCAGACGGTCCAGCTCGCCCGCCACCCGAACCGGCCCTACTTCCTCGACTACCTCGGCGCGCTGTTCACCGACTTCTTCGAGGTGGAGGGCGACCGCCGCTTCGCCGCCGACCACGCCATCGTCGGCGGGTTCGCGCGCTTCGACGGCGAGCCGGTGGTGGTGCTGGGCCAGCAGAAGGGGCGCAACACCAAGGAGAACCTGCACCGCAACTTCGGGATGGTCCGGCCCGAGGGCTACCGCAAGGCGCGGCGGCTCTTCGACCTGGCGGAGCGCTTCCGGCGGCCGGTGCTGTGCTTCATCGACACGCCCGGCGCCTACCCCGGCATCGGTGCCGAGGAGCGCGGCCAGGCCGAGGCGATCGCGGTGAACCTCGAGGTCATGTCGAGCCTCTCGGTGCCGAGCATCTCGGTCGTCATCGGCGAGGGTGCCTCCGGCGGCGCCATCGGCATCGGCGTCACGAACCGCATCCTGATGCTCCAGTACGCCTGGTACAACGTCATCTCCCCGGAGAGCTGCAGCTCGATCCTCTACCGCGACGCCACCAAGGCACAGAAGAGCGCCGAGGCGCTCCGGCTCACCGCGCGCGACCTCAAGGAGTTCGGCATCATCGACGAGATCGTGAAGGAGTCGGCGGGCGGCGCCCACCGCGATCCCGCCGAGACCGCCGGCTTCGTGCAGGACGCGCTGCGCCGCCACCTGGCCGAGCTGAAGCAGCTCTCGCCCGAGGGCCTGGTCGAGGATCGCTACCGGAAGTTCCGCGCCATGGGCGTCTTCACCAGCGAGGCCTGAGGTACCGCTCGGGGCGGGGGGAGAGGTATATAGATCGGCATGCTCCCGGTCCCGCCGTACGTCGCCGCGCTGCAGCCCTACGTCCCCGGCAAGCCCATCGAGGAGGTCGAGCGGGAGTACGGCGTCTCGAACGTCGCGAAGCTCGCCTCGAACGAGAACGCGCTCGGCCCCTCACCCCGCGCGGTCGCGGCGGCGCGCGAGGCGTGCGCCAAGGTGCACCTCTATCCGGACGGCTCCGCCTTCGCGCTGCGCGGCGCGCTGGCGAGGAAGCTCGGCGTCACCCCCGAGGAGCTCGCGGTCGGGAACGGCTCCAACGAGCTGCTCGAGCTCGTGGTCCGCACCTTCGTGGCCGAGGGCGAGGAGACGCTCACGGCCGAGGGGAGCTTCGTGGTGTACCGGCTCGCCAGCCAGGCCCACGGGCGGCGCTGCGTCGAGGCCCCCATGCGCGAGCGCCGGTACGACCTGCGCGCGCTGGCCGAGCGGCTCTCGCGCCGGACCCGTGTCGTCTTCCTCGCCAACCCCGACAACCCCAACGGCACCTACTTCTCCGAGGCGGAGCTGCGCGCGTTCCTGGAGGCCGTCCCGCGCGACGTGCTGGTGGTGCTGGACGAGGCGTACGTCGAGTTCGTCGACGCGAAGGACTTCCCCGACGCGCTGGCGCTGCGCCGCCGCTTCCCGCAGCTCGCCGTCTCGCGCACCTTCTCCAAGATCTACGGGCTGGCCGGGCTGCGCCTCGGCTACCTGGTGGCGAGCCCGGAGGTGGTGGCCTTCCTCGACCGCGTGCGCGCCCCGTTCAACACCAGCCTGCCGGCGCAGGCGGCGGGCGTGGCGGCGCTCGAGGACGAGGAGCACCTGGCCCGCAGCCGCGCGCTGGTGGCGAGCGAGCGGCCCTTCCTCTCCGCCGGCCTGCGCGCGCTCGGCGCGACCGTGTGGCCGTCGCAGACGAACTTCGTGCTGGCCGACTTCCCCGGCCGCCCCGGCGGCGCGCTCTTCGAGGCGCTCCTGCGCGAGGGCGTGGTGGTGCGGCCCATGGGCGGCTACGGGATGCCCACCGGCCAGCGGATCACCCTCGGCCTGCGCGCGGAGAACGAGAAGCTGCTCGGCGCGCTGAAGAAGCTCCTCCGCGCATGACGAAGCGAACGGCGAGCGGAGGCGGAGCCGGAGGAGGCTCTGCCGGAGCGAGCGGGGGGCATGGGGGGGCAGCAGGCCCCCCCATCTCCAGACGTCCTTTCATCGTCGCCATCGACGGGCCGGCCGGCGCCGGCAAGAGCACCGCCGCCCGCCGGCTGGCGGGGCGGCTCGGGTTCGCCATGGTGGACACCGGCGCCATCTACCGCGCGGTGGCGCTGGCGGCGACCCGCGCCGGGGTCGCGTTCGACGACGACGCCCGCCTCGGTGACCTCCTGCCGGGGTTGGCCATCCGCTTCGAGCCCGCGCCCGGGGGCGGCCAGTGCGTGCTGCTCGATGGCGAGGACGTCTCGGCGGAGATCCGGACCGCCCCCATCTCGCTCGGCGCGAGCGCCGTCTCCGCCCGGCCGGTGGTGCGCGCCGCGCTCCTCGGCCTGCAGCAGCGGCTCGCCACCGCCGCCGGCCACCGCGGGGCCGTGCTCGAGGGCCGCGACATCGGGACGGTGGTCTTCCCCGACGCCGACGTGAAGTTCTTCCTCACCGCGACGCCCGAGGTGCGGGCGCGCCGCCGCCACGACGAGCTGGTGGCGAAGGGCCAGCCGAGCACGCTCGCGCAGGTGCTCGCGGACCAGCAGAAGCGCGACCGCGACGACAGCGAGCGGGCGGTGGCGCCCCTGCGTCCGGCGGACGACGCGCTGCTCGTGGACACGAGCGGGCTGCCGCTCGACGGGGTAGTGGAGGCGCTGGCGGACGAGGTCCGGGCCCGGCTGGCCGCGCGGGCCCAGCCCGGCTAGGATGCGCCGCGGATGGACGGGCTGGAGCGCGCCTACGGACCGAAGGAGTGCGGGAGCTGCCGGCTGTGGCGCCCCATCCTGGAGGACGAGCGCGGGCCGATCGGCCCCTGCCGCCTGCGCGTCCGCACCGGCGACTTCCCTGGCTCGGCGCCCCGCTGCGAGCGCTACCTGGCGCGGGACGAGGCGCTGCCGGCCAGGCCCCCGCCGCCCCCGACCCGCCGCCACGCCGCGGCGCCACCGCGCGTGCACCACGCCGAGCCTCTCGCCCCCGGGCAAGGACCGGGTGGGGCCGCGCTGGACCACGACATCCCCGAGGAGATCCTCCACATGACGCGCGAGGAGTTCGCCCAGGCCATCCGCGACGTGCTGCGCGAGGAGCAGGCGCAGGTGCAGCTCTCGCCCAAGTGGGAGGGCGGCACCGCGCTGCTGAAGCCGCGCGACCCGGCCCTGCAGGCCAAGGAGATCCCGCTCGACCAGCTGTTCCACAAGGTGGTCATGGTGCGCGACCGGCTCCGGGTGCTGGAGCAGAAGATCAACGCGCACGACAAGCTCACCGACGCCGAGAAGGTCGATCTCCAGTCCTACGTGACGAAGTGCTACGGCTCGCTCACCACCTTCAACGTGCTCTTCCGCGACGAGCGCGACCGGTTCGTCGGCGAGAAGGCGTGAGCCGAGCGGCCCGCCCGCGGCGTTGCGCGGGCGCGCCCCCGCGGCCATAAAGCAGGCGGACCGAGAGCAGGGAAGGACGGGGTGGGCATGGAAGTCCGCATCGCGAAGACCGCCGGGTTCTGCTGGGGCGTCCGCCGCACGGTGGACCGGGTGATGGAGGTGGCGGGCGCCGCCAGCAACCCGGTCGTCACGCTCGGCCCCATCATCCACAACCCGCAGGCCGTCGAGCGGATGCGCGCGCAGGGCGTCGGCACCGTCCAGGCCGTGGCCGAGGTGGAGCGCGGGACGACGGTGGTGGTGCGGACCCACGGCGCGATCCGCTCGGAGCTGCAGGCGGCCAAGGAGCGCGGGCTCTCGGTGGTGGACGGGACCTGCCCGTACGTGAAGTACCCGCAGGCGATGGCCCGCCGCCTCTCCGGCGAGGGCTACCACGTCGTCGTCGTCGGCGACGCCGCCCACGCCGAGGTGAAGGGCGTCCTGTCCTACGCCGAGGGGCCGTGCACGGTGGTGAAGCCCGGCGGCCCCATCCCGGAGATCGACGCCAAGCGGGTGGCGGTGCTGGCCCAGACCACCTGCATCGGCGCGGAGTTCGAGCGGGTGGTGGGCGCGCTCGCGTTGCGGCACCGCGAGGTGCGGGCGGTGAACACGATCTGCAACGACACCGACGAGCGCCAGGCCGACGCGCGCCAGCTCGCCTCCGAGGTGGACGCGGTGGTGGTGGTGGGCGGGAAGAACAGCGCCAACACCCGCCACCTGGCCGAGCTCTGCCGGCAGATCCAGCCGCGCACCTGGCACGTCGAGACCGAGGAGGAGCTGCAGCCCGGCTGGTTCGAGGGCTGCAAGGTGGTCGGGCTCTCCGCCGGCGCCTCGACGCCGGACTGGGTGGTCGAGGGCGTGGCGGCTCGCCTGAGGAGCCTGCCCGCCTAGCGGGGCGCCGCCCGTCCCCCGGCCTGGTGCGCCTTGACGGCGCAGGGGCGGCCGGGTAGGTTCCCCCCTTCTTTTTGTAGGCTGGGGTGTGCCCGGCTTACGAGCGCCACCGCCTCGCTCCCCGGACGGACCGGCGCGCCTCAGACCAGGGGTCAAACGAAGCAGACTTCCGGCGGCGCCTCCTCACCCTCGGCGCCCCGCCAGCCCGCGCGAGAGATAGAGCCCGAACCGAATGGAGACTCAGACCACCCGTACGCCCGAGATCGAGACCGAGGACTTCGCGACGCTGTTCGCTCAGAGTGAGAAGACGAGCGGACCCATCGAGGAGGGCAAGGTCGTCAGCGGCACCGTCATCCAGCTCACCAAGGACTATGCCGTCATCGACATCGGCTACAAGTCCGAGGGGCAGGTGCCGATGAACGAGTTCGTCCCCGCGCCCGGCCAGGAGCCGGCGGTCAAGGTGGGCGACAAGGTCGAGGTGCTCGTCGAGTCCCGTGAGAATGACACCGGGATGGTCGTCCTCTCCAAGGAGAAGGCCGACAAGATGCGCATCTGGGACGAGATCTCGGCCGCGTGTGAGCGCGACGAGCTCGTCGAGGGCATCATCGTCGGGCGCGTGAAGGGTGGCCTCTCCGTCGACATCGGCGTGAAGGCCTTCCTCCCCGGCTCGCAGGTCGACATCCGCCCGGTGCGGAACCTCGACAAGATGATCGGCGAGAAGTTCAAGTTCAAGGTCATCAAGTTCAACAAGAAGCGCGGCAACATCGTCCTCTCGCGCCGCGTGCTCCTGGAGAAGGAGCGCGAGGAGCTGAAGAAGGAGACGCTCAAGAACCTGAAGGAGGGCGCGATCCTCAAGGGCGTGGTCAAGAACCTCACCGACTACGGCGCCTTCATCGACCTGGGCGGCATCGACGGCCTGCTCCACGTCACCGACATGAGCTGGGGCCGCATCGGCCACCCGTCGGAGATGTTCGAGGTCGGCCAGGAAGTGCGCGTGGTCGTGCTGAAGTTCGACCCCGCCAGCGAGCGCGTCAGCCTGGGTCTCAAGCAGATCCAGGAGGACCCGTGGCACCGCGCCGACGAGAAGTACCCGGTCGGCACCCGCGTGGCGGGCAAGGTGGTGTCGCTCACCGACTACGGCGCGTTCATCGAGATCGAGCAGGGCGTCGAGGGCCTCGTCCACGTCAGCGAGATGAGCTGGACGAAGCGGGTGAAGCACCCCTCGAAGCTCGTCAACGTGGGCGACAAGGTCGAGGCGGTCGTGCTCGACATCGACCCCAAGGCGAAGCGGATCAGCCTCGGCATGAAGCAGATCGAGGCGAACCCCTGGACGCTGCTCGAGGACAAGTACCCGATCGGCTCCGTCATCCGCGGCGAGGTCCGCAACGTCACCGACTTCGGCATCTTCGTCGGCGTCGAGGAGGGCATCGACGGCCTGGTGCACGTCTCCGACATCTCCTGGAACGAGCGCATCAAGCACCCGGGCGAGAAGTTCAAGAAGGGTGACGTGGTCGAGGCGGTGGTGCTCAACATCGACGTCGAGAACGAGCGCTTCAGCCTCGGCATCAAGCAGATCGGCGTCGACCCGTGGACCACGCTCAGCGAGCGTCACCCGGTCGGCTCGCGCCTCAAGGGCAAGGTGACGAAGGTCACCGACTTCGGCGCCTTCGTCGAGATCGAGCCCGGCATCGAGGGGCTGGTCCACGTCTCCGAGCTGCGCGAGGAGCGGACCGAGCACCCGCGGGACGTCGTCAAGGAAGGCGACGAGATCGAGGTGAAGGTCATCGACATGGACGAGCAGGAGCGCAAGGTCGCGCTGTCCGTGAAGGCCCTCAGCCGCGGCGACGAGGACTACCACGAGTACCTGCGCAAGCAGGGCGACGGCCGCGCCCGCCTCGGCGACCTCATGGAGAAGTTCAACCGCCGCAAGGGCTAGCCGGCCTCGCGCCGTCGAAACACCGAGCGGGCGGTCCTCCGGGGCCGCCCGTCTTCTTTTGCGCGGAGCGTACGGCCGCCACGCCGCCGGCTCGTCCCCCCACCGGAGCCGCCGCTCGGGGTGGTGGCCGCGCCCTGCCCCCGCTAACGAAGCGGCCGGAGGAGGCGACCATGAAGGACTTCCACTGCAGCGACGCCGGGATGAAGTGCGACTTCGTAGCCCGCGGCGAGTCGAAGGACGAGATCCTGCGCCAGGCGGGTCAGCACGCGCAGCAGGCGCACCAGATGACGGTCACGCCGGAGCTGGCGAAGAAGGTCGAGACCCTCATCCACGACGAGGGGAGCGAGGAGCACCGCCGCTCCATGGCGGCCCGGCACTAGCGCCCGCGATGCAGCCCGCTCCAGAGCTCGGGCACCGGCCGGGGCGCACCCCGGCCGGCCCCCGGCGCCCCCAGCCGGCGCTCATCCGCGCCACGCACTGGGCGAACGTCGTCCTCTTCGTCATCCTGGCGGGGAGCGGGCTCCGCATCCTGGCCGCCTACCCGCGGCTGGGCGAGCGCGGGCAGGACTACGGCTGGTACCCGTTCCAGGGGGCGAGCCCGCCCGCCGTGCTCACCCTGGGCGGCTGGCTCGCCGGCGCGCGCCACTGGCACTTCGCGTTCGCCTGGCTCTTCGCCGCGAACGCCCTCGTCTACGCGGTCTACTTCTTCGCGAGCGGGGAGTGGCGGCGCCGCCTCTTCTTCCCGCGCCGGGACGCGCGCAACGCCTGGGGGACCTTGCTCCACGACCTCCGGCTCCGGCGGGCCGCGCCGCCCCCGGTCGGGCTGTACAACGGCATGCAGCGGCTCAGCTACACCGGGGTGCTCGCCGCCGCGCCGCTGCTCGTCCTGTCCGGGCTCGCCCTCTACAAGCCGGTGCAGCTGCCGCACCTCACCGCGCTCCTCGGGGGGTACGACGCGGCGCGCGCCCTCCACCTGCTGGTGCTGGCGGCGCTGGCGCTCTTCACCGTCGTGCACGTCGTCCAGGTGGCGCTCCACCCGCGCACGCTCGCCGACATGACCCTGGGCGGCCGGCCGCGCGCGGAGACGCGCTCGTGAGCGGCTCGACGCGTCGGCGCTTCCTCGCCGGAGCCGGGCTGGCCGCGCTGGGCGGGCTCGCCTGCGACGGCCGGCGCCCGCAGGCGGGCTTCCTCGGCCTCATGGAGCGCGCCAACGAGCGCTTCCAGCGGGCGCTCTTCGACCCCCGGCGGCTCGCCCCCGAGCTGCCCGAGGAGGAGGAGAGCGATCCGGCCGACTTCCCCGCCTACCGGATCGGCGCGGTCTACCCGCCGCCGCCGGCCGGCTGGGCGCTGCGGGTGACCGGCCTCGTCGCGCGGCCGCTCGCGCTCGGCCTGGACGACCTGCGGCGCCTCCCGGCGGCGCGCACCCGCGTCCGGCACCACTGCGTGGAGGGCTGGTCGGCGGTGGCCTCCTGGGACGGGGTGCGGCTCTCGGAGGTGGCGCGGCTCGCCGGCGTCGACCCGCGCGCCCGCTACGTCGAGTTCCGCTCCTTCGAGCCCGGCTACTTCTCCTCCTGGGACCTCGAGAGCGCGCTCCACCCGCAGACGCTCCTCGCCTACGGCATGAACGGCGCGCCGCTCGCCCGGGAGTACGGGGCGCCGCTCCGCCTCTACTCGGCGGTGAAGCTCGGCTACAAGATGGTGAAGTACCTCGCGGAGGTGAGCTTCCTGCCGGTGCGCACCGGCGGGTACTGGGAGGACCAGGGCTACGAGTGGTTCGCGGGCGTCTGAGCGCGCCCGTGTTCCGGTTGCGGCGCCGCGGCGCGCGTGCTTACCTGTCCGCGCCATGAGCGAAGAGCAGAAGCCTCCCGAAGGCGCCGGGCCGTCCGCCAGCCCCGGCGAGCCCCTCCCCACCTCGCCGCCGCCCCCTCCGGCCGCCCCCGCCGGCCAGGCCTCGCAGCCGAGCTGGGGCGGACCGCCGCCGGTCCCGCCGGCGCCGGCGACCTGGGCCGCGGCGCCCCCGCCCGTCCTCCCGCCGCCGGCCCCGCCGCGGCGCGACCGGGCCGCGCTGGCGGTGGTGCTCTTCGTCTTCGGCGGCCTGCTGGTCGTGTTCTTCGCCTTCCTGCTGCTCGCCTACGGCGCGGTGCGAGGGGAGGGGCCGCGGCTCGGCGGCGGCCCGCGCATCGGGGTGGTGGAGGTGAAGGGCGAGATCGGCGCCGGCGCGCGCGGCTCGGTCGACCCCGACGAGACGCTCCGGGTCATCAAGCGCTACCTCGACGACGCCGACATGAAGGCGATCGTGGTCCGGATCGACTCGCCCGGCGGCGCGGTGGCGCCGAGCCAGGAGATCTACGACGAGCTCAAGAAGCTCGCCGAGAAGAAGACCGTGGTGTGCTCGATGGGGAACCTGGCCGCGTCGGGCGGCTTCTACATCGCCATGGCCTGCCCGCACATCCTGGCCGAGCCCGGCACGCTCACCGGCTCCATCGGCGTCATCTCGCAGTTCGCCAACGTGAAGGGGCTCGCCGAGCGCTTCAACGTGAAGATGGAGACGATCAAGAGCGGCAAGCTCAAGGACGCCGGCAACCCGTTCCGCGACATGACGGCGGAGGACCGCGCCTACTGGCAGTCGCTCATCGACCAGGTCTACCTCCAGTTCCTGCAGGCGGTGGTGGAGTCGCGCGACCTGCCGGAGGCCGAGGTGCGCAAGATCGCCGACGGCCGCGTCCTCACCGGCCAGCAGGCGCAGGAGCTCGGCCTCATCGACGAGCTCGGCAACTTCAACGACGCGGTGGACACCGCCAAGGAGGAGGCCGGGCTCACCGGCGAGCCGCGCCTGGTCTACCCGCCCGAGGGGCGCTCGCGCATCTTCGAGGAGCTGCTCGGCGGCGCCGTGCACTCGGTGGCGGACGCGGTGCGGAGCGAGATCCACCACGAGGCCGGGGCCGCGGCCTCTCCCGGCGTGTACTACCTCGCGAGGTAGCAGATGCCCGCCTCGCGCTCGGGAGCCGGTTCGGGGTCACGGTCGTCGGGCTCGACCTCGCGGTCGAGGTCGGGTTCGGGCTCGCGGTCCGGATCGCGGTCGAGCTCGCGATCGCGGTCGCGGTCGAAGCCGGCCTCACGCGCGCCGTCTCCCTCGCCGCCGCCCCCCCAGCGCCTCTGGGCCCCCTGGCGCCTCGAGTTCATCCACGCCCCCAAGCCGTCCGGCTGCATCTTCTGCCGCTTCCCCTCCGAGCCCGAGGCGAACGACCGGCAGAACCTGGTCGTCCACCGCAGCGCGCGCTCGTTCGCGGTGCTGAACCGCTACCCCTACAACTCGGGCCACCTCATGGTGATCCCGCGCGCCCACGTCGCCGACCTCGACCTGCTCGGCGCGGAGGAGCTCCACGACCTGCACGAGGAGCTCCGGCTCGCCTCCCGGGTCCTGCGCGCCACCTACCAGCCGGAGGGGCTCAACATCGGGATGAACCTGGGCCGGGTGGCGGGCGCCGGCATCGCCGACCACCTCCACTACCACCTCGTCCCGCGCTGGAACGGCGACACGAACTTCATGCCGGTGCTGGCGGACACGCGGGTCATGATCGAGCACCTCGACGGCGCCTGGCAGCGGCTGCGCGCGGGGTTCGAGCGGGCGTGACGCGGCAGGGCTGGCTGCTCGCCGCGATCGCGCTCCTGGGCGCGGCGCTCGCCCTGCTCGCCGACCGCTGGTGGCGCCGCCGCCAGGAGGCCCGCGCCTACCTGCGCGGCGTGCGGTACGTCCTCTCCGACGACCCCGACGCGGCCATCGCGGCGCTCTCCGACGCGGCGCAGCTCGGGACCCCGGAGGCGGTCGAGACCTACCTGGCGCTGGGGGCGCTCTTCCGGCGCACCGGCGACCTCGCCCACGCCATCCGGCTGCACCGCAACATGCTGCTCCGGCCCGGGCTCGAGCCGGCGCGGCGGGTCGAGGTGGAGCGGGAGCTGGCGCACGACTACCGGCGCGGCGGCATGCTGGAGGAGGCGCTCGCCGCCTACCGGGTGCTGGCGGACCAGGGCGACCGCGCGGCGCGCGAGGGGCTGCGCGACGTGCTCGTCGACCTGGGGCGGCTGGCCGAGGCGGCCGGCGTCCAGCGGCAGCTCTCGTCCCGCGCCGAGGACCCGCTCCTCGCGCACCTGCTGGCGGCCCAGGCCCGCGGCGAGCTCGCCGCCGACGTGGAGCGGGGCCGGGCGGCCGCGCTGGCGGCGGTGACGGCGGCGCCCAGGAGCGCCGACGCGCTCCTGGCGCTGGCGGAGGCGCAGGGCGCCGCCGGGCTGGCGCCCGACGCCGCCGAGGCCATCGGCGCCGCGCTGGACGAGGACCCCGGGGCGGCGCTCCTGGCGTGGCCGGCGCTCCAGGCCGCGGGCGTGGCCGCCGCGCTGCCCCTGGTCGAGGCGCGCCTCGCGCTCGCGCCCGACGACGCCCCCCTCCACTACCTGCGCGGCCGGGTCCTGCAGCGGGCCGGGCGGACGCCCGAGGCGGCGGCGGCGCTGCGCCGCGCGCTCGAGCTCGACGTCACCGGCGAGACCACCCTCGCCATGCGCGACCTGCTGCGCGAGGCGGAGGCGCCCGCGCCCGACGAGCTGGCGGCCCGGCACGACCTGCTCGTGCTGGCGCTCCTGCGCAAGGCGCGCCCGGTGCGCTGCGCCCGGTGCGGGGCGGAGTCGCCGGTGCGTCAATGGCGGTGCCGCCGCTGCGGGGCGTTCGAGAGCTTCGTGGCCCCGGGCTGAGGGCGCCGCCGGGCCCCGGCGCGCCTTCGCCCGGCCGCCGCCGGCAGGCGAGCCTTGCGCCCCCGGCGGGCGGAGGGTATGCAGCCCCACCATGATCAGGGACCACGTCATCGCGCTGTTCGAGAAGGCGCTCGCGCGCGGCGCCGCCGAGGGGCGCTGGCCGGCGCTCGCGGGCGGGTTCACGGTGGAGCCGCCGCGCGACCCCAAGCACGGCGACTTCGCGGTGAACGCCGCGATGGTGCTGGCGAAGCCGGCCCAGAAGCCGCCGCGCGAGCTGGCGCAGGCGCTGGTCGAGGTGGTGCGGGAGATCGACGCGGCGGGCGACGTCGCCTCGATGGAGGTGGCGGGGCCCGGCTTCGTCAACGTGCGGCTCGCCCCCGACCTCTGGTACCGCGCGCTCGGCGAGGTCGAGCGGCAGGGCGCGGCGTTCGGCCGGACGTCGGTGGGGAAGGGGAAGAAGGTCATCGTCGAGTACGTGTCGGCGAACCCCACCGGCCCCATGCACGTGGGCCACGGGCGCAACGCCGTCACGGGCGACGGGGTGGCGCGGCTGCTCCAGTGGAGCGGGCACGAGGTCACCCGCGAGTACTACGTCAACGACTACGGCGCCCAGGTGCAGACGCTGGCGCGCTCCGTCCACCTCCGGTACCAGCAGCTCCTCGGGCGCGCGGTGGAGATGCCGCCCAAGAGCTATCCGGGGGAGTACGTGATCGACGTCGCGCGCGCCCTGAAGGAGGAGCACGGGGCGCGCTTCCTCGACGCGCCCGAGGCGGACTGGCTGGCGCTCTTCCGCGACCGCGCGGTGGCGCACGTCCTCGAGCTCATCCGCGGCGACCTGGCCGTGCTCGACATCACCTTCGACGTCTGGTCGTCCGAGAAGGCGCTCTACGCCTCCGGCGACGTGGAGCGCTTCCTCGCCCAGCTCGAGGCGAAGGGGCTCGTCTACGTCGGCAAGCTCCCGCCCCCGAAGTCGAAGAAGGGCGCGCCGCCGCCCCCGCCGCAGCCGGACGAGGAGGGCGTCTCCGTCTCCGACGACCTGACGCTCTTCCGCAGCTCGCAGTTCGGGGACGAGGTGGACCGGCCGGTCAAGAAGTCGGACGGGACGCCCACCTACTTCTGCGCCGACATCGCCTACCACTGGCAGAAGCGGCAGCGGGCGGAGGCGCTGGTGGACGTCCTCGGCGCCGACCACGGCGGCTACGTGCCCCGGCTGCAGGCCGCGCTGCAGGCGCTCGGCTACGACCGGAAGGACCTGCACGTGGTCCTCATCCAGATGGTGAACCTCACCCGCGGCGGCGAGGCGGTGAAGATGTCGAAGCGCGCCGGCACGGTGGTGAGCCTGCGCGAGGTGGTGGAGGAGGTGGGCGCCGACGCCACCCGGTTCCTCTTCTTCACCCGGCGCGCCGACGCCCAGCTCGACTTCGACCTCGAGCTCGCCAAGCAGCAGACGCTCGACAACCCGGTGTTCTACGTGCAGTACGGCCACGCCCGCCTGGCGAGCATCCTCCGGAAGGCCGCCGAGGCCGGGCTCCCGCCGCCGGCCTTCGACCTGGCCGCGGCGCGCGCCCTCGTGCTGCCCGAGGAGCAGGATCTGCTGCGCCGCATCGTCTCCTTCCCCGACGTGCTGGCCGGGGCCGCGGTCGCCTACGAGCCGCACCGGGTCGCCTACTGGCTGCACGAGACCATCGCCGCCTTCCACGCCTACTACACCGGCGGGAAGAAGAGCGGGGAGCGCGTCATCGGCCCCGACCCGGTGAAGACCGCGGCGCGCCTCTACCTGTGCAGCGCGCTGAAGCAAGCGCTCGCGAACGGGCTCTCGGCGCTGGGCGTCTCCGCGCCGGAGCGGATGGAGTCGCGCGACCTCGCCGAGGAGTAGGCGGGGAGGGGGGAGCGCGCGCCGCCAGGCGCGGCCTCCCGCCCCCGGTTCACGGGACCACCCGAAAACTGGCGGTATCGCCGGCCGCGCCTACCATGAGCCCCTGCCGCGCGTCGCGGCGAGGGAGCTCCAGGGATGCGCGAGAACAGCCGCGTGCGGCGACAGCGTTCGGGGCTCGCGCTCGGCGCCACGCGCGCGGCCGCGCTGCTCGCGGTGGCGCTGGCGATGCTGGGCGGGGCGTTCCTGCTCGGCGTGTCGGTCGGCCGCCAGGCCGCGGCGGTGGCGCCGGCGACGCCGGTGGCGACCCGCGCTGCCCTCGACCACCTCGACGACCTGCCGGCGATGCGCGACGAGGCGCCGCCGGTGCTCAAGGCGCCGCAGGTGCTGACCGACACCCGGCCGGTCGAGAAGGCGATGCCGCTCGCGCCGGCGAAGCTGGTCCCGACCCCGACCCCGACCTCGACCCCGACCTCGACCTCGACCCCGACCTCGATCCCGACCTCGACCTCGGCGGCGACCGCGACCGCGGCGGCCGCGAGCCCGAAGCAGCCGGGCGCGTCGCCTCCTTCGCCGCGCGCCGGCGCGGAGAGGGCTTCCCCACCCGCCGCGCCTCCCGGCGCCTTCACCATCCAGGTGGCCTCGTCCGCCAGCCGCGCCGACGCGGAGCGCTTCGCGGCGCGCCTCGCCGGCAAGGACCCCCGCGTCGTCGCGGCGGACGTCCCCGGGAAGGGCCGCTGGTACCGCGTCCAGCTCGGCTCCTACCCCACGCAGGAGCTGGCCCGGAAGGCGCTGCCCGAGCTCGCCCGCGCCGGCGTCCGCGGCCTGGTGGTGACCGCGTCGCGGTGACGGGTTAGCTTGTCGGCATGAAGACCTTCGACCAGCCCAAGCGCGTCGAGAAGCCGTGGGGCCACGAGCTGTGGTGGGCCCAGACCGACCGCTACGTCGGCAAGCTGCTCCACGTGAAGGCAGGCCACCAGCTCTCGCTCCAGTACCACCGGAAGAAGGACGAGACGATCCACCTCTGGAGCGGCCAGCTCACCCTGGTGCTCGACGAGGACGGCTCGGGGCTCACCGAGCACCGGCTCTCGCCCGGCGAGAGCTACCGCGTGAAGCCCGGCACCAAGCACCGGATGATCGCCGTCACCGACTGCGACATCCTCGAGGCCTCCACCCCGGAGGTCGAGGACGTCGTGCGGCTCGAGGACTCCTACGGGCGGGCGGGGTAGAACGCGGCCGAGGTAGGGAGGGGGCTCGTCCCCCGCCGCGCTCAGCGCAGCCCGCGCGCGAGCAGCGCCAGCGCGAGCGCGAGGATCATCGCCGCCGCCAGCACCACCAGCATCCGGCGCGGATCGGCGCGCCGGTCGCGGACGCCGTGCAAGGCCGGCATGCGCCCGGCCGGCGTCCAGCGCTCCGCCCCCTCCTGCCGCACCAGGTCGTCGTCGGACAGGAAGCCCTGGGCATAGAGCGCGTGCAGGTCTGCGAGGCTCGGGCACACGAGCTCCTCGCCCTGCCGGTTCCTGATGACGTAGCGCGCCGGCGCCCGCGGGGTCATGCCGGGCCCAGCTCCGCGCAGATGGCCTCCGCCGCGCGCAGCCCGTCCACCGCCGAGGAGACGATGCCGCCCGCGTAGCCGGCGCCCTCGCCGGCGGGGTAGACGCCGCCCAGGCCCGGGGCCTGGTAGTCCTCGCCGCGGACGAGGCGGCAGGGGGAGCTGGTGCGCGACTCGACGCCGATGAGGACCGCCTCGCCGGTGAGGTAGCCGCGCATCCGCCGCTCGAAGGCGCGCAGGCCGTCGCGCAGGGCGGCCTGGACCTGGGGCGGGTAGAGCGTCGCCAGGTCGGCGTGGACCAGGCCGGGCGGGTAGGACGACCTCCCGGGCGGCTGGCCGGGCCGGCCCGCCACGTAGTCGGCGATGCGCTGCGCGGGAGCCCGGTACCCTCCGCCGCCCAGCGCGTAGGCGCGCGCCTCCCACTTGCGCTGCCAGGCGAGGCCCGCCAGCGGCCCGTGGAAGCCCTCGGCCTCGAAGTCGGCCGGGCTCACCGCGGCCACCACGCCCGCGTTGGCCAGGCGGGAGCTGCGGTGCGAGTTCGACATCCCGTTGGTGCACTGGAGGCCGGGCTCGGTGGGGGTCGGCACCACCACGCCGCCCGGGCACATGCAGAACGAGAAGACGCCGCGCGCCTGGCCCTCGACGCGCGGGTTGTCGGCGAGCTTGTAGTCGGCGGGCGGGAGGCCGGGCCGGCCGGCCGCGGCGCCGTACTGGATCTGGTCGATGAGCGCCTGGGGGTGCTCGGCGCGGAAGCCGACCGCGAACGGCTTCGCCTCGATGGGCCAGCCGCGCGCGGCGAAGAGCTCGAACAGCTCGCGGGCGCTGTTCCCCGGCGCGAGCACCAGCCGGTCGCAGGGGAGGGTGCGGCCGTCGGCGAGCACGAGCCCGCGCACGCGCCCCTCGCGCAGCTCGAGGTCGACCGCCCGGGCGTTCCAGTGGAACTCGCAGCCGCCCGCCTCCAGCTCGGCGCGCATGGCCGAGACGGCCCCGGGCAGCAGGTCGGAGCCGACGTGCGGCTTCCCCTCCGCCAGGATGCGGGACACGCCGCCGTAGTGCGCGAAGAGCTCCACCACCCGCCGCACCGCCGGGTGGTGGATGCGCGTCCCCAGCTTGCCGTCGGTGTAGGCGCCGGCGCCGCCCTCGCCGAAGCTCATGTTCGACTCGGGATCGAGCTCGCCGCTGCGCATGAGCCGGGTCACGTCGAGCCGGCGCGGCTCGACGCGCTTCCCGCGGTCGACCACGATCGAGCGCACGCCGCGCGCGAGCAGCGCGTGGGCGCAGAAGAGCCCGGCGGGCCCGGCGCCCAGGATGACCGGCGGCAGCTCGGGCGCGCGCACCGGGCCGGGCTCGGGCTCGGGCGCCGGGGCTGGCGAGACGTCCGGGCGCGCGCCCGCCAGCTCGCCTTCCAGCGACACCTCGAGGTTCACGAGCCAGCGCGGGTGGCCCTTCTTCCGGGCGTCGAGCGAGCGGCGGAGCACGGCCACGTCGCGCAGCGCGCCGCGCCCGACGCCGAGCTTCTCGGCGGCGCGGGAGACGAGCAGCGCCTCGTCCTCGTCGAGCCAGAGGGGAATGTTGACGACGCGGTAGCGCATGGCGGCGAGGGGGGCGGGGCGGGGCGGGGCGACGAACCCGGTCAGGCTGCGAAGGTGTCTACGCGATGCGGCTGCTCTGGCGGTGGGCGGTGCGAAGCGCGGTTCGCGGTCGGTCTGGGAGACGGGAGGGGTCGATATCCTATAAGGGCCCGGAATTCTGGATGACGTAATGCGTTACGCGGGCTGGCCCGTCCCTTGCTCAAGGGGGTTCCAGAGACACCGTACCACCTCGTCGCCGTCGCTGGGGCCACGCCCTGACGGTTTTTGGAGCGAAGCCATGATGGTCCCCTCGATGCTGGACAACAAGGCCACGAAGATCCTCGCGAAGTCGCTGTTCAAGGAGCTGCGCGGCAACGGCTACACCGCCAACCAGATCCTGGGGCTCTCCACCGAGCTCATCGACCTCGTGACCCAGGACCTGCGCGAGGCGAACGGCGCGGCGCAGGTGCCGGCCGTCGGGGACGAGCTGCGCGCGACGGCATAACCGCGCACCTCCTCCCGAGTCGTGCCAGCCCGGACGGCGCCGAAAGCGGCGCCGTTCTTCATTTTTTCCGTCCGGGTTTCCGTTGACTGCGGCGGGCGGTGCAAGTAGGTTACGCGCGGCTTCGCTCACCCCACACACACGGTTCCGGGAGGGATTCGTCCATGGCGCGGATCGCTATCAACGGCTTCGGTCGCATCGGGCGCTGCATCGTACGCGCCGCGCTGGAGCGGGGGGAGAAGGACCTCGAGTTCGTCTCCATCAACGACCTCACCGACACGAAGACGCTCGCCCACCTGCTCAAGTACGACTCGGTCCACGGCGTCCTCGACGCCGAGGTGAAGGCGACCGAGAAGGGCATCGTGGTCAACGGCAAGGAGATCCAGGTCACCGCGGTGAAGAACCCGGGTGAGCTGCCGCACGGCGCCAACAAGGTGGACCTCGTCCTCGAGTGCACCGGACTCTTCACCGAGCGGGCCAAGGCCGAGGCGCACCTCGCCGCCGGCGCCCCGCGCGTGCTCATCTCGGCCCCTGGCAAGAACGTCGACATCACGGTCGCCTACGGCATCAACCACGAGCAGCTCGACCGCGCGAAGCACAAGGTCATCTCGAACGCCTCCTGCACCACCAACTGCCTCACCCCGGTGGCCAAGGTCCTGCTCGAGAGCTTCGGCATCAAGCGCGGCCTCATGACCACCATCCACAGCTACACCAACGACCAGAACCTGCTCGACCTGCCGCACAAGGACCTGCGCCGGGCCCGCGCCGCCGCCCTGTCGATGATCCCCTCCACCACCGGCGCCGCCAAGGCGGTGGCCGAGGTGATCCCGCAGCTCAAGGGGAAGCTCCACGGCACCGCCGTCCGCGTCCCGACGCCCAACGTCTCGCTGGTGGACCTCACCGTCGAAACCGAGAAGCCGGTGACCGCCGAGAGCATCAACGCGGCCTTCCAGGCGGCGGCCCGCGGGCCGCTCAAGGGCGTGCTGCAGTACTCGGACGAGCCGACCGTCTCCGTCGACTACAACGGCAACCCGCACTCCTCGATCTTCGACGCGACGAGCACGTTCGTCATCGACGGGACGTTCGCGAAGGTCTTCGCCTGGTACGACAACGAGTGGGGCTTCTCGAACCGGATGGTCGACGTCGCCAAGTACCTCACCAAGTGAGGCCGGCCATGGCGCTCAGGACCCTCGACGCGCTCCAGCTCGCCGGGAAGCGCGTCTTCATCCGCGTCGACTTCAACGTCCCGCTCGACGAAGCCGGGAAGGTCTCGGACGACCGGCGCATCCGCGCCGCCCTGCCCACCATCCGCCGCGCGGTGGAGCAGCGGGCGAAGGTCATCCTGGCCTCGCACCTCGGGCGGCCGAAGGGCAAGCCCGAGGACAAGAAGAAGTACACGCTGCTCCCGGTGGCCGAGCGGCTGCAAGAGCTGCTCGACCAGGAGATCGTGTTCGCCGACGACTGCATCGGCGACGGGGTGAAGAAGCTCGTCAAGGAGCTCAAGGACGGGCAGGTGCTCCTGCTCGAGAACCTGCGCTTCCACCCCGAGGAGGAGGCGAACGACGAGGGGTTCGCGAAGGAGCTGGCGAGCCTCGCCGACGTGTGGGTGAACGACGCGTTCGGCACCGCCCACCGCGCCCACGCCTCCACCGCCGGCATGGCGAAGTTCGTGAAGGAGAAGGCGGCCGGGTACCTCATCCAGAAGGAGGTCGAGTACCTGGGCAAGGCGCTCCTGCGCCCGGAGAAGCCGTTCGTCGCCATCCTGGGCGGCGCCAAGGTCTCCGACAAGATCAAGGTGCTCGAGAACCTGCTCGCCAAGGCCGACGCGGTCTGCATCGGCGGCGCCATGGCCTACACCTTCCTCAAGGCCGAGGGCGTGCCGGTCGGGAAGAGCAAGGTCGAGGAGGACAAGCTCGACCTCGCCCGCGCCATCCTCGAGAAGGCGAAGGCGCGCGGGGTGGACTTCATGCTGCCGGTGGACCACGTCTGCGGCGCCGAGGCCACCGCGACCGCGAAGCGCGAGGTGGTGAACGACCGGGCCATCCCGGACGGCCTCATCGGCCTCGACATCGGCCCGAAGACGCTCGACCGGTACCGGCAGCGCGTGCTCTCCGCCAAGACCGTCTTCTGGAACGGCCCCATGGGCCTCTTCGAGCAGAAGCCGTGGGCGGAGGGCACGTTCGGCGTCGCCCGCGCCATGGCCGAGTCGCCGGCGGTGACGGTGGTGGGCGGCGGCGACAGCGCGGCGGCGGTCGAGGAGGCCGGGCTGGTCCCGAAGATGAAGCACGTCTCCACCGGCGGCGGCGCCAGCCTCGAGTTCGTCGAGGGGCGCGTCCTCCCCGGCATCCAGGTGCTGGAGAGCTAGCGATGGCGACGCCCCGGCAGAAGTTCGTCTGCGGCAACTGGAAGATGTTCAAGACGACCGGCGAGGCGCGCGAGCTCGTGCGCGCCCTCGCGCCGCTCCTCCAGGGCGCGGCCGGGAAGGTCCAGGTGGCGGTGGCGCCCCCGTTCACCGCGCTCGCCGCGGCCGCGGAGGCGCTGCGCGGGACGCCGGTGGAGCTGGCGGCCCAGAACTGCCACTTCGAGCCGCAGGGCGCCTTCACCGGGGAGGTCTCCGTGCCGATGCTGGCCGACCTCGGGGTGAAGCACTGCATCGTCGGGCACAGCGAGCGCCGGCAGCTCTTCGGCGAGACCGACGAGGGGGTGCGCAAGAAGGCGGCCGCGCTGCTCCGGGCCGGGCTCCTCCCCATCGTCTGCGTCGGCGAGACCTTGCAGGAGCGCGAGGCGGGCCGGACGCTCGAGGTCGTGTCGCGCCAGGTGCGCGGCGCGCTCGAGGGGCTGGCGGCGGCCGACGTGGCGCGGCTCACGCTCGCCTACGAGCCGGTGTGGGCCATCGGCACCGGCAAGACCGCCACCACCGCCCAGGCGCAGGAGGTCCACGCCGCGGCGCGTCAGCTCCTCCGCCAGCTCTTCGGCGCGGCGGCGGAGGAAGTTCGCATCCAGTACGGCGGTTCCGTCAAGCCGGACAACGCCGCCGAGCTCATGGCGCAGCCCGACGTCGACGGCGCGCTCGTCGGGGGCGCGAGCCTCAAGGCGCCCGATTTCTCGAACATCGTGAAAGGTGCACTCCGTTGATCACCCTCGTCACCGTCGTCCACGTCATCGTCTGCGTCGTCCTCATCCTCGTGATCTTGCTGCAGGCCGGGAAGGGCGGCGGCATGGGCGCGGCCTTCGGTGGCGGCTCGCAGACGGTCTTCGGCGGCCGCGGCGCGCAGACCTTCCTCGGCAAGGTGACGAGCGCCTGCGCGGCGATCTTCATGATCACCTCGCTCACGCTCGCCTACCACGCCTCCCACACCAGCTCGGTCGTGAAGCCCGACTTCGCCGCCCCGGCGCGGCCGGCCGGCCCGACCGGCGAGACGAACGTCCCGGCGCCTCCGCCGCTCGGCCAGACGAGCGCTCCGCAGAGCCCGGCGCCCGCGCCCGCGAAGTAGGCGGGGGCTCGTCCCCCGCCGCAGCGCCTCCAAAAGAAAAGGGACCCGTCGCCGGGTCCCTTTTTCGTTGCTGCTTCTCGAGTGCCCAGGGCGAGATTCGAACTCGCACGCCTTACGGCGCCACCCCCTCAAGATGGTGTGTCTACCAGTTCCACCACCTGGGCGTTTCGGCGGGGCTTATCTAGCAAACGGCCGTCTGGGGCGCAAGGAGGCGTTGCGCGTGCTTGCCACTTCTCCGGCGTGCGTTACCCATCTCACATGAACACGGAGCTTCAGGAGGAGACGACGACTCGCGATCTGGACCTGCCGGGCGCCTGCGTGGGCTGCGGCGGACCCCTCGCCGCCCGCTTCAGCCCGGGGCGCGCACATGGTGTGTGCTTCACCTGCCACCTCGTCAGCGAGCTGGGCCTGGCCCGCTCCGCCGAGGGCGTGCAGCTCATCCAGCTGCCCCGCGCAGCCGCCTAGGCGGCCGCGGGCGGCGCCGGGGGCCCCGAGGCCCTCCAGCGGGCCCGGGAGGTCTCCAGAGGCCTTCCCGCGGCCCCGCCGAGGCGCCGCCGGACGCCGGGGACCCGCTACCCGCCCTCGAGCATGTCCCGCGTCTTCTCCTTGTCCTTCCACTCGTCCGCGGTGGGGAGCGGGTCCTTCTTCTCCGTGATGTTGGGCCAGGTCTTGGAGAGCGAGGCGTTGAGGGCGACGTACTCCGTCCAGCGCTCGGGGAGGCTCTCCTCGGGGAAGATGGCCTTGGTCGGGCAGGCCGGCTCGCAGGCGCCGCAGTCGATGCACTCGTCGGGGTGGATGACGAGGAAGTTGGGCCCCTCGTAGAAGCAGTCGACGGGGCAGACCTCGACACAGTCCGTGTACTTGCACTTGATGCAGGGCGCCGCGACGACGTAGGGCATGAGGGAACGCTCCTTTCGCGCATGGATAATGGCCGCGCCGGGCTGCGCAAGCGTGACTCCGGGCAGACCCCTTCGGCTCGGCGGTTCGCCCGGCCCGCGCGCGCCGGGGCACGACGCGGTACGTGGCGATACGCGCCGGCGTGTCCGAGGGGGGGCGCGAAGCGGCGCACGGCTCCGGCCGCGTGGTCCTCGCGCCGCGCGTGTAGCTCGGGGCCACGCCGCGCGACGCGTGACCCGGGACGGCCGGCGAAAAACTCGCTCGCGCGGTGGCGGGTGCACGAACTGAACGCCGCGCTCGCTCAGACAGTTTCGCCGGCCGACACGGCACACAGGGCGCGGCGTGGCGGCCACGGGCCACGTGGGCGGCGCTGCGGAGGCGGCCTTCGCCGCGCGCCGCTTCGCGCCCCACCGCGCGGCGTGTTCGCGCTCGCCGCCAGCCCGCTCGCGGAGCGACGCCGGGAGGCGGCGGGGTGGCCCTCCGCCGGAGCGCAGGCCGACCTGCGGAAGAGCACGCTCGGTGAACAGGCGCTGCACCGCCGGTGCCGCGCCGCGCGCGTTTTTCCCGCGCCTCCGCGGCGCGGCACGTTGCGGTGCAAGCCGCCGAGCGTTTCTGAACCGGCGGCCGTAGCAATCCGGCAGGTCGTCGCCGAGCACCGCCGGAGGGCCACCCCGCCGCCGACCCCCGGCAACCCCGCGAAGGAGTACCCCGCGGGCGTCCGAAAGAGCACCGCCGCCGGCCCCAGGGAGGCCGGCGGCGGGAGTACCACCTCAGGGATCGCGGACCTCAGTCCTCGTAGTAGTCGAGCCCGAGGTGCGTCACGAGCTCCTCGCCGGCCAGGTGGCGGAGCGTGTTCTTGAGCTTCGTCTGCTGGATGAAGAGGTCGTGCTCCGGGTAGAGCCCCTCGGCGTGCTGCGGGCTCTTGAAGAAGAACGACATCCACTCCTGGATGCCCTTCATCCCCGAGCGCGCCGCCAGGTCGATGAAGAGGGCGATGTCGAGCGCCACCGGCGCCGCGAGGATGGAGTCGCGGCACTGGAAGTTGACCTTGATCTGCATCGGGTAGCCGAGCCACCCCTTGATGTCGATCGCGTCCCAGCCTTCCTTGTTGTCGCGCCGCGGCGGGTAGTAGTGGATGGTGACCTTGTGGTCGAAGTGGCCGTAGAGCTCCGGGTAGAGCTTCGGCTGCAGGATGTGCTCGAGGACCGAGAGCTTCGAGACCTCCTTGGTCTTGAAGCTGCCCGGGTCGTCCAGCACCTCGCCGTCGCGGTTGCCGAGGATGTTGGTCGAGAACCAGCCCTCGAGGCCGAGCATGCGCGCCTTCAGCATGGGCGCGATGGTCGTCTTCATGAGCGTCTGGCCGGTCTTGAAGTCCTTGCCCATCACCGGCACGCCCTGCTCCTTCGCGAGCTGCAGGAGGGCCGGGGTGTCGATGGTGAGGTTCGGGGCGCCGTTCGCGAACGGCACGCCCTCCTTCAGCGCCGCCCAGGCGTAGATCATCGAGGGCGCGATGGCCGGGTCGTTGTCCTGGAGGCCCTTCTCGAAGCTCGCCAGGTCGCCGTGGACGGCCGAGGGCTCGATGTAGACCTCGGTCGAGGCGCACCACAGCATGACCGCGCGGTCGCAGCCGTTGTCCTTCATGAAGCGGCGGATGTCGGCGCGCAGCTGCTCGCCGAGCTCGCGCTTGGTGGGCGCCTTCTTCACGTGCGTGCCGTGGAGCCGCTTCACGTACTCGGGCGCGAAGACCGCCTCCATGGGCTTGATGGCCTGGAGCGGCTCCTTGAGCTGATCGAGCAGGTCCTGCTCGAGGACCTGCGCGTGCGTGGCCGAGGCGTAGGCGTCGTCCGGGAAGACGTCCCAGCCGCCGAAGCGGATGTCCTCCAGCGCGGCGATGGGCACCAGCTCCTTGATGAGCGGCGAGCGGTTCTCGTTCCGCTTGCCGAGCCGGATGCGGCCCATCTGCGTGACGGAGCCGATGGGCTCGGCGAGGCCGCGCTTCACCGCCTCGACGCCGGCGAAGAGGGTGGTGGCGACCGCGCCCATCCCCGGCGTGAGCAGCGCGAGGCGTCCCTTGGCGGGGGCGATGGTGGGCTTGTTCGTGGGCTTCACGTGTGTGTTCTCCTCGCGCGCTGTGGCGCAGACATGCGCGGCGGCCTCACCCGCGATCCGGCCTGCAGAGCGAGGGGACCGATGCGACGGGTGGGGTTCCGGCGCGCGCCGGCTCGGCAGGGTACACTTCCTCGACCATGGGATCCAAGCATCGAACGGGTGGCGGGATGGCGCAGGCGGCATGAGAGCGCTCGTCCTCTTCCTCCGGGCGCCGGAATGGGAGGCGCGGCACCACGCGATCTCGCTCGCCATCACGGCCGCGGCGCTGGGCGACGAGGTGCACCTGGCGCTCTTTGGGGGGGCCCTCTCGGCCTTCGCCCGGGGCCAGTTCGGCGACGGCGCCCCCGAGGCCGCGCGGGCCGCCCGCGTGCCCCCGCTCGACGCCACCCTGGCCGAGGCCCGGCGCGACCTGGGGGTGCGGGTGGTGGCCTGCGAGACCGCCCTCAGGCTGGCCGGCCTCGACCCGGCGAGCGCGGTCCCGCCGCTCGACGCGGTGGTGAGCCTGCCGGCGCTGTGGCGCCTGGCGCAGCAGGGCCGCGCACTGACCGTGTAGGGGGCCGGCGGCGCGCCGCCGCGGCGACGAACGGGGTTGCCCCGGCGCCACCACCTCCTCTATGAAGGCGTCGATGAGCACGACCTTGGCCGACAAGCGGGCGCTGGTGATCGGGGCCGGCGGGCTGGGCGGCCCGGCGCTGCTGGCGCTGGCGAGCGCCGGGGTCGGGCGGCTCGTCCTGGTGGACGACGACGCGGTCGACCCCTCGAACCTCCACCGGCAGCCGCTCTTCGGCGCGGCCGACGTCGGGGCGCGCAAGGCGGAGGTGGCCGCGCGCCGACTCGGGCGGCTCTTCCCGGGCGTCCAGGTGGAGCCGCACGACCGGCGCTTCGACGACGCGAGCGCGTTCGAGCTGGCGCGCGCCGCCGACGTGGTGGTCGACGGCTCGGACAACTTCCCCACCAAGTTCCTCGCCAGCGACGCGGCCGTCGCCGCCGGCAAGCCCCTCGTCCACGGCGGGGTGCTCCGGTACACGCTCCAGCTCCTCACCGTGCTGCCCGGGGAGACGGGGTGCCTGCGCTGCCTCTTCGAGGCGCCGCCGCCCGAGGGCGCCGTCCCGAGCTGCGCCGAGGCCGGCGTGCTCGGGCCGCTGGCCGGCTTCGCCGGCTCGCTCATGGGCGCCGAGGCGGTGCGCGTGCTCTCGGGGGACCGCGGCAGCTACGCGGGGCGGCTCCTCGTGTACGAGGCGCGCGCCGCGCGATCGCGGACGGTCCCGGTGCGGCGGCGCGAGGGGTGCCCGGCCTGCCGCGCCCGCGCCGCCGCCGCGGCCCAGCACCTCGAGATCGACCGCACGCCGCGCGGGGGCGAGGCGTGAGCGCTCCCGCCGCGGCGCGGGTGGACGTGCGGGACGTGGCCTGCCCGCTCACCTGGGTCCGCACCCACCTCGCGCTCTCGCGCGTGGCGGTGGGCGAGGCGGTCGAGGTGCTCCTCCTCGCCGGCGAGCCGCTCGAGAGCGTCCCGCGCACCGCCGAGGAGGAGGGGCACCGCGTCGTCGCGCGCGAGCCGTGCCCGGAGGCGGGGGAGGGCGCCTGGCGGCTCCTGCTGGTGAAGGGCGAACCGCCGCCGCGCGACGCGTGGACCCCGTGAGCGACCTCGCTGGAGGCTAGACCCTTGTCCCTGTCCGACGACGAGCTGGCGCGCTACGCCCGGCAGCTCATCCTCCCCGGCTTCAACGCCACGGCCCAGGAGTTCCTGCGGGCCGCCCGGGTCCACGTGGTCGGCGCGGGCGAGCTGGCCGGCCCCGCCCTCGTCTACCTGGCGCAGGCGGGTGTCGGCGCGCTCTTCGTGGACGACGCGCTCGACGTGGCGGCGGAGGACCCCGCGGCCTGGCTCTACCGCGCCGACCAGGTGGGCGAGCCGCGCCTCTTCACGGCCATGGCCGCGCTGCGCGAGCTGGCGCCCTGGGCGCGGGTCCGCCCGTACGCCACCGGGGCCGATCCGACGGCGGTGCTCGTCTGCGCCCCGTCGCTCGGGCTGGCGCGCGAGGCCGCCGAGCGCGCCCGCACCGCCGGGCTGCCGCACGTGGTGGCGCTCGCCGATGGGGACGGCGGCGAGGTGGTCTCGGTGCCGGTGGGCGCGCCCTGCTACTCCTGCGGCTCCCGGCCCGGCACCGGCGCCCTCCCGCGGGCCGGCGTCGCCGCGGCCCTGGGCGCGCTGGGGGCGGCGGAGCTCCTGCTCATCCTCACCGGGCTCGCCCCGGCGCGGACGGGGCGCCGCCTCGACCTGGTGCTGGGGCAGCCGCAGGCGCGCGCCACCGCGCGCCTCCCGGGCTGCGCCTGCGGGCAGGGGCGGGGAGTCTGATCCCGCCCGCGGCGCTGGCCGAGGTGGCGCGCCTCGCCGAGGGGCAGCCCGGCCGGGAGGTGTGCGGGTTCGTGGTGCGGCGGGGCGCCGGCGCGGTGGAGGTCCTCGAGGTCGCGAACGTCGCGGCGCCGGACCGGGCGGCCGCGGCGTTCGAGCTCGACCCCGCGGAGGAGCTGAGGCTCCTCCAGCGGCTGGCCGCCGAGGGGGGCGAGGTGCTGGCCATTTTCCACTCGCACCTCGACGCCCCCGCGATCCCCTCGCCGAGCGACGTGGCCGGGGCCTTCGGGGACGGGGTGCCCCTGTGGCCGGGCGTCGAGCACGTCATCGTCTCGGTGCGGGCCGGCCGGGCGGCCGAGGTGCGGCGATATCGCGCGGTCCAGGGGGCGCTGGTGCCCGCCGGCGCGCCCGAGCCGAACTGTGCGTGAACGGGCCGGGCGGCCGTTTCCTGGCCGAAAAGGGGAGCCTGCCGTTATACTGGAACCCTCGCAGCAGGCCGGCGAGCAGCCAGACGTCGCCCGGAGGACGGCATGGACCCGCAGGCGCAGACCGGATTCATCCTGTGGATCACCGGCATGAACGGGACGGGCAAGAGCTCGCTCGCCCGCTTCGTGCACCAGCGGCTGTCCCTCATCGGCCGTCGCGCCGAGCTCGTCGATGCGGACGACCGCGCCGAGCTGCTCACCGCCGGCCTCGGCCCGAGCAAGGACGACCGCGACCTGGCCGTGAAGCGGGTGGGGCACGTGGCGAAGATGCTGGCCCGCAACGGGGTGGTGGCGGTCTGCGCGGCCCTGTCCCCTTACCGCGAGCCGCGCGAGGCGCTGCGCCGCGAGTCCCGGCGCTTCGTCGAGGTCTTCGTCGACTGCCCGATGGAGGCGCTCCTCGGGCGCGACCCCATCTACAAGAAGGCGATGGCGGGCGAGGTGAAGAACGTGCCCGGGGTGGACGACCCCTACGAGCCGCCCAGCCACGCCGAGGTCACGGTCCACTCGGACCAGGAGCGCACGGAGGCCGCGGCGCTCCGCATCTTCCAGGCGCTGGTGGACCTCAAGTACCTCGCGCCCGCGGAGTTCGGGCGCCTCACCGGCGGGCAGCGCCCGAAGCGCGCGCGCCCGGCGGGGCGGGGCAAGGCCGCCGGCCAGGGAGCTGGCAAGCCCCGCGCCCGGCCCAAGGCCGCCGGCCGTCCCAGCGCCCGCCAGGCCACGAAGAAGGCGGCCGCCCGCGCCCCCGCTCCGCGGCGGCAGCGCAAGCGGTAGCCCCGGGGCGCCGCGATCCGGCAGGCGGGGCGAGCGGCGGTTTGCCGCGCGCCCCGGCTCGGTTAGATTGCGCCCGCCATGTCATCGCTCGAAGAGGTCCGGCGCGCGTCCGAGGACAAGCTGCGCCAGATGAAGTCGTCGCTCTCCGGCCTGGGGGGCGCGGTCGTCGCCTTCTCCGCCGGGGTGGACTCCACGTTCGTGCTGGCCGTCGCCCGCGAGGTCCTGGGCGACGGCGCGGTCGCGCTCACCGCCCACTCGCCCAGCGTGCCCCAGGCCGAGCGCGAGGACGCGCGCGCGCTGGCGCGCCGGCTCGGCGCGCGGCACCTCGAGGTGACGAGCCACGAGCTCGACGACCCGCGCTACGCCGCGAACGGCACCGACCGCTGCTTCTGGTGCAAGAGCGAGCTCTACCGGCTGTGCGAGGAGGCCGCCCGCCGCGAGCAGCTCCCGGCCGTGCTGGACGGCTTCAACGCCGACGATCGCCGCGACCACCGCCCGGGCCACCGCGCCGCCGAGGAGCGGGAGGTGCGCTCGCCGCTGGCGGAGGCGGGGCTCACCAAGGACGAGGTGCGCGCCTGGAGCGAGGCGTACGGGCTGCCGACCTGGGACAAGCCGCAGATGGCCTGCCTCGCCTCGCGCCTGCCCTACGGCACGGCGGTGACGGCGGAGCGGCTCTCGCAGGTGGAGCGCGCGGAGGCGGCGCTGCGCGCGCTCGGCCTCCGCAGCTTCCGCGTCCGCTTCCACGGCGAGATCGGGCGCGTCGAGGTGGCCGCCGACGAGCAGGAGCACGCCTTCGCGCGCCGGGCCGAGCTGGCCCGCGCCGTGCGCGAGGCGGGGTTCAAGCTGGCGGTGCTCGACCTCGAGCCGTTCCGCTCCGGGCGGATGAACGAGCTCGCCGGCGTCGCGCTCCCGGTGCTCGGCTAGCGAGTCAAGAGCCCTTTTTTTGACAGGAGGCTATCGGCTGGTAGCGTGTGGGCAAAGGTGATCCAAAGAAGGAGAGAGCCTACATGGACCTGCACGCCCCCACGAACCCGATCGAGTCGAACGAAGCCCTCACCACCTCCCGGCTGGAGCCGATGCTGATCCGGCTCCCGCCCCCGCTGGCCGACCAGCTCCGCGAGCTGGCCCGGACGACGCGCATCCGCCAGTCGGACTACCTGCGCGAGGCGGTGGCCGACCTCCTCGCGAAGTACCGCAACGTCCAGGGCATCAGCGCGGCGCGGTGAAGGCCGCGCCCGGCTGGAAGGGGCTCCGCGGGTACGCGACCCGTACGAGCGTGAGCCCCCAGCCTGGCGCCCGCACCCCCCGGTAGCGGACGGAGGGCGCGGCCAGCAGCTGGGAGACGCGTTCCGGCCGCTCGGCGCCCACCCCCGCCGCGACCGCCATCCCGACCAGGTTGCGGACCATCGCCCGCAGGAAGCCGTGCCCCTCGACCACGAAGGCGGCGAGCGGCCGCTCCGCCGCGGTCACCACCTCCGCCCGGGTCACCGTCCGCACCGTCGCGCGCGGGTCGCGATCGCGCCGCGCGGTCTGCTCCCCCGGCCGCGCCAGCCCGGCGAAGTCGTGCTCGCCCACGGCCCTCGCCAGCGCGTCGGCCGCCCGCGCCGGGTCGAGCCGCTGCGCCGGCCTGTCCGGGAAGGCCCGCGCGTCGGGCAGCGCCCAGGCGAAGCGCGCCAGCTCCGGCGGCGGCGGCCAGCCGACCAGGTAGACGTAGGTGCGACTCCGGGCGGAGGCGCGCGCGTGGAATCCCGGCGGCGCGACCGCCGCCTCGAGGCAGGTGAGCCCGCCCGGCGTGCGCGCATTCACCTCGGCGCGGAGGCGCGCCGGGTCGAGCGCCGCGCGGGCGCTGAAGGTCACCACCTGGTCGAGCGCGTGGACGCCGGCGTCGGTGCGGGCGGCCGCGTCGAGGCGCACCTCGCCCGCGAGGTGGGAGAGCGCCTCCTGCAGGCACCCTTGCACCGTGATCATCCCAGGTTGGCGCTGCCAGCCGCGGAAGGCGTCGCCTTCGTAGGCGAGGCGCAGCGCGTAGCGGCGCTTTTCCATCGCGTGCTAACTTGAGCACGCTTCCGCCGCGCCCTTCCAGCGCGAACCTTTCCCACGATGAACGACGCTCTCGACACGCAGGCCGCCACCCGCGAGTGGCTCTTCAAGGACGGCGTCCAGGTCTTCGGCCCCATCCCGGAGGCGCGGCTCGTGGAGCTGCTCCTCGAGGGACGCGTCGGCCCGGGCACCCTGGTGGCGAACGAGGATGGGGCCTGGCGGCCCGCGTCCGAGGTGCCGGGGTTCCTCGTCCACCTGCGCAAGGCGGAGGCGCGCGCCCGGGTCGAGGCCGAGGTGACCGGCGCGGCGCGGCTCGCGCGGCGCCGCACGGCGCTGCAGGGCTCGGCGCTCGCGGTGGTGATCCTCCTCCTCGTCACGCTGGTGGGAGTGGGCGCGTTCCTCCTCGCCACGCGGCGGTGGGAGCGGCGCAGCGCGCTGCTCGACGACCTGGGCGACGGCATCGCCATCACCTCCGCGCGCGTCGGCAACGGCGCGCGCTCGAGCGCGGCCGACGACGAGATCGCCATCCCCGACCTGCCCGCCGGCGCGCCGGCCGGCGCCAGCGCGGCCCCGAAGCCTCACGCCGCCGCCGCCGCGCGCGGCGCGCGGCCGGGCGCGGCCACCGGCTCGGCCGAGGGCGGTGACCTCGTCATGGCGCAGTACGACCCGCGCCGGATCCAGGCCGTGGTGGCGCGCCAGCAGGGCTCGCTCGCGCCGTGCCTGCGGGACGAGGCGAAGCGCTCCCCCGAGTTCGCCGGGGACATCCCCATCGAGTTCGCGGTCGGGAACGACGGGCGGGTGGCGGCGCTCTGGATCGACGAGCCGCGCTTCAAGTCGGGCCCGCTGCGCGAGTGCCTCTTCGCGCGGCTGCGGGAGTGGAGCTTCGACCGCTTCCCGGGGCAGCGGCCGGTGGTGTCGCTCTCCTTCCGGATCTCGCCGCTCTAGCACGCGGTTCCCGAGGTCCCCTCGCCGCGCCGCGAGCCGCGCCGCCAGCCGCCCTAGGAGCGGCTGCGAGCGGGGCTGCGGGGTGGCCCTCCGGCGGTGCTCGGCCAACGACCTGCCGGGTTGCTACGGCGGGCGGTTCAGAAACGCTCGGCGGCTTGCACCGCATCGTGCCGCGCCGCGAGGACACCGGCGGCTCGCGCGCCGGCGCGGCACCGGCGGTGCAGCGCATGGTCCATCGGACGCGGATCTTCCGCAGGTCGGGCCTGCGCTCCGGCGGAGGGCCACCCCTCCGCCCCGCTCGCGCGGGCGGCTCGCTTCGCTTCGCGGACGACAGGCGGGTTCGCCGCGGCTCGCCTGTCAGGGGATCCCGCTACAACGTCGCCGTGACCGCCACCGCCGAGAAGCTCCAGGAGCGCCTGGAAGATCTGCCCGAGGGCTCGCTGCGCCGCACCGTGCTCGAGAGCGCGCGCCGCTTCAAGTCGTCCTGGGTGGAGCTGGGGCGGATGCTCTCCGAGGTGAAGCGGGACGCGCACTGGCGGGAGTGGGGCTACGCCAGCTTCGAGGCGTACTGCGCGAAGGAGCTCTTCATCCGGAAGCAGACCGCCGACAAGCTCACCGCCAGCTTCGGCTTCATGGAGCGGCACGAGCCGGCGCTGGTGCGCGGCGCCGCGCCGCGGCCCGCGCCGTCGTTCGAGGTCATCGAGGTGCTCTCGCGCGCCGAGGCTGCGGGGCGGCTCCCCGCGGACGGGTGGGGAGAGCTGCGCGAGGAGATCCTGGAGCGCCCGCCGACGCCGGCCGCCTTGAACCGGCAGCTGAGCGAGCGCTACGGACCCGCGCCCCGGCCGGAGCCGCCCGCCGAGCCCGAGCGGCTGCGGAAGCTCGCGGCGCTGGCGCACCGGCTGGCCGCCGCGTGCGGCGCCGAGGAGGGCGTGCCGGGCGCCGTGGCCGAGCGCGCCCGCGCGCTGGCCGAGGACCTCGACGAGCTGGTCGAAGGCTGACGCCGCGAGCCGCTCGCTCGCGCGCCGGACTGGCCGCCGACGCGGCGCGCCGTAGCGCGCTTTGACGCAGCTCACGCGGGCGGGATGACCGCTGCGGGGCGGGTGTGAGCCGCCCTGGCGGGCGGCTCCGCGAGACCCTGGCTATATTCGCTCCGGGCGCCGGCTTGGAGCGCGCCGGTCTTGGTGTAAGATCCGCACCTGCGAGGGACGCGTGAGCCGCAAAGAGCAGCATCACCATGGAAATCTGAGCTGCTCCTTCTGCGGGAAGGGTCAGCGCGAGGTGCGCAAGCTCATCGCGGGCCCGACGGTCTACATCTGCGACGAGTGCATCCGCCTCTGCAACGACATCATCGCG
The DNA here is from genome assembly GCF_013340205.1 of Anaeromyxobacter diazotrophicus. NCBI lineage: Bacteria > Pseudomonadati > Myxococcota > Myxococcia > Myxococcales > Anaeromyxobacteraceae > Anaeromyxobacter > Anaeromyxobacter diazotrophicus. The sequence goes on from NZ_BJTG01000004.1 coordinate 277,837, forward strand.
GAGGAGGCGGAGCGCGACGAGGGCCGCCCAGCCGTCTCGCTGCCGACGCCCGCCGAGATCAAGACCTTCCTCGACGACTACGTGGTCGGCCAGGACCGCGCCAAGAAGGTCCTCTCGGTCGCGGTCTACAACCACTACAAGCGCGTCTACTCGAAGAAGCCGGCCCGCCCGGCCCGGCCCGGCCAGACCCGCGCCGGCGCCGAGGACGTCGAGCTGCAGAAGTCGAACATCCTGCTCATCGGCCCCACCGGCTCCGGCAAGACGCTGCTGGCGCAGTCGCTGGCGCGCTTCCTCAACGTGCCCTTCACCATCGCCGACGCGACCAGCCTCACCGAGGCCGGCTACGTGGGCGAGGACGTCGAGAACATCATCCAGAACCTGCTCCACAACGCCGACTACGACGTGGAGAAGGCCGCCCGCGGCATCGTCTACATCGACGAGATCGACAAGATCGCCCGCAAGGGCGACACCCCGTCGCCCACGCGCGACGTCGGCGGGGAGGGCGTCCAGCAGGCGCTGCTCAAGATCATCGAGGGCACGCGCGCCAACGTCACCCCGCGCGGCGGCAAGAAGTACAACCAGCAGGAGTACATCCAGGTCGACACCTCCAACGTCCTCTTCATCGTGGGCGGGGCGTTCTGCGGCATCGAGCAGGCCATCCGCCGGCGGGTGGGCGTGCGCGGGCTCGGCTTCGGGGCGCGCATCGAGCGCAAGGAGGAGTACTCCCTCGGCGAGCTGCTCGCGAAGGTCGAGCCGGCCGACCTGGTCAAGTTCGGGATGATCCCCGAGTTCGTCGGGCGCGTGCCCATCGTGGCGACGCTCTCCGACCTCGGCGAGGAGGACCTCGTCACCATCCTCACCCAGCCGAAGAACGCGCTCACGAAGCAGTACGTGAAGCTCTTCGACATGGAGAAGGTGAAGCTCTCCTTCACCCGCGAGGCGCTGCGCGCCTGCGCCCGCGAGGCGATGCGGCGCAAGTCCGGCGCCCGCGGCCTGCGCGCCATCCTCGAGCAGGCGATGCTCGACATCATGTACGACGTCCCGTACCGGGAGGGCGTGAAGGAGTGCAAGATCACGGAGGGCGTCATCCTGAACAAGGAGCCGCCGCTCCTCTCCTTCGAGAAGGAGAAGAAGCTCGCTTGACAGCAAGGCCGCGTCAGCGGCCGCGCAGGCACCCGCCCGCCTCCAGGAACCGCCGCATCAGCACAGGAACCGCCCGCCTGGGATGCCCACCCGCGGCGCCCGCCCGCCTGCCCGGTCCTCCCCGGCGCGCCGCCACACTGTGTCCCCCCGTCACGGCGGCGCTCCTCGGAAAGCGCCCGTGATCACGGCGGTTCCAGCCCGGCACCCCCCTTGCTATACCTCCCGTTGAACAGGAGGCTCCGCTCGGACGTCTCTCGGGTGCCTCGGAGGAACCGGACCATGACCCGCCATCTCGCGATCGCGCTCGGACTCGCCCTGGCCCTGCCGGCCCTGGCGCAGGACGATGGCTACGCCGACCAGGACGAGTACGGCCAGGCGTGGGACGACAGCTACGAGCCGGAGGCGCCGCCGCCGGACGACGGGGGCGCGCGGGTGGACGTCAACGTCGACATGGGCGCCGCCGGAGCGGGCGTGACCTTCGACACGTTCCGGGACGGGCTCGCGCCGTACGGCGAGTGGGTGAACGCCGGCGCCTACGGCCGCGTGTGGCGCCCCACCCACGTCGCGGCGGGCTGGCGCCCCTACTACTACGGCCGCTGGCAGTGGACGGACGAGGGCTGGCTCTGGGACTCCGAGGAGTCGTGGGGCTGGGCCACCTACCACTACGGCCGCTGGGCGTACGACCCGTCCTACGGCTGGGTCTGGGCGCCGGGCTACCAGTGGGCGCCCGCGTGGGTGACCTGGCGCTACGGCCCCGAGTACGTCGGGTGGGCGCCGCTGGCGCCGGGGTTCTCGGTGTACGTGTCGAGCTACCCCTTCGCGTACTCGTGGTGGAGCTTCGTCCCGTGCAACCGCTTCGCGGGCGTGCCGGTCTACTCGGTCGCCTACACCGGCGGTTACGTCCGGAACATCTTCCGCGGGACGCAGCCCGCGCCGCCGCGCGCCTCGGTCTACGGCGCGGTGGCCCCGGCCTGGGGCGGTCCGGCCCGGCCCTTCGTCGAGCGGAGCGTCGGCCACGCCATCGCGCCGGTGCGGCTGCAGCCGGTCGGCTCGCCGGTCGCGGCGGCGGCGCCGTCTCGCGGCGGGGTCGTCTCCATCTACCGCCCCGACGTGCGCCCCGCGCCGGCCGGGCGGCCCACCGCCATCGCGCCCTCTCGCCCCTGGGGCAGCCCGTCCTCCGCGGCGATCGCGCCCGGCCGTGCGGCGCCGCGCCCGTCTGGCGCGTGGCGGGGTGGGGCCACCCAGGCGCCGTCCGCGCCGCGGCAGTACGCGCCGGCGCCGCGCCAGTACACGCCCGCCCCGCGGCAGTACAGCCCGGCCCCGCGGCAGTACGCGCCCTCGCCGCGCCAGTACGCGCCGGCGCCCGGCGGCGGGATGCGCCCCCAGGGCGGCGGCGGATTCGCCCCGCGCGCGGCCCCGCAGCTCCAGGGCGGCGGCGCTCCGCGCGGCGGAGGGGTCGCCCCGCACGGCGGTGGCGGTGGCGGCGGCGGGCACGTGGCCGCCCCGGCCCCGCACCGCCGCTAGCGCGACGGCCGACACGATCGCGGCTCCTCGGCTCCGTCGGCGGAGCGAGGAGCCGCCGGCTCAGCTCTGCGTCACCCGGAGGGTGCGCTTCATCTGCTTGCCGGTGTCGAGGTCGCTCGCGCTGACGGTCAGGATGCCCTCGACGTTCACCTCGAACAGCACCTCCAGGCGGACCGCGCCGGCCGGCGCCGGGCGGACGCCGCGGAAGGTGAACTCGCCCAGGAGCTCGTTCGCCGCCACCTCGGCGTGATCCCCCTGGAAGATGCGCAGCATGAGCTCGCTCTGGTCGTCGAGCGAGCTGGTGGCGGCGAGCGCCTTGGCGTTGGGGATGGGGGCGTTCCGCGGCAGCACCACGTGCATGGCCCCGCCGGCCGCCTCGAGCCCGATCGCCATCGGGATCACGTCCAGGAGCTGCAGCTTGAGGTCCGAGCTCTCCTGCAGCGACCAGCCGTAGAGCGCGGCGCCGATGGCGACCGCCTCGTCGGGGTGGACGGCCTTGGAGGGCGGCTTCTTGAAGTAATGGGTGAGCGTCTGCTGCACGAGCGGCATGCGCGTCTGCCCGCCCACCAGCATCACCTCGTCGATGTCCTTGGGCTCGACGCCGGCGTCGGCCATCACCTGCTCGACCAGGTCGAGCGTCCGCTGCACCAGCCCGCGGGTCAGCTCCTCGAGCAGCTCGCGCGAGAAGCGCGCCTCGAGGTTCAGCGGCTGCCCCTGCGGCGTCATGGTGATGAAGGGGATGGAGAAGGGCGCCTCGGTGCGGACCGAGAGGTCGATCTTGGTCCGCTCGGCCAGGTCGCGCACCCGCTGCATGGCGACCGGGTCGCCGCTCAGGTCTATCCCGTGCTTCTCGCGGAAGCCGTCGAGGACGTGGCGGATGATGGCGTCGTCGAAGTCGAGGCCGCCCAGGAAGATGTCGCCGCCGGTCGCCTTCACCTCGAAGACCCGGTCGCGGATCTCGATGATCGAGACGTCGAAGGTCCCGCCGCCCAGGTCGTAGACCAGCACCCGCTCCTGCAGCTTCTTGCCGGCCCCGTAGGCGAGGGCGGCGGCGGTGGGCTCGTTGATGATGCGCACCACCTCCAGCTCGACCAGCCGCCCGGCCTCCTTCACCGCCTGCCGCTGCCGGTCGGTGAAGTAGGCCGGCACCGTCACCACCGCCCGGCGGACCTTGAACCCGAGGTGGTCCGAGGCGACGTCGCGGATCTTGGCCAGCAGCTTGGCCGCCACGTCCTGCACCTGGAAGGTGCGGCCGTGGCAGTCGAGCTCGACGTCGTTGTGGGCCCCGCCGTGCAGCCGGTACTGGACCGAGCGCTGCACGGTGTCCACCACGTCGTCCTTGGGCGAGCGGCCGATGAGGCGCTTCGTGGCGTACAGGGTGTTGCGCGGGTTGAGCTGCCACTGCCGCTTCGCCTCGTGCCCGATGAGCTCGTGGCCCTTGTCGTCGATGGCGAAGATGGAGGGGATGGTGAACTCGCCGCCCTTGTAGGGCACGAGCCGCACCTGGCCGTCGCCGGTGGCGACGGCCGCGCACGAGTTGGTCGTTCCGAGGTCGATCCCGACGATCGTGTCGGGGGAGAGCTTCGCCACGGGCGAGAGGGTACTACGGGTACGGCGGGAACCGGGAGGCGCCGGCGGGGCGCCCGCGCTGGCGCCGGCGTGGGTCCCTTCGCCACACCGGCCCCGCGCGCCGGCGCGCGGGTCAGTGCTGGAGCGCCACCGTCTCGGTCTCCTCCTCGTAGGAGAAGAGGTCGCCGAAGCGGGACCAGCTGACGAAGACCTCGAACACGTCCTCCGGGCTCTCGTTGGGCATGTTGAGCGCGAGCAGCTCCAGGACGAACTCGCGCGACAGCCGGTGCTGCGGGTCCTGGTCGAGCGCCGCCTTGACCTGCCGGAAGAGCTGGAGCTCGAGCAGCTTCTCGCGCCAGAGGGCCTTGCGCGCCGCGGCGCTGGCCCGGACGAAGCGGAGCCCCTCCGCCGACAGGACCACCGTCCGGCGCGGCGTGTCGACCAGGTCGAGGAGCTCGGCCGCGTTCACCACCGTGATGAGCCGCCCGAACTCGCGGTTCGTGTCGGAGGCGATGCGGAACACGTCCTCCTTCCCGCCGCGTGCGTCCAGGTACTCGAGCAGGCCGACGATCTCGCTGGTGCGGGCCACCGGGATGGTCTCGAAGGTGGGGACCGACGGCGCCGGGACGTCGGGCATCTCCATGCCCGTGATGATGTCGTGCAGGCGGTCGACGAGCTGCAGCAGGCCGGGGGAGCGGTAGTCGCGCGGCCGGGACAGCCCGTTCTCCACCACCGTCCGCACCCGGCCCGGGTTGGCGTCGAGCACCACGATCCGGTCGGCCATGTAGACGACCTCCTTGATGTCGTGGCTCACCATGACGAGCGAGGAGGGGTTCCGGTCCTGCACCGCCCAGATGTCGAGCACCTCCGCCCGGAGGCTCTCGGCGGTGAGGGCGTCCACCTGGCTGAAGGGCTCGTCCATGAAGAGCAGCTCGGGGTCGAGCGAGAAGGCGCGCGCCATGCCCACCCGCTGCTTCATGCCGCCCGACAGCTCGCGGGGGAACGCCTCCTCGAAGCCCGAGAGGCCCACCATGCGGATGGCGCGCGCGGCGCGCTCCTTGACCGCCTCGCGCGGCAGGCGCTTGGCGACGAGGACCGCCTCCACGTTCTCGCTCACCGTCATCCACGGGTAGAGCGCGAAGCTCTGGAAGACGAAGCCCACCCCGGGGTTGAGGCCGCGGAGCGGCTCGCCGTGGTAGAGCGCGGTGCCGCGGGTGGGGGCGGTGAGGCCGGCCAGCACGCGCAGGATGGTGGACTTCCCGCAACCCGACGGCCCGAGCAGCGCCACCACCTCGCGCGGGCGGATCTGGAGGGAGATGTCCTGCAGCACCCGCAGCGCGGGCCCGTTCGCCTGCGGGAACTCCTTGTCCACGTGGCGGAGCTCGCACAGCACCTGCGGGTCGGGGGTCGGGTCGCTCATGGCTTCTTCTAGCGGGCGAGGGAGTAGCGCTCCTCGGCCAGGCGGTGGAGGCGGCGCCAGACGAGGCGGTTGAAGAGGACCACCACGAGCGCCATGACGGTGGAGGCCGCGGCGAGCGTGGAGAAGTCGCCGGCGGCGGCCGCCACGCTGATGCGTGCGCCGAGCCCGTGGGCGGTGAGCACGCTGCCCCGGAACGCCACGTACTCCGAGACGATGCTGGCGTTCCAGGCGCCCCCGGCGGCGGTGACCCAGCCCGTGACGAGGTAGGGGAAGACCGCGGGCAGGTAGAGCGCGCGGAAGCGCTGCCAGCGCGGCAGGCGGTAGAGGAGCGCCGCCTCCCGCAGGTCGGCCGGGATGGCGGTCGCGCCCGCCACCACGTTGAACAGGATGTACCACTGGGTCCCGAGCAGCATGAGCACGACGCTCCCGGTCCCGAGGCCGACCCCGGCCGCCGCCAGCGCCGCCACCACCGCCGGGAAGAGCATGGGGGCGGGGAACGAGGCCGCCACCTGCACCACCGGCTGGAGCACGCGCGAGAGCCGCGGCGAGAGCCCGATCGCGAGCCCGGCGGGGACGGCCCAGGCGGTGCCGAGCGCGGTCGCGACCAGCACGCGCGTGAGGGTGAAGAGCGCCGCCGTGGCGATGGAGAGCCAGGCCGCGGCCGTCACCGGGCGCAGGAGCCGCAGGAGCCCGAGCGCGCCGAGGAGGAGGAGCACCACCAGCGCGGCGAAGAGGGCGGCCGACACGCGCCCCGCCGCGCGCCCGCGCGGCCGGGCCGGGCGCGCCTCGGCCGCGAGCGCGCGCCGGCGCAGCCAGTCGCCCGGGGCCTCCCCGAGCGCGCGGGCGCGCGCCCCGAGCCAGGGCAGGATCCGCGAGCGGCGCAGCACGTCGAGGAACCACGACGCCATCGCCTCGGTCTGCCCGCTCTCCTCGACCCGGAACTTCTGCGCCCAGACCACCACCGGCCGCCAGAGGAGCTGGTCGAGCGCCACGATCATGAGCGTCATGGTCGCGACCGCCGCCGCCATGGCGCGGCCGTCGCCGCGCGCCACCGCGACGCTCATGTACGAGCCGAGCCCGGGCAGCCGGAAGTCCTGCTCGCCCAGCACGAACGCCTCGCTCACCATGAGGAAGAACCACCCGCCCGCCATGCTCATCATGCTGTTCCAGACGAGCCCGATGGCGCTGAACGGCAGCTCGACGCGGGTGAAGCGCTGCCACCAGCCGAAGCGGTTGAGCGTCGCCACCTCCGTGAGGTCGCGCGGGATGGAGCGCAGCGCGTGGTAGAAGCTGAAGGTCATGTTCCACGCCTGCCCGGTGAAGATCATGAGCACCGAGGCGAGCTCGAGGCCGGCGTTGGAGCGCGGGAAGAGCCCCACCAGCCCGAGGACGAGGCCGGGCATGAAGCTCAGGACCGGGATGCTCTGCAGGATGTCGAGCGCCGGGATGAGCACGCGCTCCGCCACGCGGTCCCTGGCCGCCCAGTAGCCGTAGACGAGCGTGAAGCCGAGCGAGAGCGCGTAGGCGGCGAGGCCGCGCGAGAGCGACAGCGCCGCGTAGCCGGGCAGCGCGCGGAGCGCGAGGTCGATCTCCACGCTCGGCCGCAGGGCGCCGGTCCACTGCTGCGCCAGCCGGACCATGCCGAAGATCGCGGCCGGGACCGCCGCGGCGAGGGCGAGGTCGGTGGCGCGGAAGCGCCGGGAGCGGGCGAGCGCCGCCTGGGCCGCCCCGAAGATCGGTGTCGACGCGCGCGCCATCGCGGCCGCGAGCCTAGCAGGCGCCCGGCGGCGCGGCGGAACTTCCGCCGCGCGCGCCCGGAATAGCGCGCCGGCTCCGGCGGGTTCCCTCCGGCGTGCCCATGCCCCGACTCCTCGCGCGGCCTGCCCGCGCCGCAGCCCTCACCCTGGCGCTCGTCGCGGCCGCGCCGCGGGTGGGCGTCGCGGCGGCCGCCAACCCCCGCGCGGCCACCGTCCAGAAGGTGTTCCCGAGCGCGGTCCGCATCCAGCTCTCGTCCGGCGGGGAGGTGGTGCGGAGCGCCTCCGGCGTGGCCTTCGCCCGCGAGGGCGACGAGACCTACGTGCTCACCAACGCGCACGTGGTCGAGCCCAGCGCGGCCTGGAAGCAGCCGGCCGAGATCCGGATCCTGGTCACCGGCGTGCGCGCCCCGCTGGCGGCCCGGGTGGTGGCGAGCGGCCACGTCCCCGAGCTCGACGTGGCGGTGATCGCGGTCCGGGGGGCGGCCATGCCGGTCACGCCCATCGCCGCCGCGGACGCGCTCGAGCTGGGCGACGACCTGGTGGTGATCGGCGCCCCGTTCGGCAAGGGGCTGTCCGTCGCCGCCGGCATCGTCTCGCAGGTGGAGTACGAGCTGGCCGAGACGGCGGCGGCGCCGCGGCGCCCCGCGGCGCTCAAGACCGACGCCGCCATCGGCTATGGCAGCTCCGGCGCCGGCGTGTTCGACGTGCCGGACGGGCGCCTGGTGGGGCTGGTCGAGGGCTACCGGACCGCCCGCGTGGCGTTCGGCAAGGACGAGGGCTACGCGCTCGACGTGCCGATGCCGGGCGAGACCTTCGTGGCCCCGGCGGCCAAGATCCGCCGCTTCCTCGCCGACCACGGCCTCTCGCGCCTCGCGCCGGGGGGTGCGGCCGCCGCGACCGCCGCGACGGCGCCGGCCCGCGCCGAGTCTGCGGCGAGCCGGATGTAGCGCCGGGCCGCGGCCCCTACCGCGGCGCCGCCGGCGGGAGCGGGCTCGGCCCGGCGGGCGCGGGCGGCGGCGGGCTCGCGCGGCTGCCGGGGTTGGGCTCCGGCTGGCCGGGGCCGGCGGGGACCTCGCCTCCTCCGGGCGGCGCCCCGCCGCCGGGCGCGGCCGCGGAGGAGGCCGCCGCGCCGGGCGGCGGCAGCACGAGGGGCGGCGCTGGCGCGGGGGCCGCCGCGGCCGGCGGCGCGGCCTCCTCGGCGCCGTGGACCTCCACCCAGTAGGCGCGCCCGTCCCCGCCGTGGGCGACGCGGATCACCTGGCCCGGGGCGAGGTCGCGCGGCGTGCCCATGCGGTGGGGCAGGTACACGGCGGTGTTGCGGTCGAAGCTGAGGGCCGCGGGCCCTTGCTCGGTGGCCACCGTGAAGCGGCGCTCCCCGTAGGAGAGCGCGGCGAGGGTGCCGGACACCGTGGTGAGCGCGGTGCGCGGGCCGGCGTCGGGCTTCGCGCTCGGGGCCTCCTCGGCGGCGAGGGCCGCCAGGGCGAGCGCGAGGGGGAGGGCGAGCGTCATGCGCCCTCTCTTACCGCGTCGCACCGGGCGGGGCACCCTTCGGCTAGACTCCTCCCGCATGGACCACCGAGCGAGCTGGGACGAGTACTTCATGAACATCGCGCGGGTGGTGGCGACCCGCGCCACCTGCGACCGCAAGCACGTCGGGGCGGTGCTGGTGCGCGACCGCACCATCCTGTCGACCGGCTACAACGGCTCCATCCGCGGCCTGCCCCACTGCAGCGAGGTGGGGCACATGATGGAGGACGGGCACTGCGTCGCGACGGTGCACGCCGAGGCCAACGCCATCATCCAGGCGGCGAAGAACGGGGTCGCCATCGACGGCGCGACCATCTACACCACCGCCTCCCCCTGCTGGCCGTGCTTCAAGCTCATCGGCAACTCGGGCTGTAAGCGCATCGTCTTCGGCGAGTTCTACCGGGACGCGCGCATCTTCGAGTTCGCCCAGCGGCTCGAGATCGAGCTCACCGAGCTCGAGGTGCCGGCCAGGCCCGACCTCGGCGCCGGCGACCTGGGGCCGCCCCGGCAGGTGGTGGGCGCGAAGGAGCCCTGAGAGGCCTCAGGGGGCCGGCGCCCGCGGGGGCGCCTCGCCCTCGAGGTCCTCGCCCACCACCGCCGCGATGGCGGCGCGCCTGGCGCGGTACAGCTCCTCGCGCTGCCGCAGCTTCACGTAGCGGGCCTGCTCGGCGGGCGGGACCGGGTCGGGGAGGGCGGCCAGCTCGCGCTGCACCGCCGCCAGCGCCCGGTCCACCGAGACCACCTGGATGGAGGGCCGGGCCCGGCGGGCGCGGCGCTCCGGGTCGTCGGTGTCGTTCTCGGTCCAGAGCGGGAGCCAGTCGGCGCCGCCGAGCTCGACCTGCGTCACCCCCCGCCCGTAGTCGCGGCGCACCAGCTCGACGCGCAGGAGCAGTCCGTCGCGGGTGGCGCCGACCGCGGGCGGGGTGACGCCGTGCACGTAGTGGCGCGACTGGTTGGAGACGAAGTTGCCGAGCGAGTAGGCGATGAGGGCCGTCCGCCCGTCGGCGCGCCGGTACAGCTCGAGCGGCTGCAGGACGTGGGGGTGGTGACCGAGCACCACCAGCGCGCCGGCCTCGGCCAGCCGGTGCGCGAGCTCCACCTCCGGCTCGCGCGGCTGGCCGGCGTACTCGACGCCCCAGTGGACGGAGACCACCACCGCGTCGGCCTGCCGGGCGGCGGCGGCGACGTCCGCGACCGCGCGGTCCGGATCGAGCAGCGAGGCCTTGAGGCAGGGCGGCGCGGGGCGCGCCGGGCAGGCGTTGCCCCCCTGGTTGAAGCCGTAGGCGTAGCCGAGGAAGGCCAGCCGGAGGCCGTTCAGCTCGACCGTGCGCGGGCCCGCCTCGTGGCCGGCGGCCCCCGCGCCGAGGTACGGGAGCCCGAGCGCGTCCAGCTCCTGGAGCGTCTCCTCGAAGCCGGGCCGACCCTGGTCGAAGAGGTGGTTGTTCGCGACGCTGACGAGGTCGACGCCGGCGCGCTTCAGGGCGCGCGCCGCCGACGGAGGGGCGTTGAAGACGAAGCTCCGCGAGCCCTGCCCGGCGCGCGGGGCGATGGGGGTCTCGAGGTTCGCGAAGGTGAGGTCGGCGCCGGCCAGCAGGTCGGCGACGGGCGCCCACAGGAACCCGTACCCGTCGTCGTTGTCGGCGGCTCGGTGGTCGGCGGCCGCGTCCTTCACGGCGCCGTGCATGAGGACGTCCCCCACCGCCGCCAGCGAGGCGCGGCCGAGCGTGCGGACGCCGGGGTCCGCCGCCGCGAGGGGCCGGATGGGCGGCAGCCGCGGGGAGCCCGCCGCCGGCTCCGGGCTCGCGGCCGGGGACGAGGCCGGCGTCGCAGCGGCTGCCGCGGCCGCCGTCGAATCGTGCGGCGCGGTCCCGGGAGGGGGGCTCGCCGCCGTCGAGCTCGCGCCGGGGGCCGGGGTCTCGGACCCTGGCCGTACCGTCGACGCGCACGCGAGCAGGAGGACGAGGGCCGCCGCGACGCTGGAACCGATGACAGTGCGGCCGAACCGCGCACCCAAGATTGCAGTGTGCCGAGGCATGGGCTGGAAGAAATGAGGGTCCATCGTCACCTCGGCGGTGGTTCCCGCTGTAAAAAAGTAACCGGCTGGTTCAACGTACTCCCATGATTGCCGACGGCTCGGCGTTCCTCGATCCCTCTGGGCGGGTCCTCGCGGCCGACCCGGCCTTCCTCGCGCTCCTGCGGCTCCCGCCCGGCAGCGCCACCGAGGCGCTGCGGGAGCGGGCCCTCTCGAGCTCCGAGCTGGCGGCCTTCCTGTCCGGCGCCGGCCCCGACGCGGTCCGGCTCGCGGCCGCGGACGGGGAGGACGGGCCGGGCTGCGAGCTCTCCCGCCTCGAGGGCGAGGCCGGCCTGCTCCTGCGCGCCCAGCCGCTCGAGAGGGGGCTGGGCGCGCCCGCCGCCGAGTATGCCATGCAAGCGGTCCTCCTCGCCCGCCTGGCCGGCAGCCTGGCGCACGAGGTCAAGAACCCGCTCAACGCGATGGCGCTGCAGCTGGCGCTGCTCGGCGACAAGATCGGCTCGGAGAGCGAGCCCCTCGCCGCGGCCTGCGCCGGGAACCTCGCCTCGCTGAAGAACCAGATCGGGCGCGTGAACGAGGTGGTGCGGCGCTACCTCGACGTGGCCGACCCGCCCGCCGCCGGGGGCTTCGACGCCGGCGGCCTCCTCTGCGACGTCACGCAGCTGCTCGCCCACGAGGCGCGGCGGCGCCGGGTGGCGCTCGCGTGCGAGGCCCAGCCGGGCGCGGCGCGGGCGGCCGGCGATCCGGCGCGCGCGGCGCGGCTCCTGCTCGGCCTCGTCTGGCGCGCGCTCACCGGGACGCCCGAGGGCGGCCGCTTGCTCACGCAGGCGGCGGCCAGCGGCGCCGAGGTGACGCTCGCGGTGGAGCACGGGCGCGGGCCCAACGAGCCCTCGCAGGCGTGGATGGACGAGGTCGGGGCGGCCGGGGCCAAGGAGATGGGGGGCCGGCTGGAGGTGACGTCGGACGAGGACTCGGTCCGGGTGGCGCTGAGGCTGCCCAAGGAGCGCCCGCTGTGAAGTACCGCCTGCTCATCGTCGACGACGAGACCGACAGCCGCGACGCGCTGGCCGAGCTGGCCGGCCGCTGGGGCTACGAGGTGCAGACCGCCGCGGACGGCACCGAGGCGCTCCGGCGCGCCATCGAGTGGCACCCCGACGTCATCCTCACCGACCTCGTCATGCCCAACATGGACGGGCTCTGGCTCCTGCGGGCGCTCCGGGCCGAGCTGCCGGACTGCCCGGTCGTGCTCCTCACCGGCCGCGGCACCGTCCAGACCGCGGTGCAGGCCATCAAGGAGGGGGCCTACGACTTCATCGAGAAGCCGCTCGAGATCTCGCGCCTGCGCGTGGTGCTCGACCGCGCGCTCGAGAAGAAGGAGACCATGCGCGAGGTGCAGCTGCTGCGGCGCCGGCTGGCCGCGCTCGCGCCCGGCACCGACATGATCGGCTCCGGCCCCGCCATGCAGCGGGTGTTCGAGCTGGTGAAGAAGGTGGCGCCCGCCAACGCGAGCGTGGTGCTCACCGGAGAGAGCGGCACCGGCAAGGAGGTGGTGGCGCGCGCCGTCCACTCGCTCTCCTTGCGCAAGGACAAGGCGTTCGTGGCCCTCAACTGCGGGGCCATCCCGGCCACCCTCATCGAGTCCGAGCTGTTCGGCTACGAGCGCGGCGCCTTCACCGGGGCCGACCAGCGCCGGCTCGGCAACTTCGAGCTGGCCCACGGCGGCACGCTCTTCCTGGACGAGATCGGGGAGCTGCCCATCGAGATGCAGGGGAAGTTCCTGCGGGTGCTGGAGGAGCGCAAGGTCCGGCGGCTGGGCGGCAAGAGCGAGGTCGAGGTGGACGTGCGCGTGCTGTGCGCCACGAACCGCGACCTCAAGGAGGAGATCAAGCGCGGGCGCTTCCGGGAGGACCTGTACTTCCGGCTGCACGTCTTCACCATCCACCTGCCGCCGCTCAAGGAGCGGCGCGAGGACGTGCCGCTGCTCGTGCAGCACTTCATCGAGAAGTTCAACGGCGAGACGGGCAAGCACGTCCAGGGGGTGACGCCCGGGGCCATGAACGTGCTCCAGGGGTACGCCTGGCCGGGCAACATCCGCGAGCTCCGCAACACCGTCGAGCGCGCCATGATCCTCACCGACGGCGACGTCATCGACGAGGAGCACCTGCCGCCCGACATGCGGCCCTCGCGGCCCGAGGCGGCCATGCTGCGCGTGCCGCTCGGGATCCAGCTCCGCGAGGTGGAGAAGGAGTACATCCTCTCCTCGCTGCAGAGGAACGGCGGCAACAAGGCGCGCACCGCCGAGCTCCTCGGCATCAGCGAGAAGACGCTCTACAACAAGCTCAACCGCTACGCCGCCATCGCCCGCGACCGCGTGGGGGAGGGGACGCCCGTCGCGGATGAGCCGCCCGCCGCCCCCGCCGGCGCCGTGGCCAAGAGCTGAGCCGGCGCCGGCCCGCCCGCGCGGTCAGGGCGCCGCGGCGTCGCCGTCGGGGTCGCCGGGGACGTGCGCCACCACCTGGCCGCGGCCGGCGCGCTTCGCGGCGTAGAGCGCCGTGTCGGCGCGCCGCACCAGCGCGTCGGCCGCCTGATCGAGCGGGCCTTCGTCGAGCGCGGCCACGCCGAAGGAGGCGGCCACCTTCACCAGGCTGCCCCGCACCTCCGGCGCCGCCTCGGTCAGCCGATCGCGCACCCGCTCGGTCAGCACGCGCGCCTCGGCCGCGCTGGTGTGGGGGAGCAGGACCACGAACTCGTCCCCGCCGTAGCGCGCGGCGAAGTCGGTCTCGCGCAGCTCGCGCCGGATGACCTCCCCCACCGCGCGGATGGCGGCGTCGCCGGCCGCGTGCCCGAGCTGGTCGTTGATGGGCTTCAGGTTGTCCATGTCGACCATGACGCAGGCGAGCGGCGTCCGGTAGCGGCGGGCGCGCTTCACCTCGTCGTGGAGCCGCGCGCGGAAGGCGCGCACGTTGGGGAGCCCGGTGAGCGCGTCGGTGCGCGCCAGCTCCTGCAGCAGCGTCTCGCGCCGGGTGAGGCGGAGGGTGCGCTCGATGCGCGCCTTGAGCTCGCGCCCGGAGAAGGGCTTCGAGAGGAAGTCGAGCGCGCCGAGGTCGAGGCTGCGCGAGCGCGTGAGGTCGTCCCCGCGCGCCGAGATGAGGATGACCGGCACGTCGGCGGTGGCCGGGTCGGCGCGGAGCGCCTCCAGCGCCGCCAGCCCGTCCATGCGCGGCATGTAGAGGTCCATGAGCACGAGGTCGGGGCGCGTCGCCTGCGCCGCCTCGAGCGCCTCCAGCCCATCGGCGGCGAGCAGCACGTCGTACTCGTCGCCGAGCATCATGGCGAGCGCCTCGCGCGCGTCCTCGTCGTCGTCCACCACCAGCAGGCGCGCCCGGACGGTGACGGAGGAGGACGCCGCGGGCTCGAGGACCTCGGTCGCGGCCAGCGGCAGCCGCAGCTCGATGGCGCGCCGGTCGCCGTGGACCGTCACCTCCAGGCCGCCGCCGTGGAGCTCGGCCAGGCTCCGGCAGACCGCGAGCCCCATGCCGATCTCGGCCAGCCGGGCCGGGGCGCGGCGGCGCGGGCGCGGGGGGCGGGTGGAGGCGGGGCGGCGATCCTCCACCACCAGCCGTGCCCCGCCGGGCGAGGCCTGGAGCGTGAGCCGGATGCGGTCGCCGCTGCGGCTGCGCGACAGGGCGCCGTCGACGAGCGCGCCCACCACCTCCTCCAGCCGCTCGGCGTCGGCCGCGAGCGTGATCCGGTAGGGCGGCACCTCGCGCGCGAGCTCGACGCCCCGCGCGCGCGCGCGCTCGGCGCGGGTGGAGGCGACGCGCTCGACGAGCTCGTGCAGGTCGGCCGGCCGGCGGCGGCGCAGGGGCACGCTGCCGCCCTCGACGCTGCGCAGCGCGACCAGGCCGTCGGCGACGAGCGCCACCCGCCGGGCTTCGGCGAGGAGCGCGTCGAGCTCCGGCCCGGCGCCGCCCGTGCGCCGCAGCCGCCGCAGGCCTCGCAGGAGCGACGCCGCCGGGCTGCGCAGGTCCTCGGCCGCCAGCGCGAGCAGGTCGTCGTGGCGCTGCGCCGACTCGCGCAGCTTCCGGTTGGCCTCGAGGAGCTGGGCCGGGTCGGCGCGGGCGCGCTCGGGCGCGGCCGCGGCGGGCGGATCGTCCGCCGCCGAACCATCGCTCGTCCCTGGTCGCTCGCCGACCGCCATGACCCCCCAGCGGGGTCGGACTCGCCGCCCCGGTTACGTCGCCTCGCCTGCCCGTTCCCCAGGAAGGCTGAGGTGGATCATGCCCGTCGGCAAGGTGTACACGGCAGCGCCCAGGTGGAGCGGGCGCGCCGGGCACGTCGAGGGATTGCGCGACGCGAGCACCAGAAAGGGCTGCCGCGCTGGCCGGCCGTGCGGCATCATCGTCGCGAGGAGGCACGATGAGCGCCAAGCGCGTGAGCATCTACGGTAAGGACACCTGACCCTACACCAATGCCGCCCGTGTGGACTTCGGCAAACGTGGATTCGAGGTGCAGTACTTCAACGTGAAGCGGAACCCGGAGGCGCTCGACCGGTTCCTGGATCTCTCGGGAGGCGATCGGCGCGTCCCCCTCATCGACGAGGAGGGGCGGATCTCGATCGGATTCAACGGCAGTTGAAGCGTCTGACGGCCCCGGTCGGGGCCTCGAGTCAGGGCGCCGGCGGAGGAGGTGCTCCTCCGCGCGGCGCCAGCTTCAGCGGTAGGTCGCGCGCCGGCCCGGGCGAAAGCCGGGCGGCATCATCTGCGGAGGCGCCTCGACGCCGAAGTTGTACCACTCGAGGTAGAGCTTCCCGATCTTCACCTTCTTGCCGTTCTGCACCGCCTGGAGCGCGGACTTGAGCTTCTCGTCGCTCGCGTTCGCCTCGACCCCGCGCGCGAGCACCCGCACCGCCTCTTCGTGGCGGTTCTCCTTGTCGAGGAGCCAGGCGTAGGCGCACCAGAGGAGCCCCTGCTTCCGGTTGCCGCGCCCCTTGAGCGTGTCCTCGAAGACCTTCTGCATGCCGGCGAGGTCGCGCTTCCTCCAGCGGGCGATGGCCAGCATCAGCCGCGCCGGCCACTGGCTGTTCGCGGCGCGCTCGAGGTAGGGCAGCGCCCCGTCCTGCTCGCCCTTCCACCACATGAACTGTCCGATGAGCGCGGCGACGGCCGCCTCGGACCCGAAGAGCCAGCGGCTCAAGGCGAACGCGCCCTTCGCCTGCTGGATGGCGCGGTCGAAGCGGCGCGCCTGGGCGTCCGCGACCGCCGCCTCCACCACGGCGGAGAGCCGCTTCTGCGCGCGCAGGTTGAGCGCGACGTAGGCGATGGCCGCGGCGAGCACGCCGGGGACGATGACCGCCACCCAGCCGAAGCCCGCCAGGCGAATCGCGAGCGCGACGGCGAACCCTGCGGCGAGGCTGAGGAGGAGATTGTACATGCGCGCACCCGCCCGGCGCTGCCGGCCGGAGGCGGCCGGACAGCGGTCGGGCGGGACAGATACACGGCGCCGGAACGCCGCCGCAAGCGAAAACGCGCCTGGGCGCGCCGGCGCAATGCTCGGATGGCCCTCCCCGGATTCGAACCGGGACGGGGGGTTGCCCCACTCGATTTTGAGTCGAGCGCGTTTACCATTTCGCCAGAGGGCCGCTTCGGCACGGAACCTAGCAGAAAATTAGATTGTGTGCACCGCGCCCATTCGATAGTAGGAGGGACAAAACGAGGCGCCGGATACCAATCCGAAATCAATCGCGCCGAGGAGGAACACATGGCCAGGCCCGCCGGGAACGGCTCCATCGACGACATCCTTCGGCGCGCGATGGGCCCCGTGCTGCGGCGCGCGAGCGCCAGCATCGCGAAGGCCATCGCCGAGATGGCGGCGGAGCGGCTCGACAGCGAGCTCCAGAGCGGCGTCGGCCGCGCCCGCGGCCGCCGCTCGGCGCGCGCCGCCGGGGGGCGCCCGGCGCGCAGGCGCGGCGAGATGACGCGGTGGGTGGCCGACCGCCGCGCGCGCCGCGTCCCCAAGTTCGTCATCGAGATGACCAACGGGCTCGACACCAAGAAGAAGATCGTGGCGCGCTTCGGCGCCGACGCGGCCTTCGAGAAGGGCAAGCCGCTGCCGAAGGCGAAGTAGACGTTCAGCGCGCGGGGGGCTTCCGCGGCGCGGGCCGGCCGGGACGAGGCCCGCCGCGCCCGGGCCGCCCCGGAGACCGGGCGCCCGAAGCGCGAGCCCCGACGCGGCCGGGCCGCCCGCCGCCGGCGGAGGGCCGGGCCGCCGGCGACCGCGAGCCGGACGGGCGCGGAGCGGCGGCCGAGCGCGGAGTCGCGCTCCAGGATCGCGGACTCCCGCCCCCGGAGCGCGAGGCGCCGGTGCCGGACCGTACGCCGGCGCGCCCCGGCCGCCCGGAGCCCGGACGCGGCGGCGGCGCGGGCCGGGCGCTCGCCGGACCCGAGCCGGCCAGGGTCTCCAGCGCCAGGCCGAGCCGAGCGGCGAGGCGCTCCGGATCGCTGGGCCCGAGGCCGAGGCTCTCCGCCAGCGCCGCCGCCAGCGGGCCGGCGCGCGAGGCGCGCAGCGCGCGGGCGTGCTCCGGCAGGCGCGCGCGCAGGTCCGCCTCGAACTCGGCCAGCAGGCCCAGGTCGACGAGGCGCACCTCCTCCGTCAACAGGAGGTGCGCGCGATCGGAGAGCAGCTCGCGCCGGCGCAGCTCCTCGCGGTGCGAGGCGCGGATCGACTCGGCGGCGGCGGCGGCGCCCAGGCGCTGCAGCGCCGCCTCGAGCTCCTCGGCGGTCAGGCCGACCGCGGCCGCGGCGGCGCGGCGCACGCCCCCGGCGGCGCGCAGCGCGTGCAGCAGCTCGTCGCGCTCCCGCCGCTCGAACCCGCGGGTGAGGCCGTGGACGTCGAGCAGCCGCGCCAGGTCTTCCGCGTCGGGCGGGGTGCCGTCGCCGCGCCGCCAGGCCGCGGCCAGCGCCGCGACCAGGGGGGCCCGCCGGGCGCCGTGCTCGCGCACCAGCCGCTCCAGCACGGCGCGGCCCTCGCTCGCGTGGAGGTCGTCGAGGCGCGGCCAGACCGGCGCCGCGGGCGCCGCCGGCGCGGCGCGGTCGCGCGCGCGGTGCACCACCGGGCCGGCGGCCTTGCGACCACGCCGGGTGCCGCCGGACGCGCGGCGCGGCGCGGCCTCGGCCTCGGGCGCGGGCCGCGGGACGCCGCCCTCGCCGAAGTCGCCGGCCTGCTCGCGAGCGGCCGCCTCGGCGGGGGAGGCGCCTCGCGCCAGCTCCGACAGCGCCCGGGGACCGAGCGGGCGGGCGGGGGGCGGATCGGCGAGCAGCGCGCGCGCCGCCAGCAGCTCGTCCCAGGAGAGCGGCGCCAGGGCGTCGCGGACGGCCTGGGGCGAGGAGGGGCGGCCGGCGTCGGCGCACCAGCGGAGCGCGCGCGCGATGAGCTCCTCGTCGATCTCCGGCATGGGGGCGCAACCTGAAGGACCGACGACCCCAAGTCAAGCGTCGCCACAGTGGCGGGGGCCCGCCGGGCGTGCTTTAAGGAGCGCATGGCCGTGTCGCCGACCGAGGGGTGGGCTGCCGCGCCCCGGCTGCTGCGCAAGGCGCGCCTCGCCCTGTACGTGCTCCTGCTGGCCGCCGCGGCGGTGACGCTCTTCGGCGCGCCGGCGCTGGAGCAGGCGGTGCGCGAGGGCCGGGCGCCCCGCGCCGCGCTCATCCTGGCCCCGGCGCTGCTGGCCGCCTTCATCGCCCTGTTCGCCGCCTACCGCTTCACGCTGGTGCGCGCCGGCCGCTACCTGGCGGGCAAGGCCTTCGTCCAGGTGGGGCTGATGGTGCTGGTGCTCACGCTGGCGCTGCCCGGGTCGCTCGAGCGCTGGCGCTCGGCCGGCACGGTGCGCGAGGTGGACCTCTCGCGCCACCTGCGCGCGCCCGACGCCGAGGCGCGCGCGCTCGCCGCGGAGCTGGCGCGGCACCGGGATCCCCCGGACGCGCTCCGCTATGTGCCGCGGCTCATCGAGCTGCTCGAGGACGGCTCGCCCGAGGTGCGGCGGCAGGCGCGCGCCTCGCTGGTGGCGCTGGCCGGCCAGGACGCGGGCGGGGAGGGCGCCGAGGCGGTGCCGAAGTGGCGCGCCTTCTGGCGGGCGCACGGGGTCTCCGAGCTCCGCTGACGCCGGACCCCGCCGGGTGCGCAGCGGTTGCGCGCGCCCGCCCCGCGCGCGCTCGCCGGCGCAGGCCCTGCGCCCCGCGAGCGCGGCCGCTTTCACGCTTGCCGCGCCGCTCCGATTCTGATACTGATAATCGTTATCAAGATGAGAGCCGCCCCCGAGACCTCCGCGCTGCCGCGCCGCCCCGACGAGCGGCCCCGCCGCGATCCGCTCGCGGCGCTCGGCGCGTTCCTGCAGCAGAAGGGCCTCAAGCACTCGCGCCAGCGCCAGGCCATCGCGCAGATCTTCTTCGACATGGGCGGCCACGTGCCGGTCGACGCGCTGGTGGCGCGCGTGCGCGAGCAGGATCCGCGGGTGTCGGTCGCCACCGTGTACCGCACCATGAAGCTGCTCGCCGAGTGCGGGCTGGCGGTGCCGCGGCGCTTCGGGGAGGGGCAGACCCGCTACGAGCCCGCCGACCACCACCACGGCGACGCCCACGACCACCTCATCTGCACCGCCTGCGGCGCCATCGTCGAGTTCGAGAGCGAGCGCATCACCGCGCTGCAGCGGCGCCTGGCGCGCCGCCACGGCTTCGAGGTGGAGCGGCGGCGCGTCGAGCTGTACGGGCGCTGCGCCGGCTGCCGCGGCGCGGCCGCCAAGGAGCCTGCGTGACCCCCCCGTCTTCCGCCCCCGCCCGCAGCACGCCGTTCGACCGCAAGGAGGTCGCGGCCGCGCCCCGGTCGGTGATCCTGGTCGGCAACCCGAACGTCGGCAAGAGCGTCCTCTTCGGCGCGCTCACCGGCAAGTACGTCACGGTCTCGAACTACCCCGGCACCACCGTCGAGGTGACGCGCGGCTCGGCGGTGCTCGACGGCCAGCCCTGGCACGTGATGGACACGCCGGGGACGAACAACCTCACCCCCATGTCGGAGGACGAGCAGGTCACGCGCGACATCCTGATGAAGGAGCGCGACTACGCCTGCCTGCAGGTCTGCGACGCGAAGAACCTGCGCCGCGGCCTGCTCCTCACCGCCCAGCTGGCGGAGGCCGGCGTCCCCTTCGTGCTCGCCCTCAACATGGCGGACGAGGCGAAGAGCCGCGGCTTCCACGTCGACGCCGCGCCGCTGGCCGAGGCGCTGGGGGTGGACGTGGTGCCGACCGTGGCGGTCGAGCGCAAGGGGCTGCCGCAGCTGGTGACGGCCCTCGGCCGCGCCCGGCGCTCGCGCTTCGCCCCGCGCTACGACGAGGCGATCGAGGCGGCCCTGGCCGAGCTGGAGCCGCTCATGCCGTCGCGGGGCGGGCTTTCGCGGCGGGCGCTGGCGGTGATGGCGCTCGCCGGCGACGCCTCGCTCGGCGAGCACCTCGCGGCGGAGCTGCCCGAGGCCGACCTGCAGCGGCTGGAGGAGATCCGCCGCCGGCTGGCGGCCCGCTACCCGGAGTCGCTGCGGTTCGTCGTCTCGCGCCAGCGGCTGGCGGCGGTGGACCGGCTGCATGACGCGGTGGTGACGCGCGGCGCGCGCACGGTCGGGAGCAGCTTCTCCCGGCGGCTCGGCGGCTGGTCCACGCACCCGCTGCTCGGGCTGCCCATCCTGCTCGGCGTCCTGTTCGCCTGCTACGAGTTCGTGGGCGTGTTCGGCGCCAAGACCGCGGTCGACTTCCTCGAGAACACCGTCTTCTACGAGCACCTCGTGCCGTGGATGGACCGGCTGGTGCGCTGGGCGGTCCCGGCGAAGGGCCTGCAGGAGTTCCTGGTCGGCCCGCCCGGCGTGCCGTTCCGCGATCACGGCGGCTTCCTGGTCGGGCGCTACGGCGTGTTCTCGATGGGCCTCAGCTACGGCATGGCCATCGTGCTGCCCATCGTCACCACCTTCTTCATCGCCTTCAGCGTGCTGGAGGACTCGGGGTACCTGCCGCGCCTGGCGGTGATGGTGAACAAGGTCTTCAAGCGGATGGGCCTCAACGGCAAGGCCGTCCTGCCCATGGTGCTCGGGCTCGGCTGCGACACCATGGCCACCATGACCGCCCGGATCATGGAGACGCGCAAGGAGCGCGTCATCGTCACGCTCCTGCTGGCGCTCGGGGTCCCCTGCAGCGCGCAGCTCGCCGTCATCTTCGCCATGCTGGCCGGGGTGGGGCCGGTCGCGGCGGCCTGGTTCGCCGGCGCGGTGCTGGCGGTGCTGTTCCTCGTCGGCTGGCTCGCCGCCAAGGTCATCCCGGGCCGCGGCTCGGACTTCATCCTCGAGCTGCCGCCGCTGCGGGTGCCGCAGGCGGGCAACATCGCGGTGAAGACGCTCGCCCGGATCGAGTGGTACCTGCGCGAGGCGCTGCCGCTCTTCGTCCTCGGCACGCTCATCCTGTGGGGCCTCGACCGCGTGCACGGGCTCCAGGTGCTGGAGCGCGCCGCCGCCCCGGTGGTGGTGGGCGTGCTGCAGCTGCCCAAGGAGGCCGCCAGCGCCTTCATCCTCGGCTTCCTCCGCCGCGACTACGCCGCGGCCGGGCTCTTCATGCACTACGAGCCGTTCATGAAGGCCGGCACCATGACCCGGGCGATGGAGGTCGAGGTGGTGACCGCGCTCGTCACCATCACGCTCTTCATCCCCTGCATCGCCAACTTCTTCATGATCCTGAAGGAGCGGGGCTGGAAGACCGGCGTCGCCATCGCCGGCTTCATCCTGCCCTTCTCGGTGGGCGTGGGCGCGCTGCTCAACGTGCTCATGCGCCGCTTCTACCTGTGAGGACGCCGTGCCTGCCCTGGTGAAGAGGAGCGAGACCTGCCCGCTGTGCGGGACCACCTTCGACGCCCAGGGCCAGGGCTGCCGCCCGAGCTGCCCGCTGGCGGCGGGGTGCAAGGTCATGTGCTGCCCGTCCTGCGGCTACAGCTTCCCCCAGGAGACCGGACTGGCCGGCCGCCTGAAGGCCCTCCTCGATCGCCGTCGCGCCCACCCTTGAACCCCACCATGAACGACACCGCCCTGCACGCCCACCACGTCGAGGAGCTCCTGGAGACCGTCTTCACCGAGCGCGAGCAGGGGCGCGACGCCCTCGACGGCGTCCTCGC